>NZ_LKEK01000058.1:0-69535 GCF_001466905.1 Pseudomonas sp. ICMP 3272
AAACCGTCCAACTTTTGGGGGGCAGTTCACTGGAGCGTGCGGAACGATCACCTGCCTATCGTGCGACGCTCCTATTCGTCAATCCCAATGCTGGAGCGTAGGAAGCGATCATCGCACTTATCGTGCGACGCTCCGCGTCGCATGCCGTTCTGGACGCTCTGCGTCCTCTAGCATCAGCCGTCTATCGGCCTGACGATCACCGTGCAGGTCATTCCCGCAGCCAGCAATACGCTTTCCGGTACTGCGTCCAGATGAATGCGCACCGGCACGCGCTGGGCCAGACGCACCCAGTTGAAGGTCGGGTTCACGTCAGCGATCAATTCGCGACTTTGCGGGTTGTCGCGGTCGTAGATACCGCGTGCGATGCTTTCGACATGGCCTTTTAGCACTTCGCCACTCATCAACTGCATATCGGCAGGATCGCCCACGTTAAGGTGCGGCAACTTGGTTTCCTCGAAAAAACCGTAGACCCAGAACGAGTTCATATCGACCACGGCCATCTTCGCTTCGCCAATGCGTGCATAGTCGCCACGATGGACGTTCAGATTGGTGACGTAACCGTCCACCGCCGCCAACACCCGCGTGCGGGACAGATTAAGTTCGGCCGCTTCCAGTTGCGCCTGCGCCAGCTGGTAATCAGCCAGCGCCGAGGTGGCGACATTGCTCGCGTCGTCACGGTTTTCTGCCGAAATGACCAGTTCATCCATGTCGGCACGGCGCTTCGCGTTGAGCTTGCGCATCTCCCACGTCGCCTTGCGTGAAGCCAGCAACGCCTGCGCCTGGCGGACTGCGATCCGGTAATGTTCCGGGTCGATCTGCATCAGCAAATCGCCGCGTTTTACCCGTTGATTGTCGTGCACCGGCACATCGACCACGGTGCCAGACACATCGGCGGCTACATTGATGATATCGGCGCGTACTCGACCATCACGGGTCCACGGCGTATCCATGTAGTCGACCCACAGCGTACGACCAACCCAGAGCGCGATTGCCAGCACCAGCAACGTGGCAAGCAGGCTATAGAACTTTTTCATGGGGATATTTCTCGACTCAGGCGTCAACGATAAAGGGGCAGCGCCAGAGCGCCGAAGATGCAGATAAACACGCACAAGCGCAGCAAGGCCGGGTGCCAGAAATGCCGATACAGGTCAAAACCAGCCAGCAGACGATCCAGCGCCCATGCCAGAACGACAGCCAGCAGAAACATCAGCGTCAGGCTCGGCATGTACAGACCGTGGAAGGCTATTTCACGCGGCATGGGCCATTCCTGAATGGGCGCGTTCGACGCCATAGGCGGCCAGCGGCGATTGCGGGTCCAGCAGCGAGGTGCGGATAAAGTGCAGATAGCTTTTCACCCGACGCAGCACCGAGGTGTCGAAATGCGAGGCGAAGGGTTCATCGGCCTCCTGCACCCGTTTGATGGCCTGATCGACCGCCGACAGGCCGCGCTGCAGATTGACCGCATCGGGCTGGATGAACAGGCGTACCAAGGCGCGTCCCATGACGCGCAACGCGATGCGCCAGGGTTGGTATTCGGCGTAGGCCGGATGAATCGGCAGAATTGCCTGTTCGCGGCGCAGCTCGATAATGGCGTGGCCGATTTCCAGCACCACGAACATCCAGCGCAACAGCTCGCGCTGCACCAAGGGTTTGCTGATCGCCAGACCGTACGCCTGATGCATCAGGTCGCGGGTCTGGCTTTCGAAGCTTGAACCCAGACGCTTGAGCGGTGCGCCAATCGCAAACACCACCTGATTGCGCAAGGCCTGCTCCAGACGCTGCCACATCCAGCGGCTGTTGGGTGGCAGGATGATCGCCCCCGCTGCGGCACAGATCAGCATGCCGATGACCATCGCGAGGTAATCGTTGATGAAGGTGTAAGGGTTGTAGACCGTCAGGTTGTCCGGCACCGAGCCCAGGCTGAAAAAAATCAGCAGCCCCAGGCCGTATCCCGTCCACTGCGGACGTGAACCCAGAAAGGCGCCGAGCACAAACACCGGGGCCAATAGCAGGCACAGCAGCGGGAAGCCGTCGATGTGCGGGAACAGAAAAAAGGTTTCGACAAAACCCAGCAGTGCGCCGAGCAAAGTACCGCCGGCCATCTGCAACGACATGCGCCTGGGGTTGTGGGTGGTCGATGACAGCGCGACAGTCGCCGCCGAAGCCAGGACCATGCTCGCGCCGCTGGGCCAGGCTGTCAGCACCCAATAGGCACTCATCAGGCCGACTACGCAGGTCGCGCGGGCTCCGGACGCCAGGGCTGTCATCCAGTGGGTACGCGGCACGAATGAAGCGTTCCACTGCTCACGCGCATGGGTGTGATCGGCCAGCGATGCGTGGGTCAGTGCGTAATCATGCAGCTCGCTGACCAGCCGGTACAGCAGCTCGAACGCCGTATGAAAATCGAGTCGTTCGGCGTCGCTCGGCAGGGTGTGTTCCAGCTCGGCGCGCAGGCTTCTGACCCGCTCGGGCAACTGCGCCCTGCACGTCTCAAGGCGCGTGACCAGCAGCGCAGCATCATCATTGGTCAACGCGCGGTCGGCGAAGCCATCGAGCAGTTCTGCGAGGGTTTCAAGACCGGGACCGATGTACCTCAACACCGTATCGGCACGTTCCAGCCGCAGCCGTTCAAGCAACTGATGCAGTGCATTGAAGCGCGTCGTAACGGCCATGAACTCGCTGTTCAAGCGATTGAGCCGCCCGTTGCGCCGGCGCATGTGCGGGTCTTCGAACACTGTGACGCTGCGCAGCCCTTCCAGACCGATGGCCTCGGCGACGAAGCGCACGTTTCCGGTTTCAAATGCCGTGCGTGCAATCTCCCCGCGCAAACCCTCGGCCATGAAGCGAGCGAATACGCCGAAGCGCATATACAGAGCATTGCGCATGGCGGCACTGGAACTCTGCGGCAGAATTGCCGCACTCACCGCAGTGGAACAGAGGATCCCCAGGGTGATTTCCAGCACTCGCCACACCGCTGACATGAATGAACCTTCGGGGTGCGCCAGGGCGGGCAGCCCTACCATCGCAGCCGTATACCCCGCCAGCACAAAGCCGTAAGCGCGAAAGTTGCGATAACGTGCCGCACCTGCTGAGCAGACACCGACCCAGAGCGCCAGGCTGCCGAGAAACGGCAGCGGGTTTTGCGCAAACAGGGCCATCAGCAGCACCATCATGGCCGACCCGGCCAGCGTACCCAGCAGGCGGTAAAAACTTTTGGCAAACACCTGCCCGCTCTGCGGCTGCATGACGATGAACACGGTGATAATCGCCGTGTGCGGCTGCGGCAACTCCAGGCGCAGAGCCAGCCAGTACGTCAGAAATGCAGCGATCAATACCTTGAAAAGGTAAACCCAGGTCACCCCGTCACTGCGCGCCCAACTACGAAATTCACGACGCCAGGGCAGAGCGGTCACGCGTTCAAAGGCAGCAATCATTTCGCACACTCAAGATCAGCCGTGGTGTGTGAAGGATGGCAACCGCCGCTCTCCCCACCCAGCGCTACCACCAGCCCGGCATAGGCATTAAGGCGCGCAGCCTCGACCTGTTGCTGAATCTGCTGCTGGCGAAACAACTGGGTCCGTGCGTTGAGTACGTTCAGGTAATCGGTCAGCCCGCGCTGCCAGGCGATCAACGCAATGTCGTAGGTCTTTTGTGCCGACGCCACCGACTCGGCGGCAAGTGCCTGTTGCTTGTCCATCGAGGCGCGACGAATAAGCTGGTCGGAAATACTTTTCAACGCCGTCACCAGCGTCTGGTTGTAACGCGCCACGGCCTGGTCATACGCGGCCGACGCCTGCCCCAGCTGCGCCCGCAAGCGCCCGCCGTCAAAAATCGGCAAGCTGATGGCTGGCCCGACCTTGTAACCCAGCTTGCTGCCGGTCAGAAACTCCAGCATGCCGCCGCCCGTGGCCATGTAGCTCAGGCTGCCGACCAGATCGACATTGGGATAAAAGCCCGCATGCGCAACGTCGATACCACGCGCTTGCGCCGCAACCTGCCAACGAGCGGCCACCACGTCAGGCCGCCGCCCCAGCAGTTCAGCGGGCAATGCCGACGGCAATTTCAGCTCGGTGTGCAACGACAGCGTGGGCCGTTGCAGCGCCGCGCCCTCTCCCGGCCCCTTGCCTGCCAGCGCGGCCAGCTGATTGCGGCTCAGGGCGATGGCCTCTTGCAGCGCATCAATCTGCCGGTGGGCCTCGGGCAGTGGCGTTTCGGCCTGACTGATCTCGAAATGCGTGCCGATCCCGCCCTTGAGGCGACGCTGCGCCAGATCGAGTATCTGTTGCTGCTGGGCCAGCGCTGCCTCGGCGATGTCCAGTCGGGCGTATTCAAGGGCCAGCTGGATGTAGGCGCGAACCACGTTTTCCTGCAATTCGAGCTGCGCCTGACGCTGCTCGGCAGCACTCACGTGCGCCAGATCAAGGGCCTGCTCGCTGGCGTTGCGTTCACGCCCCCACAGGTCCAGCGCGTAGCTCAGGCCCAGCGACGCATTGTTGTCCCAGGTGCGAGTATCGGCCAGCGCTCCGGGACCATAAAACTGATCCTCGGGCCAGTCGTGGCGCATCAGGCTGGCACTGCCCTGCACCTGCACCGACTCGGATGACTCGGCGATCTGCGCCATCGCTCTTGCCTGGCGCACACGGGCAGCGGCCAGCGCCAGACCCGGGCTGCCAAGCGTAGCAATATCGACCCAGTGATTGAGTTGCGCATCGCCGTAGGCACGCCACCATTGCGCTGCGGGCCAATGGGCGTCGAGGGCAGCGCTCTGAATCGCCTGATCGGTGGCCAGGCTGTCCGCGTGCAGAAGACTGCCCTGCGGTTTGATTCCATGTGTTCCGATACAGCCGTTGAGGACCAGCGTAAAAGCCAGGATACCGACGGGCCAGAGCCCTCTGATGATGCGACGCGGCACAGCTGCGAGTTCCCGAACGGAGGTAATACACCTTGAATGGCGGCGATTCTAGGCGGCGCTTGACGCGGCGATAAGCGGGGATATTTGTGAATCTTTGTTACTGAAACGGCGATAATCCTTTGGTCTGGATACATGCATCCGTTACTTCATGTCACAATTTGCCATCTACTCAGAGAAGTACCCATGGACACCCTGCAAAACATGCGTGCCTTCAGTTGCGTGGCGCAAGCGGGCAGCTTCACTGCTGCCGCCGCCGTGCTGGATACCACCACCGCCAACGTCTCGCGCGCGGTCTCCAACCTTGAAGCACATTTACAGACGCGCCTGCTCAATCGCACCACCCGACGCATTGCCCTCACCGAAGCAGGCAAGCGCTACTTGTTGCGCTGCGAGCAGATTCTCGCCTCGGTAGAAGAAGCCGAAGCCGAAGCCAGCGACGCGCATGCCCGCCCGGCCGGGCAACTCAAGGTGCATTCGATGCCCGGCGTCGGCCAGCATTACGTGATTGACGCCATCGCCCGTTATCGCCGCAATCACCCTGACGTCGCGTTCGACCTGACCATGACCCACCGCGTGCCGGACTTGCTGGAAGAAGGCTATGACGTGTCGATCGTGCTGGCCAGCGAACTGGCAGACTCCGGCTTTGTGTCTCAGCGGCTGGGCATTACCTACAGCATCGTGTGTGCATCGCCCGAGTACGTCAAAACTTTCGGCATGGCACACAAGCCTGCCGACCTGCTGAATCACGCGTGTCTGCGCCTGGTCAGCCCGGTGTTCCCGCTGGACAAATGGCTGTTCGATGGCCCGGAAGGCCAGGAGATGGTCACCATCAACAGCTCGCCGCTGCTGGTCAATTCTGCGGATGCCATGAAAACCGCGATTTCCAGCGGCATGGGAATTGGCATTCTGCCGATCTATTCGGCAATAGAAGGGTTGCGCAACGGCACGTTGGTGCGAGTGCTGTCGGATTACCGCTCGCAGGAGCTGAACCTGTACGCCATCTATCCGTCACGCCAGTATCTGGATGCCAAGATCAGAACCTGGGTCGAATACCTGCGAGGTTCCCTGCCGGAAATTCTCGCGGCCGATGAGGCGGATCTGCATGTGCAGGCCCTCAAGTCCTCGTTCTGACATCGTACAACTGTAAAAAGCGGCTGCCAAAGAGCGGAGAGGAATGTTAGCGTGCTACTCATTCAACCGCTCAAGAGTGACTGCCCAATGAAAAAAACCGTACTCGCCTTCAGCCGTGTTACTCCAGAAATGGCCGAGCGCCTGGCACAAGACTTCAATGTGATCGTGCCCAACCCCAAGCTGGGCGACATCAGCGCCCAGTTTAACGAAGCCTTGCCTGAATCCCATGGGCTGATCGGCTCAGGCCGCAAGCTGGGTCGCGAGCAGCTGCAAAATGCAACGAAACTGGAAGTGGTTTCCAGCATCTCGGTGGGCTACGACAACTACGATGTCGACTACCTGAGCGAGCGCGGCATTCTGCTCACCAATACGCCGGATGTACTGACCGAGAGCACCGCCGACCTGGGCTTCTCGCTGATCATGAGCAGCGCCCGCCGCGTCGCCGAACTGGATGCCTACACCAAGGCCGGACAGTGGACGCGCAGTATCGAGCCTCCGCACTTCGGCACCGACGTGCACGGCAAGACGCTGGGCATCGTTGGCATGGGCAATATCGGCGCAGCCATCGCCCGTCGTGGCCGTCTGGGCTTCAACATGCCGATCCTGTACAGCGGTAACAGCCGCAAGACCGAGCTTGAAAAGGAACTGGGCGCACAGTTTCGCAGCCTGGACCAATTGCTGGCCGAAGCGGATTTCGTCTGTCTGGTAGTGCCACTGAGCGAAAAGACCAAACACTTGATCGGCCGTCGCGAACTGAGCCTGATGAAGCCCGGTGCCATCCTGATCAACATCGCCCGTGGCCCGATTGTCGACGAGCCCGCGCTGATCGAAGCCCTGCAGAACGGCACCATTCGCGGTGCCGGTCTGGACGTTTACGAAAAAGAACCGCTGCAAGAATCGCCGCTGTTCCAGCTCAAGAACGCCGTCACCCTGCCCCACATTGGCTCGGCCACCACCGAAACCCGTCAGGCGATGGCCGAGCGCGCTTATCACAACCTGCGCAATGCGTTGCTGGGCGAGCGGCCGCAGGACCTGGTCAATCCGCAGGTGTGGAAGGGCTAAGGCATTCCTGCTCTATAACCGAGGATGAACATCGACTCAGGCCAGTTTGCCGCCGACCAGGACGGCAACCGGCCTGGTCTTCCTGAACACCAGCACATTGCCCGCCATCACCAGCACAAGCCCGAGCAAGGCAGCCACGGTCCACTGGTAGCCTTCGACCCACGTCGAGATGTTCAGCGCCACAATCGGGAACAGCACAGTGCAATAAGCTGCGCGTTCCGGCCCCATGCGCCCGACCAGGGTCAGGTAGGCGGTGAACGCAATCACCGAGCCGGGAATAACCAGGAACAGCAGTGAGCCTACGTAACGCGTGTTCCATTCGAAGGTGAACGGCGTGCCGCTGAGCAGGCAGTAGAGGCCAAGTATGGTCGCCCCGTAGAACATTCCCCATGCATTGGTGGTCAGTGGACGCAGGCCGGCTTTCTGTTGCAGGCTCGACAGCATGTTGCCCGCCGAGAAGCACAGTGTGCCCAGCAGGGCCAGGCCCAGACCGATCAGGGTCTCGCGGCTGGCGCTGTGCCCGGACAGCTCGGGCCAGAACAGACATGCCAGCCCGATCAGGCCCATGGCACCACCGGCCATAACGTTACCGGCGATTTTCTGGCGAAAGAACACCCGCGCATTCAGCGCATTCCACAGCGTCGAAGTCGAGAACACCACAGCGATCAGCCCGCTGGGTATCCACTGGCTGGCCGTGTAGAAACACATGAAGTTGACGCAGAACAGGCACACGCCTTGCGCAAGACAAATCAACTGACCACGACGGTTGACCGGTTGCAGACGCTTTGTCAGCAACAGAAATGCAAACAGCACCAGCGCCGCCAGCGCGAAGCGATAGACAATCGATACCGGAATCGCGACATCGCCGAGTTGAAGTTTCAGGGCGATCCAGGTCGTACCCCAGATCAGCACAGTCAGCAGATAAAGCGAAATGTTCATGGTGCAGGCTCCTTGATGAGCCATCAGTCTGCTGCGTGCCGGTCTGCCAGCGCTTGCACAATCTTGCGCATTTGCTTCAAGCGCTACTGGCAGCGGCGTCGCCAGCGAGTAGGATACAAATCCTAGAGGAATCGTAATGCCCGCTATTGAATCCATCCAGGTCTTTCAGGCCCTGAACAGTTCACCCAATGCCAATCTGGAGCAGAGCGCGCCGCTGGGCGACGGGTTGGTGGCGGCGTTGTGGAACAATCGGCATGACTCGCAGGAATATCACGCACCGACCCACCACACGCTGTCGTGCTACATCGAGGACGGCACCGGGACCTTTCGCCGCGGCAGACCCGACCAGAAAGGTGCGCCGGGCAAGCTGTGCATCTTGCCTGCCGGTCATGAGTCCGCCTGGGTGGTGAACGGCGAGATCCGTCTGGCGCATCTGTATTTCAGCCCGGAACAGTTTGCGCTGGGCTGCGTGACACTACTGGATCGCGAGCCGCGTGAGATGCAACTGCGGGAAAACACCTTTCTGGAAGACCCCGCACAAGCCGCACGCTTCCGGCAGTTGATCCGCCTGAACTGGGCAGAACCCGGTGAGCGTTTGCTGACCAGCAGCCTGGCGCACGAGATGGTCAGCCATGCGTTGCTCAGTCAGGTAGGGTTGCGCGAGGGGTTGCGCCTGAAAGGCGGCCTGGCACCACACCTGCGGCGGCATCTGGTGGACTTCATCGAAATGCACCTCGCCGACCCGCTGAGCCTCGGTCAACTGGCAGGCCTGTGTGCGCTGTCGGAATACCACTTCGCGCGAATGTTTCGCGAAAGCTTCGGCTTGCCGCCACACCAGTACTTATTGGCGCGACGTATCGAACAGGCTCGCCAGTTGTTGCGCAGCACCGGCAAGCCATTAGGCGAGATAGCGCTGGCCTGCGGCTTTGCCAGCGCCAGCCATTTCAGCAATCGGTTTCGTCACGCCGTGGGGGCCACGCCGGGCGAATACCGGCTGGCGTTAGGCCAATAATTGACTCACGGCTGCCAACGGGCTGAGCAGCACGCCGCATCCTGCCAGCGCCAGCACCCAACGCGGCCGGAACGGCAGCAACGCAACCAGCAACACCGCACTGCTCATCAATGCGGCGAACCAGTGCACCGTGCCCATCATCCAGCCATCAGCCTGAACCGCCGCCCATGACGACAACAGCAGCGCGCCCCAGCCAACCAGCTTGAGCACCCGACGCCGCTGTTCGGTAAACGGCCCCTTGAGCAGTTCGCTGTAATGGCGCGCCATGGACAGGCACAGGCAGGTAAACCCTACGTAGCACAGCACGGCAGCCAACAGCATCAGTGGCTCTCCTGAGGTGTGGGCTGCAAGGCAACGCCGGATGTTTTACGGGCGGGTACAGCCGTGAACTTCAGTGCCGCCCAGCCAAGAAACAGCCCGGTGACCAGCGCCGTCAGGTCAAAGGCCGTCATTACCCAGCTTCCCGACATCAGCGAACCCAGCAGATAGCGGCCGCTGGTCAGCAGATCGAGCAGCGGCAGCCCGGCAAACAGCACCGCGCCCAGCCCCAGTTGTTCGCGCCATGCACTGCGCCCTTTGCGCACCAGGGCGTGCAGCACTGACAACGCCCAGCATGTGAAGAACACGCTGACTTCCCAATCGGCACGCCCGATGAAACCCGAAGGCAGCAGACGATTGGCCCAGAAGAAGCTGGCCACGGCAATCATCAACCCGGACATACTGGCGATGTTCAGCACCTCCACCAGACGCAACTCCAGTGGCAGCACGCCGGTTTTAGCGTGCTTGAGCTGACGCTTGCCCAGCCACATCACCAGCCCGGTGCCGATCATTGCGGTTCCGGCGCCCCCGAAAATGAAGTACATCCAGCGCAGCAGCGGCTCGGCGAAATGGCCTACATGCAAACCGTACATCCCGCTGGAAATCAGCAGCGCGACCGGGCGCTCGGGTACTTCGTTCAGCAACGCGCCGCTCGCCCCGCTGAACGTCAGCGCCCCGCCCCGATCCGGCACGATGCTGCCCTTGTCATCACGCGTCAGCAGAACCGAGGCGGTGCTGTCGCCCGGATTATTGACGATCACCCTACCCACCTGCCCGCTGTCCCACTTCGCGTTCGCCGCATTGACCAACGGCGCAAGTGCCACCAGCGGCGCAGGTTTGCCTTCTCGCTTGAGCATTTCCGGGGTCGGATAGGCTTCGCGGTAGAACGCCTGAACCGTGTCGTACTGGCTGAGGATGCTCGCGGGCATCACCATCGACATGAAGATCACCAGACTGCTGTAAGTGATCATCAGATGGAACGGCAACACCAGCACGCCAAGCGCGTTATGCCCATCCAGCCAGGAACGCTGGCCCTTGCGTGGACGAAACGTGAAGAATTCTTTGAAGACTTTTTTGTGAATGATGATGCCGGTGATCAACGCGACCAGCATCACCATCGCGGCGCTGGTTGCCAACCATCGGCCCCAGGGATATGGCATCTGCAGTTGATAGTGAAACCGGTAGAAGAAATCGCCACCGCGTGTGTCACGCGCCTGCACCTCACTGCCGGTCTGCGGATCGAGCAGCTTGCGTACGAAGTTGTTGCGCTGGCCCTGTTTGCCTTCGGGCAGCCAGCCGACCATCAGGCCGGGCGTGCGCTGATCGGGCAGACTGATGAACCAGCGCGTAGCCCCGGCGGCATGGCTTTGCAGATAATCCTGAGCCCGCTGCACGCTGGCACCGGCATCCAGAGCGCGCACCGGAATTTCCGGCTGCATCCACTGGGTAATTTCATCCTTGAAGTAGGAAAGCGTGCCGGTCAGAAAAATAGCGAACAACAGCCAGCCGAACAGTAAACCGACCCAGGTGTGCAACCAGGCCATCGACTGACGAAAACCCTCTTTCACAATAGCCACCGACCGCAGGCGCAGGCAGCCGCCAGCAATGCGCACGGCGCCAGCACTCCGACCCAGGCCTGCAACGCCGTGCGGCAGGCAAAACACCAGAGCACCGCGACCAGATAAACCAGAAAGGACAGCATCATGCCTGTCACCACTGCTTCGGCGCGGGGGATGGGCAGCCACTGCGCAACGCAGATGCTGACCACTGAGGCGAGCACATAACCGGCAAACACGGCCGCCAGCGCCCGCGAGGTAACGGCAAGCCGATAGGCAACCGTCAGGCCCTTGCTTCTGGATTTCGCCATGCGTTTTTCCGGCAGCGAACCGCTTGCGGTGGTGACATCCATCAAAGGGTCTTCATTGATTCATCAAATCTGGGAAGCCGGATCACCAGCCCTCGGGAAGAGGCCGCGATGAATGCCAGCTGTTTGCGCCATTCGTCCCTGAGTGGGATAAATGAACCGCAATATTAATGATAAATATTCTCATACGCAAAAGAGTCTGCCAGAATCCACGCCATCAACGAGTCCCCGTGGATTGTTCCCGTGATGCCCATCGCCCACTCCGCTCTCAATCACACTGTCGAAAGCCTGTACAGGGCACACAACACCTGGCTGACGACCTGGTTGCGACGCAGGCTCGGCTGTCCGCACAGCGCAGCGGATCTGGCCCAGGACACCTTCATCAAGGTATTGGGCGCACGCGATACGCCGCAGATCATCGAGCCTCGCGCTTTTCTGACGACGATTGCCAAACGTGTATTGTGCAATCACTACCGGCGTCAGGACCTGGAGCACGCCTACTATCAGGCGCTGGCTGAGCTGCCGGAATGCGTGGCACCTTCGGAAGAAGAGCGGGCGATCATTCTCGAAACCCTGGTGGAACTCGATCAACTGCTGGACGGCCTGCCGGTGCTGGTCAAGCGGGCGTTCCTGATGTCGCAGGTCGACGGGTTGAGCCACGGCCAGATTGCCGCCGAACTGGGCATCTCCATCGCAACGGTCAAACGCCATCTGAACAAGGCCGCACTGCGCTGCTATTTCGCCTTATGAACCCGAGCAACGAGTCCTTGAACAAATCCGACATCTCGCCTGGCGTAGCGCAGCAAGCGGTCGGCTGGCTGCTGGAAATGCAGGAAGGCACGCTGGATGCGCGTCGTCAGCAGGCCTGGCAGCTCTGGCTCAATGGCAACGCCGAACATCAGCGGGCCTGGGCGCATATGCAGCGGGTCAATCAGCGCCTCAGCGGGCTGTCTTCGCCGCTGGCGCATGCGACACTCAATGCGCCGAAATCCGCCAGCCGTCGGCACGCTCTGAAACTGCTGTTGTTGCTCGGCGCAGGCTCGGCAGCAGGCTGGAGTCTGCGCGAGCAGATCGCCCTGCAACCCTTGCTGGCCGACTACAACAGTGGCGTTGGCGAGCAGCGCAAGGTGGCCTTGAGCGATGGCAGTCAGGTGCAGTTGAATACGGCCAGCGCGGTCGATGTGCGTTTCGATGCACAGCAGCGCCTGATCAAGCTGTTGCAGGGCGAAATCCTCATGACCGCCTCGGCGGACAGCCGCCCGCTGAGCCTGTTGAGCGCCGAGGGCACGGTCAGGGCATCGACAGGCGCCAGCCGTTTCAACCTGCGCCAGCTGGATGGGCGCACGCAATTGGCGGTGTTTGCCGGAGCCCTTGAAATAGCCCCTGCCGGCAAAAGCGGCCCCGGTTTAATGCTGCGGGCCAGCCAGCAAGTGACCTTCAGCCGTGATGCCTGGGACAGCGTGAAACCGATAGATGCGGGCAGTGGCGCGTGGGCGGACGGGATGCTGGTGGCGTCGCGCATGAAGCTGTCCGACTTCCTCGCCGAGCTGGGCCGCTATCGACGCGGTCGTTTGAACTGCGATGCAAAAATCGCCAGCCTGCTGATTTCCGGCAGCTATCCGCTGGCCGACAGCGAGCGCATCCTCGACATGCTGGAACTCGCCCTCCCGGTGCATGTACAACGCCTCACCCGCTATTGGGTGAACGTGCAGGCGCGGGTTTGATGTCTCCTCAAATGCTGACCGCTCGCTCCTGCGTTCCAGTGTTTATGGAGATACCGAAATACGAGGCTGAAACCACGCTAACTATCGTTCCCACGCTCCGCGTGGTAATGCAGTTCGTGACGCTCCGCGTCACACAACTCTGCGATTCAGTGAGATTTCGGCTCGACTCAAGTCACCTTTTCGCCCCTCGGCGAGTTACTTTGAAGGGGCCAAAGTAACCAAAGCCCTTCGCTCCTGTTTCCGGCCCGACTTCGTCGGGTTCCTTCGCCCTGTCACCGATCCGGGGGTCGCCAAACGCATCACCACGCGAGGCGCGGGTGCGATAATCAAACCCGGAAAAATAATTTCAAAACCCGTGAGCCGTTTTCTGTTGCTCGCGTGACAGACAGTGAAAGCCTCTCTCAACCTTCCGGTCAAAGGACTCCTGCATGTCAGCCCGCCCTACCCAACTTTCTCCGCTGGTGCGTACGTTGCGCCATGTCATTTTCGGTGCCAGCCTTTCGGTCGGCAGTCTGTCGATGGCGCAAGCTGCCGAGGTGGCACCCAAGGCGTATCACATTGCGCCAAGCGAGCTTGAAGCTGCGCTGAGCCAGTTCGGTCGAGAGTCCGGTGTGTTGATTTCCTATGGTTCGCAAATCACCAGCGGCCTGAAGAGCCGAGGCCTGGAAGGTCAGTACACGCCCGAGCAGGGCCTCAATGCGTTGCTCGAAGGCACCGGGCTGCAGGCCCTGGCCGACGGCAATAACGGCTTCACCCTGCAACCGGTCAATGCTGCTGGCGCGCCTATCGAGCTGGGTGTGTCCACCGTGGTCGGCGACTGGCTGGGTGCCGCGCAGCAGACCAACGTTTTCGAACACCCCGGCGCACGTGATGTGATCCGTCGTGAAGAATTCGAGCGTGTCGGCGCAACCTCGGCGCGTGAAGTGCTCAATCGCATCCCGGGCGTCAATGCCCCGGACAACAACGGCACCGGCAGCCACGACATGGCGCTTAACTTCGGCATTCGTGGCCTCAACCCGCGTCTGGCGTCACGCTCCACCGTATTGATGGACGGCATCCCGGTGCCGTTCGCACCTTATGGTCAGCCGCAGCTGTCCTTCGCGCCGATCAGCATGGGCAACATGGACGCAGTCGATGTGGTGCGTGGCGGTGGTGCGGTGCGTTACGGGCCGCAGAACGTGGGCGGTATCGTCAACTTCGTGACCCGTGCCATCCCCGACGCACCTACCCTCAAAGGCGGCATACAGACCGAAACCAGCCCGTCGTCCAGCCACGATGGTTTCAAGACCACCGGCAACCTGCTGGCAGGTGGTACGGCGGACAATGGTCTGGGCGGCGCGATTCTGTATTCCGGCGTACGCGGCGGTGACTGGCGCGAGCACAGCTATACCCAGATCGACGACTTGATCCTCAAGGGCAAATACCAGATCGACGAAGCCAACAGCCTCAATGCCATGGCGCAGTATTACGATGGCGAAGCGCAGATGCCCGGCGGCCTGAACGTCAGGGATTACGATGCCGATCCGTACCAGTCGACGCGTCTGAAGGACAAGTTCTGGGGCCGTCGCACCATGTTCAACTTCGGCTACCGCTATGAAGAGGATGCGCGCGTCTTCACCGCCAACACGTTCTTCACCAAAACCCTGCGCAGCGGCTATCTGGATCAGGGCAGCTTCGTTTCCCTGTCGCCCCGCGAATATTGGGTACGCGGTCTGGAAACGCGCTTCTCGCAAGGCTTTGCACTGGGCGAGACCTGGCATGAAGTGGGCGTCGGCTACCGCTACGTCAACGAAGCGGGTCACGAACTGCGCTATCGCGAACCGGTGACCGGTAACCTGCCGACCACCGCCAGCCGCAACGACCGTGACACCCGCGGCGCGACTGAAGCGCATGCGTTCTACATTGATGACCGTATCGACATCGGCAAGTGGACCATCACGCCCGGCGTTCGCTACGAGATGATCGACACCGCGCAGAACAACAACCTGACCAACGCCCGCTATCAAGGCGACTACAGCACCGCACTGCCAGCGCTGAATGTGCTTTATCACCTGACCGACACCTGGAACCTGTACGCCAACACCGAAGGCTCGTTCGGCAGCGTGCAGTACAGCCAGATGCCCAACCGCGTTACCGGCGATGAAGTCAAACCGGAAAAAGCCCGCACCTGGGAACTGGGTACGCGCTACGACAACGGCAACCTGCGAGCCGAGATCGGTGCATTCCTGATCAACTTCGATAACCAGTACGACAGCAATCAGACCAACGACACCGTGATCGCACGCGGCGAGACGCGTCATCAGGGGATCGAGACCAGCGTCAACTATGCGCTGGAAGGCCTGAGCCCGGTATTGGCCGGTTACGATGTCTACGCGAGCTACGCTTTCGTTGACGCGACAATCCGTGAAGACGGCCCGAATAAAGGCAACCGCGTGCCGTTCTCGTCAAAACACAAAGGAACGATGGGCGTCAGCTACACCGAAGGGCCGTGGAAGCTGAATTTTGACAGCTCTTTCCAGAGCGACCAGTTCGCCGACAACGCCAACACAGCGGCCGAAAGCGCCGACGGCAGCACTGGCAAGATCCCTGGTTACATGCTGTTCAGCACCCGCGCCAACTACGATTTCGGCCCGCAACTGTCGGACCTCAACGTAGCGGTCGGGATGAAGAATATCTTCAACCGCCAGTACTACACCCGCTCGTTCGACGACAACAACCGCGGCAAATACGTCGGCGAACCGCGCACCGTGTACGTACAAACGTCGGTCGCATTCTAGTTCCCGGACGCCAGAGCGTGAGAGAAATGTTCTCCCGGACACCTCTCGTTCCTCACGCTCCGCGTGGGGGGGGGTGCCGTTCTGGACGCCCTGCGTCCGCTCCTGATTCTCAGCCTTGAATCAGGGCGGCCATTTTTTGCTGCGAAATATTTCTTACACATTGGGGTTGAATTGTCAGGCCATTGCCGCCAACACTGTGAATGAGCGCAAACGAAATCGATTCCGCAAGGAATCACGTAGTCCAGCCTCGCACGAGCAAGCCCTAATAAGGATTAACTATGCAAATCCAGGTCAATAGCGATAATCACATCGAAAGCAGTATCCGACTGGAGGAGTGGGTTCGTACCACCGTTGAAAGCACGCTCGAACACTACGATGAAAACCTGACCCGCGTGGAAGTCCACATCCGCGACGAAAACGGCGACAAGCCTGGCCCGCACGACATCAAGTGCCAGATGGAAGCTCGCCCCAAAGGACACCAACCTATTTCTGTTTCCCACAAGGCCGATACGGTAGATCAGGCTGTGGATGGCGCTGCTGTAAAACTCGATCACGCCCTCGAGCATCTGTTTGGCAAGCTGCGCGGCAAACGAGGTGCCGCACCGATCATCGCCGAGCAGGATGAAGATCCGGTCAGCCCGGACGCGCTGCTCGAAGAAGAATTTCTGGAAAAAGAGCAGGAGAAAGAAGCCGCTCGTCTGACCTGATGTTCCACTGACACGTTTTGCAAAAAAAGGGCGAACCGGCAACGGTTCGCCCTTTTTGTTTGCCATGGATTGTTCCCCATGAGCAGGCAAACGCAGCGCTCCACGCACGCCGACAATCTGTCGACCAGCGTGCCCTACACACGGTTGTGCCCCAATCAGTGCGCACCACAAACGCTCGCTGCACAGCTTTGGCCACCTTGCCCCATCGCTCGCCTCGCAGCGATCTCGATCGCCGGTTGCCGTCTATCGAATTTAACATTCAGCACCGGGCAGTCCGAGCACGGCACCTGACAGCCATAGGCGAGCAAAAAATCATGCCCCTTGCCTACATGAGCAGGCGGGTCAGCCCTTCAAACCGACAAGCGTTCAACACTCACCCTGCCGCTCTGCAGCAAGACGCTCAACGTCAGGACCTGGGCAGCAGGCGAGTACGGTTTTGACCCGTCTTTACGAATCTCTGACGCCAGAATTCGGTTGTCGGAGTGTCAGACAATCACTCGAAAAAGTCGTACGCAAACTGCATTCGCGAAAGGAGCAGGCCATGTCAGGGACGTGTTCTTCGCGCCTCTTCAAGAGCTCTTTTGCCAACCAAATCACCGGTTCGCATTGAAGCCAAACAAGCCGTGAAGCAACTGCAATGGGCTCCCGTTCAGCGGCTTATCGCGCATCACACATGCAATATGGCCCGAACCATGCAATGTCCTGCAGTACGCGCTACGAGGCTGGCCATCAGGAGGGCCACTTCCCGGCGCGGACTCGTTAAAGCGTCTCAAACGAAACCTGTCATCCACGCGAAAGACGACAGCAAACTGTCAGCAGCAGGCGAAGGAGTAACGCAACCGCTGATCAGTCGTCGAGAACCAAAAGGACTATTACCCGGTCAACTTATGCAGACCATTGAGCAGGTGAATGATATGGACAATCCTTTTCAGATGATCACGGACACTTTTCACCCCGACTATCGGGTGAATCTGAGCATTCAAGGGCTGGACGGCAGCATCATGCTGACCCTGTCCAACGAATGCGGAGTCGTTGCCAAGCGTCTGATCAGCGCAGCGCAACGCAATGACCCGCAACGCCTGCGCAAGCTTATCGAAAGCGTGCAATTCGGCATCGCCATCGAGCGTGGCGAAAGCGCGATCAAGATTCTTGCAGCGATGACTGATGGTGCCACGCTCAAAAAGACACCTGGCCCGGCCAATGGTCTGTGGTCGCAGAATCAGGCCGCGGTGAATGCCGGGGTTTGACGGGCGCTTTCTTCTTCCGATTCAGTGCCTTTGATGGCGCTGAATCGGGATGGAATTCATTGATGCCGTTTTTCATCAGTTACGTTAACTGAATATCTTCAGCGGCGTGTATCGCGGCCGATTGGTCATCAACTTCAAGAAAAAACCCATACTCGCCATGCCCCCTTATGCAGCCTGCAAGGCCTGAAAAATCAGGCACTTCGCCATCAAACTCCCTCCCGCCTCTTCAGCAAAAGTACAGATACATCCTGCTACAACAATCCTTGCGCAGAAACATTCGAGCGACTGGGCACTGCGTTCAGCGCCACTGCACCTGCGGATGATTCCGAGGAGGCAACATGTTCTTAAGGTATGGGGTATTGATCGCATCACTTGCGATAGCGTCAGGCTGTGTCGAAGAGCGGGTGGTCCATGAGCGACCACACGTACATCATGAATACGTCGAAGAAGTCATCGCCCCGCAACCACCCCCTGAGCGGGTAATCGAAGTAGAACCAGCGCCTCGTCCCGGCTACATCTGGGCGCGCGGTTACTGGCACTGGAACGGGCAGCGTTTCGTGCCGGTTCATGGTCACTGGGAGGCGGAACGACCTGGCTACCACTACGTGCATCCGCACTGGGAAAGCGCCGGAGACGGCTGGCACTGGCATGCCGGTGTGTGGCTTAACTGACAGGCGACTTCCATAGCAACCTACTGGCGGCGTCGATCACCGATGCCGCCAGTGTCTCGATCAGACCTCGCCTTTCTCTTCGGTCACAGCGCCTTTGACCGAACTGGACGAATCGGGAATCTTCGCCGACGGGTATTTGTACGACGCGTAGCGCACCACCAGAATTGCAAACGCCAGCAACAGAATGCCGCCACACAGGTAGATGATGCCGATGTCCGGCGGGTTGTGGTGGGACACGTCGGAAATCAGCAGGCGGGTCAGTGCAGTGATCGCAACGTAGATCAGGAAGCGCACGGGCATGTGGTTGGTCTTGAAATAAATCCCGGTCATCGCCCCCAGTTCCAGGTAGATGAACAGCAGCAGGATGTCATCGACCGTGACGTTGCCTTTCTCGACCATGCCCAGGAACGCAACCACTGATGCCCAGGCAGTGATCGCGCCAATCGCGAACAGCGCCAGAAAGTGAAAGCTCTCGACGCAGAGATTACCCAGTGACTCGGCCTGGCCATGCACGCGGTGTCTTATCTTTACTGCCCATTTGTTTCCCATGACGCTCTACCTCTGAACCTTCGTTTATGCCGACCGGATGATGCCGGGTACTGGTGACACCTTTAGTGGCCTGCTTTTTAAAGCAGGAACAGGGCCATAGGCTATGGTTGAGAGCGCGACGGGTTGTCGCAAGGCACATTTGCAGCGCAAAAAAGATGCTTAAACGCCACTATTCAGGGAGGGGTTGATTGGTGCAGGCTTTTTACTGTATAAAAACACAGTAATCAAGAAATCACCTTCAACGCCGATGCGTCGGAGAGCGGCCTTCATGCAGACCCTCATATGGATATGCATGCAGCGCCCCGCTACACCTGACCGGCATGCTGGTCTTGCAGGATCAATGCTTTTGCATACCCGCTGGTCAGAGCGTGAAGCGCTGAACGTCCGGGTCTAGCCCTTTCAACACTGGATAACACGACGAGGCCAAAATGGCTGTTGAAACCCTTTACCGCAGTACCCGCGATCTGGAGACTACTTTCGTGGACCGTAAACTCGCCGATGCGCACGATCAAATGCTCGAGCTGGCCGAGCTTCTCACCGACGTCCTGATCAAGAACGTGCCGGGGATCTCGGAGAAGCATGCAGAGGATGCGAGTATCTACATGGCGAAAAATCGCGCCGTCTTTGCCGCCGCCTTCAAAAACAACGCGACTGCGCTCAGCGAGCTGTCGGAGCCTGCCGAGTCGGAAGGCTGATTGCGTTCTGCACCGCGACCCCCTCATTTGGAGGGGTTCGCTAATCATTCTCATTTAATAACTGGGCAACTGTCCGCATTGCTGCTACAACTCAATAGTGCAGCTCACTTAACTTTAGCGGTATGTAAGCTATTCCTTAACATCTCGTTCACCTGCAGCGCATCAAACTCGATACAAAAGCAAAGTTCCACACTGTCATTATATCAGCGCCATTTTTGTGAACCCCTTCGCTTTTCCTGTCATTAATCAGGCGTCAGTATTCTGCTGTAGTGATGCACGCCACAGCACGGCGATTTTTGTTGGAACTTTTTGCCATCATGGCGACTTTCAGCACATTAGCGTCCTTTGAAAACAGCCTGACCGACGCTATCATGCGCCCGCAAAACCCCCGTATTCATTGGGCAAAACGGATTTTTCAAAAGTTATAACCCTGAACTGACCATCCTGAAAAACCAAAGTTCCTGAAAACTATTACTTTGAAAAATAGTTAATAAAACATTTTGCTTTATTATTTTGTTCTGCTAATAATCCCGACAATTCCGGGTAACAAGGCACATTGCTACATCACATTGAAGTGAATATCGAGCTATGCACTCCGATCTTCCCCGCCCGAGAAACTCATTAACTCGCCAGCTGGTCACGCTGCTCTCAGCCTGGCTTTGCTATTGCGCGGCGCGCTCAGAGCGCGGGAGGAAATAATGGCTGGTCAGCAACCGAGGATGAAGGTCCTTTCCATATTCGGCACTCGTCCAGAGGCCATCAAGATGGCTCCGTTGGTCAGAGCACTGGCCGCAGAGCCGGGTATCGATTCGAGAATCTGCATCACCGGACAGCATCAGAGCATGCTGCAACAGGTGCTGGACATGTTCGAGCTCAAGGCCGATTACAGCCTTGATGTGATGCGCCCCGATCAGACTCTGAACTCCCTGACCGCGGCGCTTTACGCAGCTATCGATCCGATTCTGGACGAGATGAAACCGGACAAGGTGCTGGTTCATGGCGACACCACATCAGCAATGGTGGCGGCCATGTCAGCCTTTCACCGACGTATTCCCATCGGCCACGTCGAAGCGGGCCTGCGCACTGGCGATATCCGTCAGCCGTGGCCTGAAGAGATGAACCGTCGTTGCATCGATCTGATCTCCGATCATCTGTTTGCACCGACGGCCGAGTCGCGCCGCAACGTGCTGGGCGAGCGCCTGCAAGGTATCTCGTTCGTGACCGGTAATACCGTGATCGACGCCCTGCACCTGACCGCTCAGCGGATCGACAGCAACCGCCAGTTGCGCCACGCACTGGATCGCCAGTTTTCGTTTCTGGTACCTGAACGCAGGGTGTTGGTGGTGACCGGGCATCGGCGCGAGAATTTTGGCGACGGCTTCCTGAATATCTGCAAGGCGCTGGGCGAACTGGCCCGACGCGACGACATACAAATCGTCTACCCGGTGCATCTGAACCCCAACGTTCTGGGGCCGGTCACCGAGCACCTGGGCGATTTGCCCAACGTGCACCTGATCAAGCCTCTGGATTACCTGTCGTTCGTGCGCCTGATGCAACGCGCCCACGTCATCCTTACCGACTCCGGCGGCGTGCAGGAAGAAGCGCCGTCGCTGGGCAAGCCGGTGCTGGTCATGCGTGATGTCACCGAGCGTCCCGAGGCAGTCGCAGCGGGTACTGTACGTTTGGTAGGCACCGAGACCGACGCGATCATTAGTGGCGTGAACGCCCTGTTTGATGACGACGCCTTGTGGCAGAGAGCCTCCCATGCCGCCAACCCTTACGGCGACGGCAAGGCCAGTGCGCGCATCGTCGATGCCCTGATGGGTCGTCCGGTGGATGAATTTGTCGCCGAGCTGCCGCGTTATCGCACCGACCCGGTCGATGTGCAGCTCGACACGCTTATCCAGCCTCAGCCTCAGCACCAGCATAACCAGATGCGCTCGATGGCAGGTTAGCGAGAACACGCGCAGGTAGCGCAAAAGAACACCAAACATATCCGCAGGAAGCAGTCCGCAGACGATACGGGCACCCGGTTCACACCGAGTGCCCGAAAAACGTTGTAGCAGACCGGCAGCCTGTATCAAGACCCAATGGCCTTGAGCCTTTACCGAGATCTGCACGATGAAATCTTCCGTTGCCGTAAACATGGGCGCGTTGAACGTCCTTGCCTGCGGGATGAGCCTGCTGGCTCTGATGCCTGCATTTGCCCTGGCTGCCGAAAGCCCGTTGACCCAGGCGATCAACCGAATCACTGCCGACAGTCGTCAGGAGCGAGTGATCGAGCTGCGGGAACTGGGCATCGATCGCCCGATCATTCTCAGTGCCACTGATGCGCGCCGTGAGCTTTACCTGCCGGTGCCCGCCAATGTGCCGCTGACGGATGCGACGCTGAATTTTGACGCCAGCTATCTGAATGGCGAAGCAGGCCGCAACACGCTGCTACTGTCGCTGGATGGTTATCCGGTGCGCGCGCTGGGCCTCAACGAAGAACAGGGTAATGCCAGTGCCGTACTGGGCGTCGACAAGGCAGCCCGGGAAAGCGGCTCGGTGCGCCTGGGCATTGCCTGGTCCTCGGTGATCTCGAAAGTGCTCTGCGAAGACGAACGCGCCATCGGCAATGTGCTGCGCATTGATCCGCACACGCGCCTGACTTACGGCTATGACGCCAGCAAGTTGCAGGATGTGGGTGCGGCGTGGAATGCACTGCCCGGCAAACCTGGCCTGTTGGTCGCCCCCGGCACCTTGTCGAGCGCCAGCTACGACGCCGCCTGGCGTCTTGGCGTAGCGCTGGAACGCATCGGTAAACAGGCGCGTATCCTGCCGTTTCCTGCCGTGCAGGACAGTGTGGACCTGAGCGGCCTGAATATTCCGGCAGAACTCAAGCAGATTCCGGCATTCGCCAGCCTTGACGGCAAAGGCCAATACACCTTGCTCGACCCGGCGCAGATCGGCGCATTGCTGATGCTTGGCCAGACCCCGGCATTGCAGGGCGATCTTGCGATCAGCGATCCGCAACTGCTCAAGGCAATCGACGACGCTCTGAACGCCCTTCAGGCACAGGTACAAGGACTTGACGCAACCGCCGCCGCAGCACTGGGCCAGTGGCGCGAACGTCATATCAAGCAACCGCTCGCCAACAGCAGCGAAGACGTGAGTCTGGCCCTGCTGGGCAATCGCGCGCTGCTGATGATCAAGCCGGAGTCGGCGAACAAGGCCATCGGCCTGTTCAGTTCTGCGTGGAACAAACTGGCGCGCAATCGCCAGTTGACCATCGGTGAAGAAACCGCAATGCCACTCAGCGAAGACGGTCGCGTAGCGCTGACGCGCCTGGGCGGCAAGCCCGGCACGGTGGATGTGCTGGCTAAAACCGACTGGAGCGCCTCGTTCCCGCTGGGCAGCGTGGCCTATGACGGGCGCGTACCGGTAACCGCGATGATTGATGTTGCTGCGGCCCCCGGCGCATCCGGAACGCCACCGGTTGCGACGCTGTTTCTCAACGACTACCTGATCGGTGCGATGCAACTGACTGCCGATGGCAAGAAAGAGCGCATCGAAGCAAGAATTCCGCAATATGCACTGGCAGCGCAGAACACCTTGCGCGTCTCGTTCCAGCGTCAGCCGGTCAGCAACCAGTGCCTGGAGACGCCACAGGCGTTCCCGATCTCGGTATTGCCGACCAGCCATGTGGTACTGGACAAGGTCACGCCTGACGAAAACTTTTCGGGCATGGCAGCACGCTTCGCTACGGACACTCAGATAATGGTGCCCAAGGCCTATCTCGAGCGCCCGGCCAGCAGCCTGCCGCAAGTGATCCGCGTCGCCAGCGCTTCCGGTGTCTCGCCGCTGCGTGCGCAACTCAGCGTCAGCGATGACGCCAGCGTAGCCGTGACGCCCGCCAAAGCGTTTCTGGCGTTCGAACTGCCAGTCAAGGATGGCGTCGAGTCGGTCAAGGCCAGCAACGACGGGCATCTGCTGATCAATCACAAAGAGCAGACGCTGCTCGACCTCAAATCCCTCAACCACCTGGCCTCGCTGCAAGTGATCGACGCGGGCGGCCAGCACGGCATGATCTATCGCACGCTTGGCGGTCAGGCCCCGGTTTTCGAGCGCCCGCTACTGCTGGAGCGCGGCAACGCCACGCTGTTGGCTGACAACGGCCCGATCGCCACCTTCGACGCCAAGGACCCGACCGGCAGCCAGATGATCGAAGACGAGCAAAGCACTGGCCTCGACGCCTGGCGCAAACCGTCGCTGCTGTGGCTGATTCCGGCTGGCATCGTACTCTTTCTCATCCTGTTGCTGGCTGGCCGTAGCGCCCGTCGCAATCGCTCGTAACGGGCCGCCGCAATGACGTCGCTCTATTGGCCTTACTGGCTGGCCCATTACTACAGCGTGCTGGAAGTCGCGACGATCGTTGTCGGGCTGATTATCCTGGTATCGAGTATCGATGACCTGTTCATCGATATCTGGTACTGGGCCAGGCGGCTGTACCGCAAGTTCACCGCCGAACGCCGCTACCGGCCACTGACCGCCGAGCAGTTGATTGCCCGCGACGAGCAGCCGCTGGCAATCATGGTCCCGGCCTGGCTGGAATACGACGTCATCGCGCCGATGATCGAAAACATGGTGTCGACGCTCGATTACCAGAACTACGTTGTGTTCGTCGGCACCTACATCAACGACCAGCGCACCATCGATGAAGTGGAGCGCATGCGTCGCCGTTACAAGCAGTTGCACCGCGTGGAAGTGCCGCACGCCGGCCCGACCTGCAAGGCCGACTGCCTGAACTGGGTCATCCAGGCGATTTTTCTGTATGAAAAGACTCACGCCGTACAGTTCGCCGGGACCATCCTGCACGACAGCGAAGATGTGCTGCACCCGCTTGAACTGCGCCTGTTCAATTACCTGCTGCCACGCAAGGACATGATCCAGTTGCCGGTCGTGTCACTGGAGCGCAACTGGTACGAATGGGTTGCAGGCACCTACATGGACGAGTTTGCCGAATGGCACGGCAAGGATTTGGTCGTGCGCGAAAGCATGACTGATACCGTGCCTTCGGCTGGCGTCGGCACCTGCTTCTCGCGACGTGCACTGATGGTGCTGGCCGATGAAAACCAGAACCAGCCTTTCAATACCGAAAGCCTGACTGAAGACTACGATGTAGGCGCTCGGCTGGCGAAATACGGTATGCAGGCGATCTTTGTGCGCTTCCCGGTGCAATTTCGGGTGTTGCGCAAATCGTGGTTCCGCAAGCCGTATGAGTCGACGCTGGAAATGCCGCTGTGTGTGCGTGAATTTTTCCCGGACACCTTCCGTACCGCCTTTCGCCAGAAAGCGCGCTGGACTCTGGGCATCGGCCTGCAGGGCTGGGAGCAAATGGGCTGGACCGGGTCGCTGGCCAACCGTTACCTGCTGTTTCGGGATCGCAAGGGCGTAGTGACTTCGTTCGTCAGCATCCTCGCTTACTTTATCCTCATTCAATTGCTGGCCTTGATTGTGCTGCGCTCCAGCGGACTGTGGAACACCAGCTTTCCGACCCCGTTTGAAACCACAGGTCTGATTCAGTACCTGCTGGTGGCCAACGGCATCGCGTTGCTGTGGCGGATCCTGCACCGCTGCTACTTCACTACCGTGCTTTACGGCTGGCAGCACGGCTTGTTGTCGATACCGCGCATGGTGGTGGGCAACTTCGTCAACTTCATGGCTGCGGCACGCGCCTGGCGCATGTTTCTGGTGGGCAAAGTGCTCAACCGCAAGCTGGTCTGGGACAAGACCATGCATGACTTTCCGTCTACCGATCTGGTCGCCGTCGCGCCACGTCGTCTGGGCAGCGTGCTGATCTCATGGCAGGCCATCAACGACGAAAAACTGCAGACCGCGCTGACTGAGCAACAGACTCGCCAAGTGCCACTGGGCCGGATTCTGTTGAGCCATGGCTGGCTCGATGACGAGACCCTGGCTGAGGCCATCGCCTTCCAGAACGACCTGCCGCGGGTCTTCGACGTCGCTGGCAAACGTTCGGCAACCAGTGTCCTGGCCGATGAGTTCTGCCTGCGCTGGCGCGTTGTACCGTTGCAAATGAATGCGCTGGGCCGTCAGGAAATTGCCGTGGCCAGCCCGTTGACGGATGAAGGTCTGCAACAGATTACCGAGCAACTGGGTGCCGAGCCGGTGCAGTTGATTGCGCGTGAAAGCGACATCGTCGCGCAGTTGCGTCAGCTTCAGGTAGTCGAGGGCCAACCATTGCCAGCCACTGCCCCGCTGCTGGGCGACCTGCTGATCGAGCAAGGCCTGTTGGACCGCGAAGTATTCCAGAAAGCCATGCTCGGCTACCGCCCGCATGTGCATGGCCGGATCGGCGATTACCTGGTCGACATCGGCGTGCTGCCCCGAGAAACCATCGAGCAGGCAGTGGCGCGTCAACACAACCATTACCGATCTGACGATCATACGGAGCAGCCACTATGAAGCGCCCCTTCATCCTGTCGCTGCTGGTGAGCGGCCTGGGTCTTGTTGCACCGCTCAGCCAGGCGGAAACACTGCCCTTGCCGTTGACCGGACCCGCCTACGCCATCGCCAACGAAGCCTACATGGCCTACAACCGCAAGGACTACGACCTGGCCATCGCCAAGGCGCGCGAAGCGTTGCGTCAGCGTGCGGATGCCGATCAGTTGCGCGATCTGATTGCCCTGGCCGAACGCGACAAATACCGACGCGATCACCCTCAGCGCTTCCCCAAGGCTCGCCCAAAACCGGGCTACCAGGAGGGAAATCAGGCGCTGCGTGCGTATGCCAATCGCGACTACGACGGCTCGGCAAACCATGCGCGCAAGGCCATCGCACAGGCACCGAAAAATCTTGATTACCGCATGATGCTGATCGAGGCGCTGCAACGTCAGCAGCGTCTGGACGAAGCACAGCTGGCCATCAACGATGCAGAGCAGGCAGTCGGTCCACAGCCGGTTTTGACTCGTCGTCGGCAAGCGATTCAGGAACAGGCAGCAGTCGATAAGGCAGCCTCTGGTTATAAGGCACTGGCACGCGGAGATAACGACACCGCTGTCAGCGAGGCGCGGGAGGCTGTGCGCAGTTTTCCCAAACAGATGGCCTATCGCAAGCTACTGGTCAGCGCATTGATCGCTCAAGGGCAGTATGCCGAAGCGCGCTCTGCGGCCACCGAAGCACTGGCGCTCAATGGCAACGACGCCACCCTGCTCGTCCAGCGTGGACAAATGCGTCAACGCCTGGGCGATCAGGACGGTGCGCGTCAGGACTTCGCTCAGGCACTCGCCGTGGGTAATCTGCCACTGCGCGAGCAAGCTTCCTTGTACGCAGCGATGGGCCAGCCGAGCGAGGCGCTGCAACGCCTGCAGAAAGCTCGCGATGCGGGCGAACTGCAACCCGGCGATGAAGTGCAGATTGCCTATTTCCTAAGCCAGGCGGGCGACGATCGTGGCGCGCTGGACGAGTTCAAACGGGTCGACCGCAGCTCCGGGCTCAAGCCGCGTGAAGTTCAGGACGCAGCCTACAGCGCCATGCGTACACCAGACGACGCACAGGCCATCGCCTACTTCAAACGCGTGCTCGACTATCAGCAGGCCGGTGATTTGCAGATGCCCGCGCAACAGGTGTTCGATACCCGGCGCGCCGTTTCCGATCTTTCCCGTGAATGGGGTTTGACCAACACCACGACGTACCGCGGTGCCAGCACCAGCAGCGGCCTGAACGGCGCGCCGAGCAGCAACACTGACAGTGTGCAGAACAGCACCGAAGTGTTCTGGCGACCCTTCGGTTACCGTAACGCGCGCTTCGTCGAACTTTACGGACGCGTCACCGACACGCTGTGGAGCAAGGAAGGCGACTCCGACACAGGCGCGGACGCCTTGCAGGGCGCGCTCGGTATCCGGGTCAAACCGTTCAGCTCAGTCAACGTCATCGGTGCTTTTGAGCGTACCTTTCCGTTGGGCAACTCCAACGCCGACGGCGACTGGCTGGTACGTCTGGGCTATGGTTCCAGCATCGGTACTGATTTGCGCGTCGACGTGCCCAGCTGGTGGACCTCGCAGCTGTATGCTGAGGGCGGCCGTTATTTGCAGGACAAGCGCAACTATTTCAACAGTGAATGGCAGGTCGGACGCAGCTTTCGTCTGGACAGCATCAGCCCCAGACTGGTGGTGTTTCCACACGTGGTCGCCGCAGTGGATTACGATTCGAAGATGCGCAGCGAAGTCGACAGCAGTGGCCGCAGCAGTACGTCATCCGGCAACGCTGGCGGGCTGGGTGTCGGCACCGGCTTGCGCTACTGGTTTCGCGAGGACACGTACAAAGCGCCACAGTCGTATGTCGACTTCTCGGTGCAGTACCGCGAGAAAGTCTTTGGCGACGACCGCGCAGAAGGCGTGTTCGCACGCATGACATTCTCGTGGTGACAATCGCGAGTCATCCATCAGGGAGTAATGTTTGAAGGCTTTGGCCGCACTGCTACGACAGACAGCATTGATCAAGACCTCGCTGGCAGCCGCCCTGGTAGGTGCGCTGACCCTCGTCTCCAGCGAGCTGTATCAACTGATACAGCCCAGTGGGCCGGGAATTGTCGGCATCGTCTGGCAACCGGATAACGCAACGGTGGGGATAAGCGGCAACTGGGACAAACTCGGCGCACGGCAGTTGCTCGTGCAATGGACGGCGGTCGATGACCAGTCGTTCATACCAGGTACCCAGATGGCCAACGTGCCGGTGCTGCCGGACTGGGCGCGGATCAGCAAGGAACCTTGGGCGCAGGAGGTGATTCTCGGGCTGGCCGGGTACTTCAGCGAAAACCGCTCAAGGGACAATATCGAACAGTTGGCAGTGCTTTCGGCACAACTGGCCAAAGTGAAAACGCCGCTCAATGTCACCGGCTGGTATTTCCCGGCCGAGGTCGACCCCAGCTGGAGTCGCGCCAAGGAATTACCCGCGCTGCTGGCGAAGCTGCCCAGGCCGTTATGGATCAGCGTCTACGATGGTGCCAACATCGGCCCCGCCGCCACTGCGGACTGGCTGAAAACCTGGCTGCCGGACGATATCGGCGTGTTCTTTCAGGACGGTGTGGGTGTCTATGCGCGCACCGCTCCGGTTGCCCGAACCTACGCAGACGCGTTACGTAAACGGCTGGGCAAAAATCGCGTCAGAATCATCGTCGAAGCGTTTCGCCCGCAAGTGGGTGGAGGTTTCCGACCGGCGACGGCTGCCGAACTGAAACCGCAAATAGCGGCTTTCGATGGCTATCCGCTGTACCTGTTCGACGGTCCGCACTATGTGACGCCCGACTTGATAAAAGCCCTGAACAAGTAGAAACAACTGGCGCTGGACGAAATTCCCGCGCGGGGCTACAAAGAGTCTTCCTACTGGATTTTCAGTTGCACGGAGCGGTCGATGACTCCACGTCAGCATTGCCTGGCCTGTCTGCAACAGACACCGCCCTCGGTGTTTGAAGCAGCGCTATGGGTGTCGAGCGAGCATGACGCACACTTTGCCCGGCATGCGGTGATCAGCGACATGGACCAGCTACAGCGCCAGATCGACGCTGCGCTGCCGGTCTTGCCTGCCCCCGAACTCGCGCAACCGCTTTTACGACAACTCAATGCGCTGGGTTTTCAGCAAGATGACTGGAACCCGCCCAAACCCGACTCGGCGCTGCTGCACAAGGTCGTGCAGCAGCGTCGCGGCCAGCCATTGGGGCTGGCACTGATCGCGCTGGAGATTGCACGGCGGCTGGAGATTGCGCTGGAGGGCGTGAACTTTCCAGGCCACTTTCTGCTGCGCGTGCCGGGCGCCGATCATTTGCTCGACCCCTGCAGCGGACGCAGGCTTTACCCAAGAGACTGCCGCGAGCTGTTGATCCGGCAATTCGGCCCGACCATGCAACTGCGCGCCGAACACATGACACGCGCAACACCCACCAGCATGCTGCAGCGATTGTCGCGTAACCTGCGGCATCTGCATCAGATCAACGATGACTTTCTCGCTGCGCTCAAGGACGCCGACCGCATCGTCGAGCTGGGTCAGGCAACCAGCGGAGATCACCTGGCCCGCGCCAGCCTTTATCAACGCCTTGAATGCCCGCAGGCCGAACGTTTCGACCTGGAGCGCGCGCTGTTGCTCAGCGAAGACCCGCTGCAACGAATCGAGCTTGCCGAGCGCCTGAGCCGGTTGCCGGCGAACCACAGCGTTCACTGACGCCCTTGCACATTCCCCGCGAATTATTACCTGCGGAGTAATGCTGCATATCCTGTACGGGGATTTTTCAGAACAGTAATGGCAGGTAACCTGCGCCCGTTAAATCGACGTGGATTTGCAAGCTCCCTTGATCCTGCGTTTTGTTTGGCCGCTGCGTGGCTATCCATGCAGCGGCCTTTTTTATTGCCGGACGTTTTAGTGTCGAAACACCCTCACGCCTTGGCGTTTGGTGTTTTTTTGACCAGCCCCTTGTTTTCCATGTCCTTGATCTTGAGCATCTCGTAACTGTCGCCCGACTCGGCAAACGTCTGAAGATTCTGCATGATATGGATCGTGCGAATGTAATCAGGCAATAACACTTTGGCGTACGGGTCTCCGCTCATTGCCTTTTCTTTCATTTCAATAATTCGATTGGCAAAGAATTCCAGTGCATTGATTTCCTTGCTCGGGTCGACCAGTTTGCCTTTCTTGTCGAATTCATCGCCTGCTCGGCTCATGAGTTCGGCCGTATGATTGTCGATCATGCCGAACTTGTACAAGATCATCCCTGCCCTGTTGAGGTCCTTGGGCGTAATCTGCTCAGGGTTGAATCCCTTGAACAGCGGCTTCATCTTACGCTTTTCCATCGCCAGCGAGTTGAGCGCAACGGCGTTCTCACCGACCTCCTGCAACACCTGGCTAACCTGGGCTGCGGCCTTCTTGAGCTTGAGTCTTTCAGGCGGCGCAGCGACAGTTACCGGTGGCAGGTCACCCCACATTGTTCTTCCCACGAGATACTCCCTATATGAATGCGTTCAAACTTCATATCGGAGCAAAAACTGCCTAATTAATAGCCACACCAAAATCCATACCGAGCCTACAAAGCCAAAAGACAGTTCTTACAGGACACGGTAACAATTCCGATAAATAACTAACCAGTTATAAAATCGTGCACCTAACAGAGACTTCTTTTCCAAAGCCGCCTCGTATCCCAGAACCTGCTTAATTAGCGTATTTCTGCAGATTGGCCATCATTTCTTTCAACGCCTCGATATTGTCGGCGGGGTGCGCGGCCTGATCGAAATCAGCAATCGTCTGCCATTGTGCAGCAACGTCTTCGGGGCTGAAGCCTGCCTGCGGATCGAAGCATGCTCCCTGACTGCGCTCCCAACGGACCTTGCCGATCCAGCCGCCGCCCACTTCAAACAGGTCGCCGCTGTCCTGACACTGTTCGCTGCCCAGGTACACCACCAACGGGCTGATCAGTTCAGGTTTGAGCAGCTCGAATACGTTGGCAGGAATAAGCCCCTCGGTCATGCGCGTGCCCCCGGTCGGGGCTATGGCGTTAACGAAAATCCGGTGCTTGCGGCCTTCCAGCGCGAGGGTGCGAGTCAGTCCGTAAAGCCCGAGCTTGGCGGTTGCATAATTCGATTGGCCGAAGTTGCCATAGATGCCGGATGTCGATGAAGTGAAGATCACACGCCCGTAATTCTGCTCACGCAGGTATGGCCAGGCGGCATGTGTGACCTTATAGGCGCCCTCGACATGGACGCGGTAAACCAGGTCCCAGTCGGCGTCCTCCATTTTGGCGAAGGTCTTGTCGCGCAGGATGCCAGCGTTGTTGACCAGCACATCTATGCGACCGAAGGCATCAAGCGCGTGTTGCACTATGCGCCCGCCGTCAGTCACCGAGTCATGGTTGGCTACAGCGGTGCCACCGGCTTCACGAATCTCGGCCACAACGCGATCGGCAGCAGAAGCACTGGCCCCTTCGCCATGGGCAGAACCGCCCAGGTCGTTGACCACTACCCGCGCGCCGTGCTGTGCAAACAGCAGCGCATGAGCCCTTCCCAGCCCGCCTCCTGCGCCCGTCACAATCACGACTTTATCTTCAAAACGCACTGACTCACTCATCGCAGGCTCCAGGATCAAAGGAAACGTTGCGATGAGTGTCGTCCAGGCACCTGCCAGTCACAATCAACACGCGCAGTGCTGAATCATGCTCAATAAAGCAGCGGGATGATTTCAGCCCAAGTGCTTGATGAACGCTGCCAGCCAAGGCTCGGCGTCGGTTTCCGGGGTCACGCTTTCACTTCCGTCCAGACGCAGCATGTCCTGCACTTCATTCACACCCAGTTCAGCGAACAATTCACGCATCTGCTCGCCGCCTGCACAGAAGGTGTCGCCGTAGCTGGCATCACCCAATGCGATCACACCACCCGGCAAGCCACGCAGTTGGCCAGGCAAAAGATCACGAAGCTCTGAATAGAGAGGCATGAGGTTGTCGGGCAGCTCACCCATCCCGGTGGTCGACGTCACCGCAAGGATGGCTTGAGGCTCGAAAGCCAGCACATCAGGCAACGCGAGCCTAGGGTTGACGAGTGTTTCGTGACCAGCGGCACGCAACAGTGCAGAGGCGTGTCTGGCAACTTCTTCGGCCGATCCGTAAACCGTTCCACACACGATGGCAACTTTCATGGCTATTCCTGCAGCAGCTGAAAAAAAGTGAAACATTATGCCCTAGAATGCCATCTGAATTTTCTACGGACCCTTTTGCCTTTGGCCGGCACGGAAAAAGCACAGCCAAGTTGAAACATTAAAATGGAAAAATATGATGAGCGGTCCGAACAACTTGCGGAATCAATGGTCTTTGTTCTCAATAACCGGTCAGACCGAGCCTTCCGCCAATGCAACCTGATTCTCTCCTCACACAGGCTGAACTGGATTTTATCCAGAGCATGCAGCGCAATCCGAAGCTGAACGTGCGCGACAGCACGCGTAGCCTTCTGGTCAATGGCGGGGTTCAGATTCAGGATCTGCTGACACGTCTGGCTGCTCACGAGCAGGTCACGATCCATGCGCAGTTCGAAAACCAGCAGATGAATTTCCCTCTGCATCTGGTCGAGGACGAATTCCATGCTCTGCATCTGGAACTGGGCGCACCGAGTATTTTCGAGGAAGGCCCGAAGATTCGCCCCTGGCGGCTCGTGCTTGAAGAGCCGATCCCGCTTGAGACCGAAAAGGGTGCATTGACGGCGCTCTGGGTTCACGAGCTGTCGTTCAAGGGCGTGCTGCTTGAGTACCGCAAGGAAGGCAAGCTGCCGAGAAACTTCTCAGCCTGGTTCAACCCGCCAGGTCAGGCTCCTATCCCGATGCGTGGCAAGCTGGAGCGAATGACCGAACACAGTTTCGGCGCCTATCACTTCAGCAAGCATGGCAAGGACGACGCCGAGCGCTTGCGTCAGTACATCCTCCAAGAGCATCGCCGCAAGCACCCGTCCCTGCACAAGTAATCAGCCAACACCGCAAAGCTCTACCGGTCCGTCAGCGTTTCAGGAATAATCCTTGCTTGCTTTTCAAGTGAAGCTGTCGCGACCCACCACCCCGGATCGCGGCATGTGACCTCCCTACCCGGGAATCTCACGCCTCTACCGGAGATACACAATGTCTACCTCACCCGTCACCTTGATGGTCGCCCGCCGCGTGGCACAGGGTCGCTACCATGAAATGATGGCCTGGCTGCACGAAGGCGAACAGTTGGCCACGGATTTCCCGGGGTATCTGGGTTCCGGTGTGCTGGCTCCTCCGCCTGGCGATGATGAATTTCAGATCATTTTCCGCTTTACCGATGAGCACACCATGCACGCCTGGGAGCATTCCGCCTCAAGACGCTCCTGGCTGGTGCGCGGCAGCGGTCTTTTCGCACAACCTTCGGAGCATCGGGTCAGCGGCATCGACGGCTGGTTCGGCGCAATCGATCAGCGTCCGCCACGCTGGAAACAGGCTGTCGCGATCTGGCTGGCGTTTTTCCCCGTGTCGCTGATCTTCAACTTTCTACTCGGCCCGTTGCTCAATCATCTGGACCTGTTACCGCGCATCATGATCAGTACAGCGGTGCTCACCCCGCTGATGGTCTACCTGTTCATCCCGCTGTCCACGCGCCTGCTCGCACCCTGGCTGCAGAGCACGCCTGCACCGGTACGCCCTACGCAATCACCTTCCCCTCGCTAGACTCATAAAGACCTGTACACCTTTACACCTCGGTACAGGTCTTGGTCGCGTCTCAGCCCCGCTCGCTCCCTCAGCCTCCCCGTGCTCAGCGGCTGCGAGCACTGCCTCGGCGAGTTTCATGATGCCCAGGGTTGTACAAAAAAATCCCCTGGTATAACTTTGCCTGTAAACCGGAAGAAACAATCGACCGTACAATCCCCGTCCACTGTGGATAACCGATACGTGAGCTGTCGATGACATTATCTTCTGCACCGATTCTGATCACCGGAGCCAGCCAGCGCGTAGGCCTGCATTGCGCCTTGCGCCTGCTTGAGCATGGACATCGGGTCATCATCAGTTATCGCACTGAACACGCAAGCGTGACGGAACTGCGCCAAGCCGGAGCGGTGGCCCTCTACGGCGATTTTTCGTGCGAAACCGGGATCATGGCGTTCATCGATCTGCTGAAAACCCAGACTTCAAGCTTGCGCGCCGTTGTACACAATGCTTCCGAGTGGCTGGCAGAAAACCCGGGCGAGGAAGCCGATAACTTCACGCGCATGTTCAGCGTACACATGCTGGCGCCCTACCTGATCAATCTGCACTGTGAGCCGTTGCTGACCGCCAGTGAGGTCGCTGACATCGTGCATATCAGCGATGACGTGACCCGCAAGGGCAGCAGCAAGCACATCGCCTACTGCGCAACCAAGGCCGGCCTGGAAAGCCTGACGCTGTCCTTCGCTGCCCGTTTCGCCCCTCTTGTCAAAGTCAACGGCATAGCACCGGCGCTGTTGATGTTTCAACCCAAGGACGATGCGACCTACCGCGCCAACGCCCTGGCCAAGTCGGCCCTGGGCATAGAGCCTGGTGCAGAAGTGATCTACCAGAGCCTGCGCTACCTTCTGGACAGCACCTATGTCACCGGCACAACACTGACCGTAAACGGCGGACGGCACGTCAAGTAAGCCGCCCCGAGGAACATTCTGATGAGCTCATCCCTGCCACAGCATTACCGGGAAATCCTGCTCGGTCTTGGAGAAGATCCAGACCGCGAAGGCCTTCTGGACACGCCAAAACGCGCTTCCAAAGCGATGCAGTATCTGTGTCACGGCTACACCCAGAGTGTCGACGAAATCGTCAACGGCGCCCTGTTCGCTTCGGACAATGATGAGATGGTCATTGTCCAGAACATCGAGCTGTATTCACTCTGCGAGCACCACCTGTTGCCATTCATAGGCAAGGCGCATGTGGCCTATATACCTACCGGCAAAGTGCTGGGCCTGTCGAAGATCGCGCGCATTGTGGACATGTTTGCCCGTCGCCTGCAGATTCAGGAAAATCTGACCAAACAGATTGCCGACGCCATTCAGCAAGTCACCGGGGCCGCAGGTGTAGCCGTGGTCATCGAGGCAAAGCACATGTGCATGATGATGCGCGGTGTCGAAAAACAGAATTCGACCATGAACACTTCCGTGATGCTGGGTGCCTTCCGCGACTCGAGCACCACCCGCATGGAGTTTCTGCAATTGATCGGACGGAGCAGACAATAATGGCAAGACTCGAACCTGGCACCGCGCGCATCCGGGTCAAAGACCTGCGCCTGCGCACGTATATCGGTATCAACGAAGACGAAATCGTCAACAAGCAGGACGTGCTGATCAACCTGACGATTCTCTACGCCGCACAGGAAGCCGTTCGCGATAACGACATCGAGCATGCTCTCAACTATCGCACCATCACCAAGGCCATCATTCAGCATGTCGAGGGCAACCGTTTTGCCCTGCTGGAAAGACTGACGCAGGAAGTGCTGGACCTGGTGATGAGCCACAAGGCTGTGACTTACGCCGAAGTGGAAGTCGACAAGCCGCATGCGCTGCGCTTTGCCGAATCGGTATCGATCACGCTCGCCGGTCAACGCTGAAACTCTTATCATGACGCGAACCGTCTATTGAAAAGAGCCCGTCATGACCGAGCAAGAACGCCTCGAACTCGAAGCTGCAGCCTTCCGTCGCCTGGTCGCGCATCTGGACAGCCGCAAGGATGTCCAGAACATCGACCTGATGAACCTGTCCGGTTTCTGCCGTAACTGCCTGTCCAAGTGGTACAAGGCCGCCGCCGATGAAAAGCACATCGACATCAGCCTTGATGATGCGCGCGAAGTGGTTTACGGCATGCCGTACAGCGACTGGAAAGCCCAATACCAGAAAGAAGCAAACGCCGAACAACAGACGGCGTTCGCCAAGGAACCCAAACATGACTGATCTGAACTCCCTGCGCACCAGCCTGCGCAGCGGCGAGCATGTGTTCGCTGATACCCTGGCCTTTATCGCAGAAGGTTACGATTATCAGCCTCAGCCGTTCAGAAACGGCGACGTCGACAATGCTGCCGGGCAAAACGAAGGGTCTTGCAAGACTCTTGGCCTGGCGCTACTCGAAGGTTTGAGCGATGAAGAGGCACTGTTGGCATTTGGCGAGCACTACCGCTCGGTGCAAGCCACGCCCGAAGGCAGCGACCACGGCAATATCCGTGCGCTGATCAAACATGGGCTGGCAGGTGTGAAATTCGAAGGCGAGCCGCTCAAGCGCAAGGCTTGAGCTGGCGGGTTCTCGTACCAACACATTGGCACGAGAACCCGTTGCAGAGGCTTGGGGGGACGCCAATCAGAACGTGGCGTTTGCCAGACCGTCCAGATAACGCTCTACGTCCAGTGCCGCCATGCAGCCTGCACCAGCCGAGGTGATGGCCTGACGGTAAACGTGGTCAGCCACGTCACCGGCCGCGAACACACCTTCAACGCTGGTCGCAGTCGCATTGCCTTCACGGCCACCGTGCACAACCATGTAGCCATCTTTCAGAGCCAGTTGCCCTTCGAACAGCGAGGTGTTCGGCGTGTGGCCGATGGCGATGAATACGCCGTCGACTTTCAGCTCGTCACTGGTCCCGTCATTGTTCTTCAGACGCGCACCGGTCACGCCCATGTTGTCACCCAATACCTCGTCCAGCGTGGCATTGAGCTTGAGCTCGATCTTGCCTTCGGCGACACGTGCGTGCAACTTGTCGATCAGGATCTTCTCGGCACGGAAGGTTTCGCGACGGTGAACCAGAGTCACCTTGCTGGCGATGTTGGCCAGATACAGCGCTTCTTCCACCGCCGTGTTACCGCCACCGACCACCGCGACTTCACGGTTGCGGTAGAAGAAACCATCGCATGTGGCGCAGGCAGAAACCCCCTTGCCCATGAAAGCTTCTTCCGAAGGCAGACCCAGGTAACGGGCACTGGCACCGGTGGCGATGATCAGTGCGTCGCAGGTGTAGGTTGCGCTGTCGCCCTGAAGGCTGAACGGCTTGCCGGCCAGATCAACGGAGTTGATGTGGTCGAAGACGATTTCAGTCTCGAAACGCTCGGCATGCTCGCGCATGCGTTCCATCAGCGCAGGACCGGTCAGGCCGTGCGGGTCGCCTGGCCAGTTATCAACTTCTGTAGTCGTGGTCAATTGGCCGCCAGCCTGCATGCCAGTAATCAGCAGAGGCTTGAGGTTGGCGCGAGCGGCGTAGACCGCAGCGCTGTAACCGGCAGGGCCGGAACCGAGAATGATCACTCGGGAATGACGTACGTCTGACATGACACACTCCTATCGACCGACCGTTTACGCCGCGGTCGGGACGGCTGGATAAAAAAGGACCGCCGAAACACTTGGGGAAGTGCCATTCACTCGGCGGATCCTGAAAGTTCTGACTCCTGAGACAGGTCCTGAAATTGGTGCCAAGCCTATCGGGGTAGCAAAGGTTAAGGAAATATCGTTTCACAATCCACCCCATAGGTCACTTCTATAGGGTGACTGACCGACAGCAGTGTACTCGCGCGAACATCCGGCTCTGACAAGCGCACGCCGGGCTCGGCGAATGGTGCTGAGCGCCGACATCCATCACCTCTTTCATGGCTACCACAAAGCCGGTAAGGTCACGCCTTTCAGCACCTGGAGACTGCCATGCCCGCGCCCGCCCTTACCGGCCCGCAATACCTCAGAGAGGGCCTGAAACTGGTCCTCAGTCCTGGTTTGCGATTATTCGTCCTGCTGCCCTTGAGCATCAATGTGGTGTTGTTCTGCGGCCTGATCTACCTGGCGGTGCACCAGTTCGAGCTGTGGGTCGACACCTTCATGCCTACGCTCCCTCACTGGCTGAGCTTTCTCAGCTATATACTCTGGCCGCTGTTCGTGGTGCTGGTCCTGCTGATGGTGTTTTTCACCTTCACCGTGGTCGCCAACATCATCGCCGCGCCGTTTAACGGGTTTCTTTCCGAAAAAGTCGAAGCCGTGGTTCGTGGCGTGGATGATTCGCCGGATTTCAGCTGGACCGAACTGGTGGCCATGGTGCCACGCACCCTGGCCCGCGAAGCCCGCAAGCTGGGCTATATGCTGCCGCGCATGCTCGGGCTGTTCATTCTGTCGTTCATCCCTGTGGCCAATATCATAGCCGCCCCGCTGTGGCTGCTGTTCGGCGTGTGGATGATGGCGATCCAGTACATTGACTACCCCGCCGACAACCACAAACTGGGCTGGAACGAAATGCTCGGCTGGCTGAAAAGCAAGCGCTGGCAAAGCCTGAGCTTCGGCGGCATTGTCTACGTCGCCTTGCTGATTCCGGTGGTCAACCTGCTGATGATGCCCGCCGCAGTGGCCGGTGCGACATTGTTCTGGGTGCGCGAGCGCGGGGCGGATGCGTTGCCGGTGACGCAGGCACGGGGCTGAACCCCGAAACATTGCCGGGCCGCGCAATACGGCCCGGACTATCTGAAAAAAATCACTCGCTATATATATTTACCGCACAAGGCTCTTTCGACTGAGGCTCAATAGAGCCTCAACAAACCCGTTCATGTGAAGTCTGCTTCCATCGAACATGCGACACATGAACTTAACAAGGAAGTTAAATCATGAATACTCCAGTAAACCCTGCAGCATTTGCCGCTGAAAACGCCACAGTCGAAGAAAAGATTCGTGCATTTCTGGTCAGTGAACTGGCCGAATGGTCGATCAATCCGGACAACGTTTACATCAACGGCGTAAATAACCCGGAAGAACGTTTGGTCATCAGTTCCAGCTCCCTGACTGCCGAGGCAGCCAACCGTGTTTTCGAGAAAGACGCTCCGTCCTACTCTACTCGCACCGCAGGCCTGTTCACCGTGGCGTATTCGTATGCCGACGAACATCGCCTGGCTGCACCTGACCTGGCCAAGGTGGGTGAAGTGATTGGCCAACTGGTCAATGACCTGGGCTGATTACTCTGATTGACTGGCTGAGTGACGACAAAGCCTGAAAGAGTGCCGACTAGATAATGGATGATCTGTTCGGCACTTCAATTGGCGTCAGTAGCATCTACGCTGCAGCAGACGCAGAGAGGTAGGTCGGTATACTCATCAACCAGATAGCACACCCGGCAAGAATCCATAGGCCATTGGCCCATGTCAATCTTGAGTTGGTACTTCCGTCTGGATCAAGCGCCGCGGCATTCATCTTCGACTGCACCAGCATTAAATTAAATGTTTGCGCAGTGGCCAGCAGAACCGCCCATACCAGCCAGCCGCCGACCGGTTTGAATTGCACATGCCCAGAGACACCTTGCGAAAGCACCATCCCCGCAATAGTCAACGCCAGCAACACCAGGCCGCTAATCGCCCAGTACGCCATGTGACCACGCCCCTGTCGCCGCAGACTTTTGTCCACAGTGCGAAATAGTGGAAAGGCGTAAATAACGGCGAAGATCACACGCGCAGCGGGCCACACCTTACTGCCTGAAAATTTCTTGTTCAGCGACCAGTTTCGATAAAACCAGTGAATCGCGAAAAAGCCCGATGTCAAAAGATACAGAATGAAGAATTTCTTTAGAGACACGACATAAAATTCCGGACCTCTACTGCCCGCTTCATCTTTTTCCAGGCTGGCTTTCGGTGGCGCATACATTAAATCTGACATTTCATATCCCTTTGAAAAGAGAGCGGATGCTATCAGACGAATCAAAAGCCTGCAAAAAATATAGCTATAAAGAAGCTTCCTACAAACAAAAACCTCAAGCCTTACAACCATGACCAAACTCGTCTACCTGGCAATCGGCAAGCGGTTGCCGCTAAAGAACAAACGTTGCCAGCGTTTCAAAAAATTTCATGTAGGCCGTCTCTGTAGGCAAAAAAATTAACACCCTGCCCACTCGGCTCAAGCGTGTAGGACCAAACTAATATATCAATATTGGCATTGCGCTTGCTCTGTTGCGTCTAGACAACAGGAGCCATAGAGCAATGGAAAGTAAGAGAGGACCGTTGAAATGACCTATAGCAACTCTACGCCGTTTCTGAACGTTACACCGTTGGGAGTACGACAAAAAACAACACCACTCACCACCACATCGACACCTGGAATCTTCGCTAACGTGCTCCAAAAAACCATCCTTGAGAAAGAAGCACCTCATACAATTCTCCGAGGGGGAGAGCTCAGGCACAAGTTGATGGCACAGGCTGAAAACCACCCAAGTGAAGCAAACTTCCTTGCCACGCAATATGCTCATAACTCACTGAATGGTGAAGCGGTGGATTTATCTGATTACCCTGTAATTCGTTACTGTGCTACTGGAAAAGTCGTAACACCCGAGTCAAGCGCTTACTTTCAGAAAATAGAGGGTTGGATGCATAAAGAGAGAAGAGCCCTTTATGAAGAGGAGCACTTGAAAGGTACGCCCGCAGCTAAAATCCTTGAGAAAATATTAAACTTTAATGACTCTCTTCCTAAAGCATTTCGAGACATGGCTAATTGGTAGTATGAGCGCCCTCCCCAGTTGAGGGGAGGGCGCCTGTGAAATTACCAATCGACAGTGATTCTTCCTTGCTGCCCTGCCACCGGGACTCTTCCTGTATCTCCAATCTTCATCGTGTAATAAAACGTGCGACTTGCCAATTGATTGCCAAAGAAAGTTGTGGAGCCCGTTCGCTGGCGGGATACGTTAAGGCACACGCTGGCCCCTTGGCATAAATAGACCTCAAGGCCTTGAGGCCAGCCTGCCACGTTCCAGTTCCAACTGACATTTTTGATCGTTGCTACCGGGGGCACATGCCTGCTTACTGGCAGCGCGGCAGTGTGCATGTAGCCTTTTGAATGAATAACCGGCAAAGCGACCGATGATTGATAGTTCCCAGCCAGTGCAAGATTTGAATAGGCTAAAAGCGCCAAAGCAATTCCTGAGGCCGAACGAGTCCACTTTAACTTTTTGTCATTAAATTTCATTTTATTTTCCCAGTATAGGTACAAGCAGAAATAACTGAAAAACTCAGTCTTTCCAACTCAGAGCTCACGAACCATTAAGTTCGATAACCAGACATTACCGGGCAGACCGTCAACATCAACACTTATTGGAGCGCACTACACACCTTTGGGAAATCTTGTAAACTTTTGTAGGACGCCAATATGCTTAATCATGTTTTTTATAAAAAACACTTTACAGTTAATCCATTTACCTATTGGCTATTACGCGCAATTTCACGCCCGCTAACCTATCTCCCAGCGTCCTATCACCAATCCATCACACAACCGCCACATAACCGAAATGTAACCAGCCGAAACTGCTCCCATGAGCCAAATTCTTAATGTCACCCTGATTACTGAAACCTTCACTCCCGAGATCAACGGCGTTGCCAATACCCTGGGGCGTCTTTGTGAAGGGTTGCGGTTGCGCGGGCACCGGGTCGAGCTGGTCCGGCCGCGCCAGAATGACGAGACCAACGCAGGTGCCGCAGAAGACCTGTTGCTGTGCCGGGGCTGGCCGATACCGGGCTATCCAGGGTTGCAATGGGGTCAGTCTTCTATGCACAAGCTGCTGCGTCGCTGGCAGCGGCGTCGACCGGATGTGTTGTACATCGCCACTGAAGGCCCGCTGGGTTTGTCAGCGCTACGGGCAGCGCGGCGCCTGGGAATAGCGGTGATCAGCGGCTTTCACACCAACTTTCCACAGTACACGCAGCAATACGGCATGGGTTTTATCACTCGGCTGCTGACCCACTACCTACGCTGGTTCCACAACCGCTCGCGCATGACGCTGGTGCCGAGCATCAGCCAGAAGGTGGAACTGGAGCGGCGCGGCTTTGAAAGGATCGAGTTGTTGTCTCGCGGCGTCGACAGCCAGTTGTTCACCCCGTCCAGGCGTTCGCAGACTCTGCGCGAAAGCTGGGGCCTGCAACCAGGTGATATCGGCGTCATACACGTCGGCCGCCTGGCACCCGAGAAAAACCTGGGCTTGCTCAAAGTCAGCTTCGAAACGCTCAAGGACAGTTACCCGCAACGTAATATCAAACTGATTGTTGTCGGCGAAGGGCCTCAGCGCCAGCAGCTTGAGCAGCAGATCCCGGATGCGATCTTCTGCGGCACTCAGCGCGGTGAAGTGCTGGCCATGCACTATGCCTCGGCAGATATGTTTCTGTTCCCCAGCATGACCGAAACGTTCGGCAACGTGGTCCTTGAAGCGTTGGCCTCAGGGCTGGGTGTGGTCGCTTACGACGAAGCCGCTGCCGGGCAGCATATTCGTCATGGCCACAATGGGGCCCTTGCCATGCCGGGTGACGAGACGGCGTTCATCGACGCGGCGCGCTGGTTGCTGGAAGACAGCGAAACGTTGCGCCGGGTGCGCCTCAATGCTCGTCAACACGCCAGTCGCCAGGGCTGGACGGCAATCATCGATCAGTTCGAACGACAATTGCGTGAGGCCTGCCCGGGCGAAAAACCTGTAAATGTCAAAGAGACCAGGCAGGCAGCTACCAAGAAGATCAGGCCAGTGTCGTCAGTGCCTCTCGACTGAATGGCAGGATGTCCTGCTCGCGCCCCTCACGCACTTTCAATGCCCAGTCAGGATCGACCAGCAAGGCACGTCCCACCGCCACCAGATCAAACTCATCGTTGCCCAGCCGCTTCAGTAGATTTTCCAGGCTGGCCGGCTGAGCGACCTTGTCGGTGTTGACCATGAACTGCAGAAACTCACCGTCCAGCCCGACACTGCCGACGGTAATGGTCGGTTTGCCGGTCAGCTTGCGCGTCCAGCCTGCGAGGTTCAGGTCAGAGCCTTCAAACTCGGGCTCCCAGAAACGCCGCGTAGAACAATGGAAGATATCCACCCCGGCGTCAGCCAGCGGTTGCAGGAATTCGCCCAGCGCTTCGGGCGTCTGCACCAGACGTGCGGTGTAATCCTGCTGTTTCCATTGTGAGAAACGGAAGATGATCGGGTAGTCCGCACCAACCGCGACGCGCACCGCCTTGATCAGCTCGATGGCAAATCGCGAACGGTTGGCCAGGCTGCCACCGTACTCGTCACTGCGCTGATTGCTGCCCTCCCAGAAGAACTGATCAATCAGATAACCGTGGGCCCCATGAATTTCGACACCGTCCATGCCAATCGCCTTGGCATCGACAGCGGCCTGAGCAAAAGCGGCCACAACATCGTCGATGTCCTGTTTGCTCATGCCATGCACCAGCACTTGACCGTCCTTGACCTTCTCCATCGGCCCATAGGCAGGCACGCTTCCGTCCGGCTCGGTACCAAGACGACGAACCGCACCGACGTGCCAGAGTTGCGGGACGATCTTGCCACCCTCAGCGTGCACCGCCTCAACTACCTTGCGCCAGCCCGCCAGTGGCGCATCACCAAAAAACTGCGGAACGTTCGGGTAACCGTTGGAGGCCTTGTGGTTGACCGTCGTTCCTTCGGTGACAATCAGCCCGACCCCTGCCGCCGCGCGACGCCGGTAGTACTCGATAACCTTTGAGTTGGGCACATGCCCCGGCGAGAACGAACGGGTCATGGGTGCCATCACCACCCGCGACGACAATTCCAGGCTGCCCAGACGGAAAGGCGTGAACAAGGCTTCTACCGACATGTGAAACTCCGGAAAAATGGTCGATTGCACTACGGCGACAAGCGCCGGATGAGAGGCGCAGAATATCGCCGGGCATCAGCGCTGGCCCAGTACTATTGATTTGGCTGATTTGAGTGCAAAAGCCGCCAAGGCGCAAGACAGCCGGGCGAGCACACGCTAACCCGGTGCTTCCCCGGCGAGGTGATCAGCTTTGTGCCAGGGCCTTTTCAATGGCCTGAATCACTGCAGGATCATCCGGTGCTGTACGCGGAGAGAAACGCGCGCTCACGCCACCGTTCTTGCCGACCAGAAACTTTTCGAAATTCCAGGTGATATCCCCGGGAAACTCGGCGCCTTCGCCAGCCAGCAGGCGATAAAGCGAATGCCGGTCAGGCCCGTTGACGTCGAGTTTTTCACCCAGCGTAAAGGTCACGCCGTAATTGAGCTCGCAAAATTCGGCGATCTCTTTTTCGCTGCCCGGCTCCTGCCCGGCAAACTGGTTGCACGGCAGCCCGAGTATCTCAAGGCCCTTGTCCTTGTATTGCTGATAGAGGTTTTCAAGTGCTGCGTATTGCGGTGTCAGCCCGCATTTGGACGCGACGTTGACCACCAGAACCACTTTGTTCTTGAAACCCGCCATCGGCAGTTCCTGACCACCCAGCGCTTTCAATTTGATGTCGTGAAAAGCACTCATGAGAACCCCTTTTGAAACAAGTAACCCAAAGCCACAACCTGAAAAAAGGCACCGTGACCGCACGCGTAACGAAAGTCGTCATCGCAGAACAGCCAGGGCGCCTTTTCAGTGACCTGAGCTTAGCAGCACAAATCAGTGTTGATGACCGCCTTCACCGTGAACATGGCCGTGAGCCATTTCTTCTTCACTGGCATCGCGGATAGCCACAACCTTTACGTCGAAGTTCAGGCGCTGGCCAGCGAGCGGGTGGTTGCCGTCAACAGTGACGTCGTCGCCGTCCAGATCGCGGATGGTCACGATCTGCATGCCGCCGTCCGGGCCGGATGCGTGGAACTGCATGCCGACTTCGAGTTTGTCGACACCTTCGAACATGCTGGCGCTCAGGGTGCTGACCAGTTCGGCGGAGTATTCACCATAGGCATCCTCCGGCTCGACGGCTACCTTCAGCTCGTCACCGACGTCCTTGCCTTCCAGTGCCTTTTCCAGGCCCGGGATGATGTTGCCTGCACCTTGCAGGTAAACCAGCGGCGCACCACCGGCAGAGCTGTCGATGACCTCACCAGCGTCGTTGGTCAGGGTATAGTCAATGGAGACAGCCTTATTGGCGGCGATCGGCATGGGGACAAGACCTTTTGCTTAAGATTGAAGAACGAGCAAGTTTAACCAAGCAATCGCCCGAAAGCGAACGCAACTCTGACAAACGGCCCAGAATGGAAGGTTCAACTGTTATCAACTTGCAACAGGATCAAGAAGGGCACTGGATTGCCGTGCTGTCCTGCGGCCACACTCAGCACCTGCGCCATCAGCCGCCATGGCAGTCGCGAGCCTGGGTTCTTGACCCGATAAAACGCCAACAGATGACAGGTCAGGCCTTTCGCTGCGGCTGGTGTGCTAATGCCGCAGATAACGATAGTCTTGCCGCAGAGAAATCGCGTTAGACGGTTTCCGGACTTTTTTGGTCAGCAGCTGTTCCCTATGTGCTGCGACCCTTGCACTGCTCAATCGAGAAGCCAGTATGCAGACTTTTTTTATCGCCCCCACTGACTTTGGCGTGGGGTTGACCTCTATCAGCCTGGGCCTGGTGCGCACACTGGAGCGCGCAGGCTTGAAAGTAGGTTTTTTCAAACCGATTGCCCAGCCGCACCCCGGCGATCTGGGCCCCGAACGCTCGACCGAACTGATGGCCCGCACCCACGGCCTGAAACCGCCCAAGCCTCTGGGGCTGGCGCATGTCGAGCGCATGCTCGGCGATGGTCAGCTGGATGAACTGCTCGAAGAGATCATCAATCTTTATCAGCAGGCAGCGGTCGGCAAGGACGTGCTGGTGGTCGAAGGCATGGTCCCGACCCGCAGCGCGAGCTATGCCGCGCGGGTCAATCTGCATCTGGCCAAGAGCCTGGATGCTGACGTCATTCTGGTCTCTGCCCCGGAAAACGAAGTGCTTGCCGAGCTGTCGGGCAGGGTCGAATTGCAGGCCCAGCTGTTTGGTGGCCCCAAGGACCCGAAGGTGCTGGGCGTCATACTCAACAAGGTGCGCACCGAAGAGAGCATGGAAGTCTTCGCCTCACGCCTGAAAGAGCACTCTCCACTGCTGCGCAGTGGCGATTTCCGACTGCTGGGCTGCATCCCCTATCGCGCTGAACTGAATGCGCCGCGCACTCGTGACGTGGCCGAATTGCTGGGCGCGCAGGTGCTCAACGCAGGCGATTATGATCAGCGGCGCATGTCCAGAATCATTATCTGTGCCCGAACGGTGCTCAATACCGTTCCGCTGCTCAAGCCGGGCGTGCTGGTAGTAACGCCGGGCGACCGTGACGACATCATTCTGGCGGTGAGCCTCGCGGCAATAAATGGCGTGCCGCTGGCGGGCCTGCTGCTGACCAGCGATACCGTGCCCGACCCGCGCATCATGGAACTGTGCCGAGGTGCATTCCAGGCCGGTCTGCCTGTGCTGTCGGTCAGCAGCGGTTCCTATGACACGGCAAACCGGCTCAATCAGTTGAACAAGGAAATTCCCATCGATGACCGCGAGCGCGCGGAAAACATCACCGATTTCGTGGCCAGCCATCTGGACGCAAGCTGGCTGCACCAGCGCTGCGGCACCCCCCGCGAGCTGCGCCTGTCGCCTGTCGTGTTTCGCTATCAACTGATCCAGCGAGCGCAGGCAGCCAACAAGCGTATTGTCCTGCCCGAAGGCAATGAACCGCTGACCATTCAGGCGGCGGCCATCTGCCAGGCGCGCGGTATCGCCCGCTGTGTGTTACTGGCCAGACCCGAGGAAGTGCAGGCCGTGGCTCAGGCACACGGTATCGAGCTGCCACCGGGGCTGGAGATTCTTGACCCGGAGCTGATTCGCGAGCGCTATATTGCGCCGATGGTGGAACTGCGCAAAAACAAAAGCCTGAACGCGCCCATGGCCGAGCAACAGCTCGAAGACCCGGTGGTGATTGGCACCGTAATGCTGGCGCTGGACGAAGTCGACGGGCTAGTATCGGGCGTCATTCACTCCACCGCCAACACCATCCGGCCTGCACTGCAACTGATCAAGACCGCGCCGGGCTGCACGCTGGTGTCTTCGGTATTTTTCATGCTGTTCCCCGAGCAGGTGCTGATGTACGGCGACTGCATCATGAACCCGCACCCGAGTGCCAGCGAGCTGTCCGAGATCGCCTTGCAAAGCGCCGACTCAGCCACTGCGTTTGGCATTTCGCCACGGGTAGCGATGATCAGCTATTCCAGCGGCAACTCGGCCAGCGGCGAAGAAGTCGAGAAGGTCCGCGAAGCAACGCAACTGGCACGGGAAACCCGGCGCGATCTATTGATCGACGGGCCGCTGCAGTATGATGCGGCCGCCAACGAACATGTCGCCCGACAGCTGGCTCCGGATAGCCCGGTGGCAGGACGTGCCAACGTGTTCGTGTTCCCGGACCTCAATACTGGTAATACCACTTACAAGGCGGTGCAACGCAGTGCCGACTGCGTAAGCCTTGGCCCGATGCTGCAAGGCCTGCGCAAGCCGGTGAACGACCTGCCACGTGGCGCACAGGTGGATGACATCGTCTATACCATCGCACTGACGGCGATACAGGCCGACACGCTGTCCTGATGCCTACTCATGATGCCGCAGCCCCATCTGCGGCTTCCGATAACTTGCGGAGCCATCACCTTCATGGATTTCCTGCCTGCCCCGTTACGCGGCGTCATTGCCTCGCTGTTATTGGCGCTGAACACCATCGTCTGTTGCACGGTGCTGTTCGCGGTCACGATCTTCAAGATCTGCCTGCCCTTCTCTGCGGCACAGCGCTTTACCGACTGGCTGATGAGCCACATCCATGAAACCTGGATCGGCAACAACAATGCCTGGATCAAGCTGCTGTGCCACACCCGCTGGCACCTGAGCGGTCTGGAAGGGCTGGATTACAAACACTCGTATCTGGTCACCAGCAATCACCAGAGCTGGGTCGACATCATGGTCTTGCAATACGTGCTCAACCGGCGCATTCGCCCGTTGAAATTCTTCCTCAAGCAGGAGTTGATCTGGGTCCCGATCATCGGTCTGGCGTGGTGGGCGTTGGGTTTTCCGTTCATGAAGCGTTACTCCAAGGCTTACCTTGCGAAGCATCCGGAAAAGAAAGGCAAGGACCTGGAAACCACCCGGCGCACCTGCGCGAAGTTTCGTCACAACCCGGTGGGGATTTTCAACTTCGCAGAAGGCACGCGCTTCACCGCTGGCAAACACGCGCAGCAGAACTCGCCGTTCCGCCACCTGCTTAAACCCAAGGCTGGCGGCATCGCTTTCGTGCTCGACGCAATGGGCGAACAGCTGGAGTCGATCATCAACGTGACCATCCACTATCCGGGCGGGCAACCAGGCTACTGGGACCTGCTGTGCGGCAATGTCAAGGAAGTGGTTGCCCACTTCGAAGAGATCAAAATCCCGCAGCAGTTTCTCGGCAAAAATTACGACCAGGACGGCGAGTACCGCCTGGAATTCCAGCAGTGGATCAATGCGCTATGGGAAGAAAAAGACCGACTGCTGGACCGGCTGCATGAGCAGTATCCGGCGCAGCATGGATAGTAACTCGTGGGAGCGAGCTTGCTCGCGAAGAGGCCATAAAGGCCGCCGCAAAACTAGCGTTTTAGCCATCGCCTTCGCGAGCAAGCTCGCTCCCACTTTGCCCCGCATTCAACCAACCCGCAACACAACGGTGTTGATCAATACTGCTGACCCGGAATCGGCTTGAGGTTGACCTCTACGCGGCGGTTCTGGGCGCGGCCGTTGACGTCGGCGTTGCTGGCAATCGGTTGGTCGGGGCCCGCGCCTCGCACGGAGAGGTGCGATTGATCAACGCCCTGCGAAGTCAGGTACGTCGCAACGCTTTGTGCGCGCTGCTGCGACAGGTCCATGTTGTGCTGACGGCTGCCGGTGCTGTCGGTATAGCCGACGATTTCAATGTTGTTCTGGTTGAACTGCTTAAGCGAATTCGCCAGGTTGTTCAGCGGCGAATAGAAGCTGCTGGCGATAGCCGACGAGTCCGTCGCGAAGGTGATGTTACCCGGCATGATCAGTTTGATCTGGTCACCCTGACGCTGCACCTCGACACCAGTATTGGCCATGCTCGCGCGCAATGCTGCTTCCTGCTTGTCTGCGTAATAGCCATACCCCGCCGATGCAGCGCCCGCAACAGCAGCGCCAATCAATGCGCCCTTGCCACGATGATTGTGGTCGATGGCGGCACCAGCTACTGCACCGGCCAATGCGCCGAGTCCGCCGTACTTGGCTGTTTTGCTCATGCCACCGGAGCTTTGCGCCTGGCCTTGATTGTCATAGGGATTGGATGTTGCACAGCCCGACAGCATGGCTACGGCGGTGGCAACAATGATCAAACGACGCGAGGTAAACATTCAGGAGCTCCTGGTTTTGACGAACGCTGGTAACCGGATTAGAGCATGCCGGCTGTCAAAAATTCCTTAACCCGTGCTGAACCGCCCGTATTACGGCGCTTGACGTGTTTTGCTCAGCGTCGTTCCTCACGAATATAAGGCTCGCCCAACGCACCCGGCTGACTGCTGGATTGACGCTTGCCGCTTGCCACCCAGACCATCACCAACAACGTGACCGCATAGGGCGTCATCAGTACGAAATACTGAGGCAGGCGCACCCCCGTGGCCGCCAATTGCGGAATCAGCGCTTCGATACCACCGAACAGCAAGGCACCGGCCAGCGCACGCCAGGGTGACCAGCGCGCGAAGATCACCAGCGAAACCGCAATCCAGCCACGTCCGCCTGTCATGTCCGCGATCCACATCTTGGTACTGAGTACGGCAATGAAGCCGCCCGCCAGGCCCATCAATGCAGAACCGGCGACAATCGCCGCCAGACGGTAACCCAACACGGAAATGCCTGCGGCATCGGCAGCCTGAGGGTTCTCGCCAACTGCCCGCAAACGCAGCCCGGTTCGGGTGCGGTCAAGCAGCCAGACCACCGCAATGAAAATCACCACGGTCAAATACACCAGCGGGTTCTGGACAAACACACGGCCCACCACCGGTAGCTCGGACAACGGCCACAGTTCCACCGCTTGCAAGCCGCTGATCGGACGATTGGTCCAGCCAAGCAGCGTGCCCAGCAGCCCGGTCAAGCCCTGACAGAAGAACACCAGCGCCAGCCCGGCAATCACCTGATTGATCCGCAGCACCAGTACCATCAGCGCAAACAGCAACGACACCAGACCTGCCGCCACCATCGACGCCAGCAAAGAAAGGCCAGGCGAGCCGAGGCTCAATTGCATGCCGATGCCCGCCAATGCGCCGACCAGCATCAGCCCCTCGACACCCAGCGCCAATACGCCACTGCGCTCGATGAGGATCAGGCCCAGCGCGGCCAGGGCGAACGGCACGGCAAAATCCGGTGCGCTGCCCAGCCAGTGGGAAATAAGCTCCATCAACGTTCTCCTGCCTGAATGCGCCGCAGGCGATGGCGGATGAAAAAGTCCGACGACGCGACGCAGATCACCAGGATTGCCTGGATCAGTTGCACCATCGAAAACGGAATCTGATAGAACACCTGCAGGTTGCGCCCGGCCACGAACAGCATGGCGATCAGCAGCGCGACCACGGTGGCGGCCACCGGGTTATTGCGGGCCAGAAAGGCGATGAGAATCCCGGAAAACCCGTAGCCCTGATAGAACGACTGGGTAAGGCGCCCTTCCTGCCCGGACGTCACAACGAAACCTGCGAGCCCCGCCAGTGCACCTGAAAGCAGCACAGTGCCAATGATCATCTTGCGCACCGGCACTCCCACAGCCCCGGCGACCTTCGGGTTGGCATCGACGAAGCGCAGGTACAGCCCGGCCCGCGAGACGCCGACAAACCACAGGGTCAGGCCGGTGACCAATAGCGCCAAGGGGATCGCCGCGTTATACCCCGCAAACAGATCAGGCAAACGCTCAAAGCTCTGAAACGCAGGCGAGTAGGGAAAGTTGTCTCGCGGGTCTTTCCAACTGCCGTAAACCAGATGCAGGAGGAAATTGGCGGCAATGTAATTGAGCATCAGGGTCGAGATGATCTCGTTGACCTGCCACTTGAGCTTCAACAGCACCGGCCCCAGGCTCCACAGCAACCCGCAGATCACAGCCGCCGCCATCATCAGCGGCAGGCGCAGAACTTCCGGCCCCACCTGGAACAGCGAAATCGCGGTGGCACCAATCGCTCCCCAGATCATCTGGCCTTCCAGCCCCAGGTTCCAGAAGCGCGCGCGAAACGCCATGCACCCGGCCAGGCCGACCATAATCATCGGCGATGCCTGAAACAGCACAGCCTTGAAGTTCTGGGCATCGAACACCGTCTGAACGACGAATTCGTTGAGTAACTCGTCAGCAGGCACCCCGGCAAGAATCAGGATCGTGGTACAGATCGCCAGGCCGACCAGCAACGCCACGGCTATGATCAGCGCCTGCAAGGACCAGCCGGTCTGCTGACGAAGTTCCAGCGTGTAGCGGCGCGACAGCAACGGTTGGCGTGCCGGAGCAGTCTGTTGCAATGCAGTTGTGTCACTCATGGCTCACCATCGCTTTGCCGATGGCCTGACGATCAGCGGGGTAATCGAACTCGGCGACGATACGCCCGCCGTTCATTACGCCAATACGGTCAGCCAGGCTCAATACTTCGTCCAGGTCTTCGCTGATCACCAGCACCGCAGCGCCTGTGTCGCGTGCTGCGCGCAGGCGGGCATGCACCGCCTGTGTGGCACGCACGTCCAGGCCCCGGCTCGGGCTATGCACCAGCACCAATTGCGGGTCGCGGCTGAATTCACGGGCGATCACCAGTTTCTGTGCGTTGCCGCCCGACAGCAGTGCAGCTTTCTGATCGAGAGAGCGCACGCCCTGCACATCGAAGTCCGCCACCGCGCGTTGCGCGTCCTGTTTCAGGCGCTTGTAGCCCAGACGCCAGAAAGAACCGTATTGCCCGCTATGGATGTTGCCGATGCCGAAGTTTTCGGCCACCGACAGCGACCCGGCCAGCGCCGCGCCGTAGCGGTCCGCCGGGATGGAAGCGATGCGCAGTTGCCGACGCTGATCAGCTGACGCACTGCGCAGGTCGCCGAAAGAGGTCATGTGGATATCACCCTCAGTGGCCTGCGGCAGCCCCATCAATGCGTTGGCCAGTTCGGCCTGACCATTGCCGCCAACGCCTGCAATACCGTAGATCTGCCCGGCGTGCAGGGTCATGTTCACGCCGTTGAGTGCGCCGCCGACGCTGCGCAAATCGCGTACCTGTAAACGCACCTCACCTGGCGTTGCGCAATGATGCTCTGCGACCGGCACCGATTCGCCCACGGTCAGTTGCACCAGTTGCTCGACACTCACCTTCTGCGGATCAACAGTCTGCACGGTGCGCCCGCCGCGCATCACGGTCACACGGTCGGCATAGCGTTTGACGTCGGCCATCTTGTGCGTCACCAGAATCACCGCAGCGCCCTGCCGCGCAAAGGCCTGAACGGTCAGCAGCAAACGTTCGGCCTCCTGATCGGTCAGGACTGCGGTCGGCTCATCAAGGATCAGAATGCGCGCACCGGCCAGCAGCACCTTGAGAATCTCGACGCGCTGCTGCTCGGCAACCGACAGGCTGTCGACGGTCCGGGTCGGGTCAATCGCAAACCCCAGTTCGTCCGCCTTGCTGACAATCTCTTGCTCCAACGCACGCAGACGCTTGCGATAGCTGCCTTCGCCCGGTTGCTCGGGCAGTGCCAACAGAATGTTCTGCGCCACTGTAAAGGGCTTCACCAGCTTGAAGTGCTGGTGAACCATGCCAATCCGGTAACGGCTGGCGTCCCTGGGCCCCTGAAGCCGAACCGGGTTGTCGTCCAGCAGCAGCGTGCCGGTTTCCGGTGCGTACAGCCCGGCTGCAATGTTCATCAGCGATGACTTGCCTGCACCGTTCTCGCCAAGCAACGCATGCACTTCGCCCCAACAGGCGGTGAAATCGGCATCGATCAGCGCCTTGAAGCCATCGAACGATTTACTGATGCCGGTGAGTTGCAGCGCGTTGACCTGACTCATTGCTGAGTCTTCACGCCTTCGACAAACCAGTCCATTTTCCACAGATCCGGGTCAGACAATTGCTGACCGGCCGCAACCCGCTCCTTGCCGTCACGGTCCGCCAGCGGTCCGCTGTAGATGATTTTCCTGCCTGCCAGCAGTTCGTCACGCTCGGCCATGATCTTCTTGCGATTGTCTTCCGAGATGATCGGGTCTTTGCTCAGCATGATATCGGTGCCGCCCTGCTGCATCGACAGCAGTGCACCGTTGGCGGGCGGGGTCCAGTTGCCCGCGATGACCTTTTTGAGCTCTGGCCCCAGGAAGCGGTCCCAGACCCACAACGAGGAACAGACGGTTGCCTTGGGGGCAAACTCGCTCAGATCCCGATGGTGGCCGGTGCCATGAATGCCGCGCTCCTGAGCGACGATCTGCGGTGTCGGGCTGTCGACGTGCTGGCCGACCACATCGACGCCGTTGTCGATCAATGCCATGGTTGCCGCGCGCTCCTTGACCGGGTCATTCCAGGCGCCGGTATAAACCACAGTGACGGTGGCTTTCGGATTGATCTGCCGGGCACCCAGTTCGTAGGCGTTGATGGTCCAGTTGACCTGGCCGAACGGGTTGGCGGCGACGAAGCCCAGCTTGCCGGTTTTCGACGCAGCACCAGCGGCCATGCCGCACAGGTACTGGCTCTCGTAGGTACGGCCATAAAACGATTCGAGGTTCGCCGCGTTGGTGGTGCCCGAGCCGTTCAGGAACGCGACATCAGGGTATTTTTTGGCCAGCGCAAGGAAGGTGTCTGAGTAACCGAATGCAGTACCGACGATGATATTGGCACCGCGCGCGATGAGCCGGTCGACAACTGGGGTAATGGCAGCGGCGTTCTCGGGCACGCTTTCAACGAACTGGATTTTTGTGTCCAGATCCTTCTCAAGCTTCACGCGCGCCTCATCGAATGCCTGAGTCCAGCCGCCGTCATTGCGCGGGCTGATGTAGACCATGGCGATTTTCGCAGGTCCCTTCAGGGTCAAGCCCTCGGCCTGAGCGAAGCCGGCGGCCCCGAACGCTACAGCCGCACACAATGTCCCGGGCAACAGTTTCTTGTACATAGACGTTTTCCTGAGGGTAATGGCCGATGAGGGCAGCACGTGGCCGACTCTCAGGCCGTAGCAGCATCCATGCCACTACCGGAAAAACGCTATGGAACAACGGCCTGACTCGATTTCAGCGCGCAGAACAGATCAAATGGTCTGAATCAGAGCACTTGGTTTGTGCATGACCTGCATTCACTGCGCGTCCAGGGTGCGCGTGTCGGGGCCCGCGCAATTTTTCAGGCAGTACGCGGCAGGATGCCGTCCAGGATCATGCTGCGCAGGCTCGCCAGCACTTCTTCGAAAAACACCGGGTCGTCCAGCGTCTTGCCGGTCACGGCCTCGACCTGAGTGCGGAAATCGGCGTAATGCTGAGTGGTCGCCCACAGGGTGAAAATCAGATGGTGCGGGTTGATCGGGGCCAACTGGCCGCTGTCGATCCAGTGCTGAATGACTGCCACCTTGGCCTGCACCGTGTCGCGCAACGGGTGCTGCAACTCGCCCTGAATCAGTGGCGCGCCCTGCATCACTTCCATACAGAACAGCCGTGATTCGGCCGGGTGATCACGGGACATTTCCAGTTTGGCCTTGATGTAGGCGCCGATAGCCTGCACCGGCTCCTTGTCGGCAGTGAAATGCACCAGCGGGCTCAGCCAGACCTCAAGCAACTGACGCAATACGTTGAGGTACAGATCATCCTTGCTGCTGAAGTAATACAGCAGGTTGGTCTTGGAAACATCCGCCAGGCTCGCGACCTGATCCAGGCTGCTGCCGTGCACGCCATAGCGGGAAAATATCTCCAGCGCCGCATCGAGAATCAGCGTGCGCTTGCCTTCCATCAGGCGCATGCGCCGCTTCAGTGAAGTAGCGCTGGGCTCGCGAGTGGTCTTGACCACGGTTTCGGGCTTGACCTTGCGTCCGCGCTTGCTCGCGGGCTCCGTCACAGGAGGTTTCTTGTTCACGCACATCCATCCAGTGATGCCGAAATGAGCGGGCATCTTAACGGGCGCAGCTGTTTTGTCGATATGGGTTACCCACCCGGTCGGCTCTGCCCCATCTGCGTGCGCCCTGCACAAACCAAGTGCTCTGATTCAGACCAAATGGTCTGCAAAAAATGAGTTTTATTTGTAAGCAATTGAATAAAAACAATAAAAAATTATGGCCCGCTTAATGCAATGGCGAATTAAGAGATGAATCAAGTGCTCTGGCACGCATCGACCAACGCAGAGAGGCCTTATATGGACATCGGTATCTTCATCCCCATCGGCAACAACGGCTGGCTGATTTCCAGCAACGCACCGCAGTACATGCCGACTTTCGAGCTGAACAAACAGATCGTGCAAACGGCCGAGGGCTACGGTTTCGACTTTGCGTTATCGATGATCAAACTGCGCGGCTTCGGCGGCAAGACAGAGTTCTGGGAGCACAACCTGGAGTCCTTCACGCTGATGGCTGGGCTGGCCGCAGTGACCAGCAAGATCCAGCTGTTCGCCACCGTCGCCACCCTGACCATTCCACCTGCCATCGCTGCACGCATGGCCTCGACCATCGATTCGATCTCCAACGGCCGCTTCGGGATCAACCTGGTCACCGGCTGGCAGAAGCCGGAATACGAGCAGATGGGCCTGTGGCCGGGCGATGAGTTCTTCCACACCCGCTATGAATACCTGGCCGAGTACGCTCAGGTTCTGCGCGACCTGTGGGCCACCGGCAGCAGTGATTTCAAAGGCGAACATTTCAGCATGCAGGACTGCCGCGTCAGCCCTCGCCCACAGGCCGACATGAAGCTGATTTGCGCCGGTCAAAGCGAAGCGGGCATGGCTTTCTCGGCGCAGTACGCCGACTACAACTTCTGCTTCGGCAAAGGCGTGAACACCCCTACGGCCTTTGCACCCACCGCACAGAAGCTGATCGAAGCCAACGAAAAGACCGGCCGCAACGTTACCTCCTGTGTGCTGTTCATGATCATCGCCGACGATACCGATGAAGCAGCAAGGGCTCGCTGGGAGCACATCAAGGCGGGTGCCGACGAAGAGGCCATCGCCTGGTTGAGCGAGAAGGGCTCGGCGGATAAAAGCGCTGGTTCGAACCTGCGGCAGATGGCCGACCCGACCTCGGCGGTCAACATCAACATGGGCACGCTGGTCGGCTCTTGGGCCACCGTGGCGCGAATGCTTGATGAAGTCGCCAGTGTGCCGGGGACTCAGGGCGTGATGCTGACCTTCGATGACTTCGTGAAAGGCGTCGAGGATTTCGGCGAGAAAATCCAGCCGTTGATGACCAGTCGCAAGCACATCGCGCAGCTCAAGGAGGTGGTCTGATGAATGCTACGGCAACTGTCGCAGGCGTCGACCTGCCCGACGGGCAACCCGCCCGCGTGCTGCCCGCCCGCCCCGAGCCGCTGCGGATGAAGCCCGGCGAAACCGCGCTGGTGGTCGTCGACATGCAGAACGCCTACGCATCGCTGGGGGGTTATCTGGACCTTGCCGGGTTCGATGTCAGCAGCACCGGGCCGGTCATCGCCAATATCAACAAGGCCTGTGCCGCCGCACGTGCGGCAGGCATTCCGGTGATCTTTTTCCAGAATGGCTGGGACCCGGCCTATGTCGAGGCCGGTGGCCCCGGCTCACCTAACTGGCACAAGTCCAACGCCCTGAAAACCATGCGTAAGCGCCCGGAGCTCGAAGGGCAACTGCTGGCCAAAGGCGGATGGGACTATCAACTGGTCGATGAACTCAAGCCACAGCCTGGCGACATTGTGGTGCCGAAAATCCGTTACAGCGGCTTCTTCAATTCCAGCTTCGACAGCGTGTTGCGCAGCCGCGGCATTCGCAACCTGGTGTTCACCGGCATCGCCACCAACGTCTGCGTTGAGTCCACCCTGCGTGACGGCTTTCACCTGGAGTACTTCGGCGTGGTGCTGGCGGATGCAACCCATCAGGCAGGCCCCGAATTCGCTCAGCAAGCCGCGCTGTTCAACATCGAAACCTTCTTCGGCTGGGTTTCCAGCGTCGATGACTTCTGCACCACCTTCAGCCCTGTCGGGCAACCCTCGTGAGGACATACGCATGACCAAGAAAGCGATTATTCCTGCTGGCACCACCAAGCCCATTGCTCCGTTTGTGCCGGGCTCCATGGCCGATGGCGTGCTCTACGTTTCGGGCACGTTACCGTTCGACAAGGACAACAACGTGGTGCACGTCGGCGATGCGACCGCCCAGACCCGTCATGTGCTGGAAACCATCAAAAGCGTGGTCGAAACCGCTGGCGGGACAATGGACGATGTCACCTTCAACATGATCATGATTCGCGACTGGGCCGATTACGCCAAGGTCAACGAGGTGTACGCCGAATACTTCGCGGGCGAGAAACCGGCCCGTTACTGCATCCAGTGCGGCCTGGTGAAACCCGAGGCGCTGATCGAGATCGCCAGCATCGCCCACATTGGCTGAGCACCGACTTAAAAACCGACCTGAAGCCCACCCGGAGAACGTGCATGTTTCATGAAATTCATCGATGTCAGCATGCCGATGCGCCCCTGTTGGTGCTCAGTTCCGGGTTGGGCGGGTCCAGCCGTTACTGGGCGGATGACCTGGCAGCGCTGACCCGCGACCATGACGTACTGGTCTACGATCACGCCGGGACTGGACGCAGCCCTGCGGCTTTGCCGGCAGACTATTCGATCCGCCATATGGCCATGGAATTGCTGACCCTGCTCGACTCGCTCGATATCCAGCGTTGCCATTTCATGGGTCATGCGCTGGGCGGGCTGGTGGGCCTGGAGATTGCGCTGTTGCGCCCCGAATTGTTGCAAAGTCAGGTGCTGATCAATGCGTGGAGCAGCCCCAACCCACACAGCGCGCGCTGCTTTTCAGTGCGCAAAAAACTGCTGTTGAACAGCGGGCCGGACGCCTACGTGCAAGCGCAGGCACTGTTTCTGTACCCGGCAGACTGGATCGCCGCCAACGGTGCCCGGCTGGCCGATGACGAGGCCCATGCGCTGGCGCACTTTCCCGACACCGACAACCTGCTGCGGCGTATTCATGCACTGCAAACCTTCAACGTCGAGGCTAGCCTGGCTCGTATCCAGACACCCACCCTGCTGATTGCCAACCGCGACGACATGCTGGTGCCCTGGCAACAATCGCAACATCTGGCCGAGGCACTGCCCAACGCCAGGCTGGTGTTGCTGGAATATGGCGGTCACGCCTCGAACATTACCGACCCATTGCCCTTCCAACGCACCCTGCTCGACTTTCTCAACGCACAGACCTGAAAGGACTCATCCCATGCATGCCGACTCTGAAACCCTTGCCACCCTCCCTGCTGCCCCGGTCAGCCAGCTGGCGTTTCGCGATGCGATGTCCAGCCTTGCTGCAGCCGTCAACGTCATTACCACCGATGGCCCCGGCGGCCGCGCCGGTTTTACTGCGACAGCGGTCTGCAGCGTGACCGATCAGCCTCCGACGCTACTGGTTTGTATCAATCGCAGCGCATCGGTATACGAAACCTTCATCGAGAACGGCCTGTTGTGCGTCAACACACTGGGCAACGGTCAGCAGGACTTGTCCAACCTGTTCGGCGGCAAGCGTTCACAGCAGGAGCGTTTTGACGGTGGCCAGTGGGAAAGCGGAGTGACGGGTGCGCCGATACTGAACAGCGCCAAACTGGCCCTCGACTGCAAAGTGACCCAATCCGTCAGCGTCGGCACGCACGACATTCTTTTTTGCCAAGTGCTGGATATCAGGCATCAGGGTGAGTCAGACGCCTTGGTGTACTTTGCCCGTCAGTATCATCACTTGCCAGGTGTGGCACCCGCTGCCTGAAGATGCTTTTCAGCACTTGAATGCGTCAGAAAATCTACACTGCGCCTGTTTTGCACAGGGCACTGCGGGCTGCCTGACGGGTTGCTGACACACAACAAATAGACAAGATTTTTTCGCAGGCAGCGCCGTATACTGGCACCTTGAGATCAGGATGATCCTTGCAGTCAACGAGGTGAAATCATGTCGATCGGTAGCTGTTGCACTCTGCTGGCCTCAGCCGGTAGTCGGCCGTCTGCTTTCTTCGCTTGCCCGTTGCCTGCCATGCCAACGCACCCGGGTGACTGAGCATGCTGAAAAAAATCCCCGTCGCTGACCTTGCCCTTGGCATGCACATCCATAAAATCTGTCGCCGCTGGACCAACGATCCGTTCTGGATAGGCCTGGTCGAAGTCATGCTTGATGACGTCGAGGTGCTCAAGCGCATCCAGCAATCGGGCACCCGGGAAGTCTGGATCGAAACCGGCAAAAGCCGAGTACTGGCACCTCAAACCGCAGCAGCCTTCGCATCAGCCATAGATGACACCGCGCCAGCCAGTCTGGACAAGGAAGTCCTGCGCGCCCGGGCCATTTGCGGTAGAGCCAGAAACGCCGTCATGGCCATGTTTACCGAAGCCCGCATGGGCCAGGCGATGGATGTGGATAACGTGCAGTTGCTGGTGGAAGAAATCTCCAGTTCGATCCTGCGCCACCCGCACGCGCTGATCAGCCTGTCACGCCTGAAAACGTCCGACGAGTACACCTACATGCATTCGGTGGCGGTCTGCGCGCTGATGGTTGCGCTCGCCAGACGCATGGGCCTGCCTGATGACCAAGTGCGCGAAGCGGGTGTGGCCGGGCTGATGCACGATGTCGGCAAAATGATGATTGCTCCGCACGTGCTCAATAAACCGGGCCGCCTTACTCATGACGAATTCGAGATCATGAAGGCTCACCCCGAACTGGGTCTGAAGATCCTCAAGGAAAATCAACCCGTGGCGGCGACGGTGATGGATGTGTGCTTGCACCACCATGAGAAGGTCGACGGCTCGGGCTATCCCCACGGCCTGAAAGGCGACCAGATCAGCATCTTTGCGCGCATGGGCGCAGTCTGCGATGTGTATGACGCCATCACCTCCGATCGTCCCTACAAAAAGGGCTGGGGCGTTGCCCATTCGATTCGCGAGATGGCTTCATGGAAAGGCCATTTTGATGATGTGGTGTTTCAAAGCTTCGTCAAGACCGTAGGCATTTACCCGACCGGTACGCTGGTGCGTCTGGAAAGCGGGCGCCTCGGCGTTGTGGTCGAGCAAAGTGAGGCGTCGCTGCTGAAACCGAGGGTGAAGGTCTTCATGTCGGCGCGGACCGGCAAGACGTTCGCCGCGCAGATCATCGATCTGGGCAGCTTTGCCGACCCGGACGCGATCGTCAAAATCGAAACGCCGACCGACTGGGGGCTGGAAGAGGTTGATACGCTGTGGGCGGGCAGCCCGGCCTGATCAGTTGATGAGTCGCCCTGCCGGCTAACCCAGCAAGCCCAGTACCTTCGCCCTCGCCACCGCCTGGGTACGCCGCTCGACGCCCAGCTTGCTGTTGATGTGGCTGGCGTGAGTCTTGACGGTGTGCAGGGAAATGAACAGTTGCTCGCTGATCTCTTGGTTGGAGCAGCCCTGTGCAATCAAATGCAATACGCCCAGCTCACGCACACTCAGGCAGTCGCTGCCATGCGCAGGCTCGGGTGTCTGCGTGCAAGAGGCCGGGAGCGCTTCCATCAAGGCCTCGCGAACCTTGCAGGACGGCAGTTGCAGCAACTGCTCATGCAGCCACTGGGAATGCTCGCCCAGCAGCGTTTTAAAGGGAATAAGAGCCCCTCCGGCCGCTGACTGCAGGCTGCGCAGTAACAGCTCTCGCGCTTCGTCGTACCGCGTCTGGCTCAGCAGCAGACCAATTTGCTGGGTCATCGCTATAAGCCCGAGCAGTTGCGCCCCCACCTCCTCAGCGCGCAGCTCAAGCGCCTGCAAGCGCTGCTCGCAGGCAACGCCGTCACCCAGCAACCGTTCGAGTACGGCACGCTGCAACTCGATGTGTTGCGGCAGTTGTGGATGGCATTCGGGGGCCGCAGCGCCGAGACCGCCGTTGTAGGTCTGAGTCAGGCGCAGCAGCCACGCTTCGGCAAGGTCCATGCGCCCTTGCAGCAGCCACAATTCGCATTTCACCAGAGTCACCATCGCCAGGTAGTAGATCGGTGGCACATCCCAGATGTGCATCAGACGTTCGGCCTCGGCGAGTTCGGCGAAGGCTTCGGCAAACCTACCGGCGCAGCCCTCCATGGTGGCAATCACGCAGTGGCCGATCAGCACACTGATGTCGCGACAGGCGCGCGCTTCGGCCAGCCCGGCCAGCAATAAAACCCGCCCTTGGTCCACTTGCAGGCGCAGGGTCAGCAAATAGCCTTCATACAGTGTCAGGCGCGCGCGAACTGCGTATAAGCGCACGGTGGACAACCCTTTGAGGCGCTGCTGCCCCCGGCGTACTTCATCAAGCGCACGCAGAATTTCGCCCCGAGCCTGCAAAACCCTGGCGCGGTCGTAATGCGCCAGCGCTTCGAACAATGGATTGGCAACCCGCTGTGCCAGCTCCAGCGCATCACGATTCAACAGGCGGGCGCGCCACAGATCACCATTGGCAACCGCAAGGTTGGCCAGCGTCGACAGGCAGACAAGCCGTTGGCCATAGCGTTTTTCCGGCAAGGTCAGCAGGGCTTCAGTGCAATAGCGTTCGGTCTTTTCACTGTCTCCACGGCCACGCGCGATGATGCCGCTGAGCGCCAGCCACTGGGCAAGCATGGATTTTTGCGCGGTCGCCGACGGCGCTGGCAGGAACCGGCTCAATTGATTGGCCAGTTCCTCGGCGGCATCCAGTTGGCAGGCCAGCCCCAGCGCCCAGGCGTAGAGCACAATCAGGCGTGGCGTGCTGGTCAACAGATCATCCGGCAAGTCCATCTTCCAGCGCAGCAACATGCCGACATTCTGCTCGGCCAGCAATTGCTCTTCAGAGAGGTTCTGCACCAGATTGGCGGCTACATCCAGATGCCCGGCGCGCAATGCCTGTTCCACCGCTTCATCCAGCTGTCCCTGAGCGCTGAACCAGCGGCAGGCGTTGAGGTGCAGGCGAGTCGGTTGCGCACCGCCAGCCTGGCGGGCGCGCAACAGATCGGAAAACAGATGGTGATAGCGAAACCAGTGGCCCTGCTCGTCCAGCGGCACCAGAAAGACCTGATGCGCCTGTAGATAACGGAGCATCTCGGCACTGTCATGGCTGTCCCGCGCGGCGTCGCACAGCTCGGCGCAAAAGCGCTCCAGACACGCAGTGTCATAAAGAAACGCCTGAACATCGGCTGGCAGACAGTCGATCACCTCTTCAAGCAGGTACTCGCGAATCAGCACCTCACTGCCGCGCAGCGCCTGCGACAAGGCGCTTTCGTCACCCGCTTCGGAGGCCGCCAGCAACCAGAATCGCAACCCGGCCACCCAGCCTTCACTGCGCTGAATCAGGTTTTTCAGCACCTCACTGTCGAGCGAGCTGCTATGCCGGTCCAGCACTGCCATCGATTCTGCGTGTGTCAGGCGCAGATCCTGCTCGTTGATTTCCAGCAACTGGCGCGTCAGACGCAGGCGTGCCAGGTGCCAGTCCGGGCGCTGGCGGCTGGTCACCATGACCACCAGCCCAACCGGAAGATGATTGAGAAAAAACTGCAGGCAGCGGTCAAGCACCGGGCCCTGGGCCAGATGATAATCATCCAGTACCAACAGCAGCGGCTTGCTCAGCATCAGGTGCATGGCCAGTTCGTCGAGCAGGCCGTCGAGCCATTCCTCGAACGCGAAAGGCTGATGACGCTGGCGCATTTTCAGCAGGCCCATTGCCTCGATGCCCAGTTGCGGGAAAAACTGCTGAAGGCTGCCCAGCAAGCGTTCGAGGAAACGGCCCGGATCGCTGTCACGTGCGCTCAGGCCCAGCCATACGCTCTGCCATTTGTCCGGCAAGCCCTGACAGAATTCAACGGCCAGCGAACTCTTGCCAAACCCGGCCGGGGCGCATACCAGCAGCAACCTGCCGCTCAGCCCCTCATCAAGGCGTTGGCACAGGCGGGAACGAGGGACGTAACCCTCAGGGAGTGGCGGGCGAAAAAATCGCCCCTCCAACGCAGGAATCGCGCTGTCTGCGAACCCTTGCATTCGGGACAGATCAGTCATGGCCGGCTCGTGTGAAAATCGTTGTCGCGGCATAGCGGTGTTCGGAGACTAGCGGGTAAATCGCCTCTTTTGAAAGGTCATCACGGAAAAGACTGTAACAAAATTCCTACAGCTTATAAGACCATGTCCTCTACGTGAAAAAGCCCCATTAAAGGGGCTTTTCAAGCACATGGCCATGACATTGATTTACAGCGTGTATCGGTCAGGTATCAACGAACCCCTTCCTGACGCAGCGCGTTGGGGGTGAAGTCGCTGGTGCCGGCAGTGAAGCCGAACTCGTACGCCCTCTTCTCTTCGTTTTTCATGCCCAGTGCCACGTAGCGACCGGATTGCAGGTCGTACAGGGTTTCAATCGCGTACCAAGGCACTTGTTTGTCGTAGTAGTTTTCCGAGTGTGCCTCGGCAACGCGCCACAGCTGGCCACGGCCGTCATAGTGGTCGATAACGGCGGCCTGCCAGGTGTCTTCGTCGATGAAGAAGTCACGTTTGGCGTAGATATGACGCTGACCTTCCTTGAGGGTCGCGGTCACGTGCCAGACGCGACGCAGCTCATAGCGGGTCAGGTCCTGGTTGATATGGCCAGCCTTGATGATGTCAGCGTACTTGAGCGTCGGATCGTCCAGCTTGTGGCTGTTGGAGGCGATGTACATTTCCTGCTTGCCGATCAGTTTCCAGTCATAGCGATCAGGCGCGCCGTTGTACATGTCCAGGTTGTCGGAAGTACGCAGACCATCCGACGCGGTGCCCGGCCCGTCATACGAAACCTGCGGCGCACGCCTTACACGGCGCTGACCGGCGTTATACAGCCATGCCGAGCGCGGTTCGGCGACCTGATCCAGGGTTTCATGCACCAGCAGCACACCGCCCGCCAGACGTGCTGGGGCGGTCACCTCCTGTTTGAAGTAGAACAGGATGTTGCCCGGGTTTTTCGGATCGAAATCCCTCATCTTGTCGCGAAACACGAATTGATCGGAGAAATACACCAGGCTGTACGAGCCATTGGGCTGTGGCGTGGCCTGGGTAACCAGACGCTTGACGCTGCCGCCCCGGTAACGGGTGATGTGGTTCCAGATAACCTCGACGCCACTGGCCGGGATCGGAAACGGGATGGCCGTATCGAAGTTTTCCAGACCGCTGCCGCCACCGACCAGTTTGGTGGTCGTCGCGTTCTTTTTGATGGCGGCAAACACTTCATCCGGCACGGTGGCACCGCGATGGGTCGGGTAGACCGGAATCCGGTAGCTGTCCGGATAACGTTTGAACATCGCGTACTGGCCCGGCGCGAGTTTGTCCTTGTACTGCTCTACATTGGCCGCGGTGATGGTAAACAACGGCTTTTCGCTGGCATACGGGTTGGCGAGGAACCCTTTGCTGTCCACCGCCCCGGCATTTTTCGGCATCGGGCTCCAGGCAGGGATGGTGTTGGCCGCATTGCCGGCCTTTTCAGCGCCCATCGGCGTCAGCGAGGTACCCAGCTTTGCCGCGTCGGATGCGGAGACCGCCGCCATCACGTTGGTCGCCAGCAACGACATGCCCAGAACCCCGGCTTGCAACAGACTTTTTGTTATTTTCATATTCATCGTCATCCTGAAAACCATGCTCTTAGAAGTTCATGCCAAAGCTGAGCGCCACGAAATCCCGGTCATCAACCGTGGTGTATTTGCCATCAAAGAAGTTGGTATAGGAAAGGTTCGCGGTGTAGGTGTTCTGGTACTCGGCATCGAGCCCCAGGCTGACGGCCTTGCGTCCCTCTTCGAAGTTGCCGCCAGGGCCCGGCGAATAGCCTTTGACGTCGTGCGACCAGGCCACGCTCGGCTTGAGGTTGACCCCGGCAAACACACTGTTGTAATCCCAGATGGCACGGGCGCGGTAGCCCCAGGAGTTGGCCGTGGTAAAGCCGTCGTCTTCGCAATAACGGGTCAGGTTATTCTGCTCGGCACCGGTCAGAGTGCCTGCGTTGAGCGTCGCGCATTGGCCGCCAGGCAGCGGGCCAGGACCATACACAGGGTCACGGCCGTAGCGAATTTTGGAAGTGCTTTCCAGGCCACCCACGTGGGTCCAGCCCACTTCACCGACCACCGTCAGACGCTCTGCGCCCATGACCTGGTCGAAGAACTGGGTGAACGTGGTTTGCAACTGAGTGATTTCCTTGCGGCGATAACCGGGCTGATCGGTATTGGGCTGCCCGCTCAGCAGCGAAACGTTGGGGTTGAGCGGCGAAATACCCGAATACAGGATGTCGGTGGTGTTGACCTGAATCGGTGCATTCGGGCGGTAGCTGATCTCGCCGCTCCACGCGGTGCCGGTAGGCAAGGTGGTCGAGAAGCTCAGACCGTACAGACGGATGTCTTCCGGGTATTCGACGTAGTAACTGGAGTTGCCTGCCACGACAACCGGCAGTAGCGTGGGTGCGAGTCGCGTCGCCGTTGCTGCCGGTATACCGTTACGGACCAGCGAGCCCACCAGGCCTTGAGGGCTGAACGAAGCAGCCGAGCCGCCGCGTCCGCTGAAGATCGGCGCACGGCTGTGGTAATTCATCATGTAGGCACCGAACTCGGTATCCAGAGGCTCGAAGTTGTAACGCAAGGCAAAGCCGAACTGGCCACTGTCACGCGCATCGCGGTCAGGCCCACGGCGCACCACAGCGCCCTCATCCGGGTTACCGAACACTACGCCCTGCTGCGACAACGAGTTGAACACCGCGCCGCGTGCGCCTGCTGGCAAACCGGCAGCCGTCAGCGAACTGTTCAGGCCGCTGCGGCTGCGCAATACCGCGAGGTTGTTGTTGCAGCCATCGGCGATCACGTCCGGCTGCGAGAAGAAGGTGCCGCAGTTGTCGACGACAGTCTGGTCCCACTCCAGCTGGTAGAAGCCCTCGGCAGAAAGGTTGTCAGTCAGGCTTTGCGACAGGTAGAACATGTTGACCGGAATCAGGCCTTCCTTGATTTCAGAGCCTGGACGCCGAAAGGCCGAGACATCGACCGGGTTGACGCTGTTGATACCGCCCTGAATGAAGGTACTTTCACCCCAACTGATGACCTGCTTGCCGAAGCGCACGGCACCCGGCTGATCAGCGATCGAATAGTTGTGGTAGACAAACGCATCCAGCAACTGGAACCCGGACGACTTGGCGCCCTCTTTGCGGCCTGAGTCGCTGATGTCCTTGAACTCGCGGTTTTCATCCTTGAGCTCAAAGTCGTACCAGTATTTGCCACGCAGGAACACGCCGGTATCGCCGTACTTGAGTTCCAGGTCATGGATGCCCTTGAAAATCTTCGAAAACGTTTCCCCACGCTTGAAGTTCAAGTGGCCGTCATCGGAGGTCTGCGACAGACCACGCCCGCCATTGTTGGCGCCGATCAGGTTTTTATTGGGGTTTGCAGTCGACCAGCTGGCGCCTACCGACAGCGATGAGTCGAAACTGCCTTCGATTTCACCGACGTTGAAGGTCACGCCAAAGGCGGGGCCGGCGAGCGAGGAAGCAAGGCTGACGGCCAGAGGCAGCCTGGCCCGACGCCAGAATGGGGGTGTGCTTGTCATCGACGCTACTCCTTGTGTTTTATTGTTATGGCAGTGGGGAAATCCAAAAACGACTCTGTCTTCGAATCACTACACACAGCCAGCTCCGCTCTTGCTCATTCCCTGTGCTGACTATAGCCAGCACGCCCTGACGCTAGATCCCTCTAAAGTGTGATTTGCAGGACCAACGCCTCTGGCCCGCCCGTTTCCGGAAGGCCGCTAAAAAACCTGTGGCGGGGAGGATGGATTAAATTGGAAATTTGGCAAGTCGCAGAACAGGACCTGCGACGCAGACACTTGCCGCGCCCGATGGGCGCGGCAAGATAAGAAGGTGTCACAGCGTGGAAAGGAACGTGCTGTTGCTGTTCTGCCATTCCACAATATCCAGACGCATGCGCTTCTTGTCGAGCTTGCCGACGCTGGTCTTGGGAATTTCAGTAACAAGCGCGATCTGGCTGGGAATTGCCCACTTGTTGATGTGACCTTGCTCGACGAACGGTTTGAGATGCTCCTTCAAGCCCTTGGCATCAAGCTGATGGCCGTCGCGAATCACCAGCAAGGCAAAAGGCCGCTCACCCCATTGCGGGTCGGCGATACCGACCACAGCCACTTCGCGCACAGCCGGATGCCGGCTGCACAGGTCTTCAAGCTCCAGCGAAGAAATCCATTCGCCACCGGTCTTGATCACATCCTTGATACGGTCGCGAATATCGATGAAGCCCATACCGTCCAGCGTTGCCACATCGCCAGTGTGCATCCAGCCGCCCGCCCACAACTCAGCACCTTTCTCGGGCTCGCGGAAATAGCTTTCGGTCAGCCAGGGCGCACGCAGAACCAGCTCACCCTGGGTTTCGCCATCGGCCGGAAGGAAGTTGCCTTGCTGATCGACGATGGCTGCTTCTACCAGCATGCCAGGCACACCGGCCTTGATGCGGTAGGTAATCTGCTCGTCTTCGCTGCCGGCCTTCAGCTCGTCGTTGATGTGCGCAACGGAAATCAGCGGCCCGGTTTCAGACATGCCATACGCCGCGGTGAGCTGGATGCCCTTGGCCTTGGCGGCCTGATAAAGGCTGCGGTTCAGCGAGCTGCCGCCAATGATGATTTTCCAGCCGCCAAAGTCCGCATCCTGCGCAGACTTGGCGTTGAGCAACATTTGCAGGATGGTCGGCACGCAATGCGAGAACGTGACTTTCTCCTTGCGCCAAAGCTCTACCAGCAGCTCGGGCTCGTAGCGGCCGGGGTACACCTGTTTCAGGCCCAGCATGGTCGCCACATAGGGAATGCCCCAGGCATGCACGTGGAACATCGGTGTGATAGGCATGTAGACGTCATCGTTGCCCAACTGCCGCGGACTTTCGACGCCCCCCAGGATGGCCGCCACACCCATGGTGTGCAGTACCAACTGGCGATGGGTGAAATAGACGCCTTTGGGGTTGCCCGTAGTGCCTGTGGTGTAAAACGTGGTCGCGACCGAGTTCTCGTCGAAATCCTCGAAAGCGTACTCGGGGCTTGCTGCCGCCAGCAGGGTCTCGTATTCGCCGACGAGGTTTGGCAAGTCGGCGGTCTTGTAGGGCAGGTCCGTCAGCAGCAGGGTCTTTTCAACGGTGGTCAAATGTCCGGACATAGCCTGATACAGGCCCGTGAATTCGCTGTTTATCAATACCAGCCGGTCATCGGCATGGTTGATGGTATAGGCGATCTGCTCGGGCGATAGCCGCACGTTGACGGTGTGGATCACTGCGCCAATCATCGGGATGGCGAACATGCATTCCAGATAGCGATGGCTGTCCCAGTCCATGACTGCCACGGTGTCGCCAGCTTTCACGCCTGCCGCCGTCAAGACGTTGGCCAGGCGGCAGATGCGCTCGTTGAGGGTCGGGTAGGTGTAGCGAACGGAGTCGCGGTAAATAATTTCACGCGTCTTTTCATAACGACTGCCGGACGACAGCAGGCGCTTGATCAACAGAGGGTACTGGTAAGCGCCATCGGCGGGCGCAAGAACGCGAGTCTGTAACATATGAGTCCCTCTTCAAAGTCCACAGGCGGAGCTCGAAATATGGACTCTAGAGCCCCCGCCTGCCAGTGAAATCAGTAAAAGGGATGATTTTTCGAAGCGCCTCTCGCTGTCTGCAAGAGGCACTCATACTCGGTATACGCTCGGTAAAAGCGTTGTTGAATGCAGGCTTCAGTGCACTTCAGTGAACGCCAGTTTGATACCCAGCGCGACCAGAACTCCGCCCATGGCCCGATCAAACCAGTGGCCCATGCGCGCAAAACCCGCGCGTACCCGCGCCTGGCTGAACAGCCGCGCCACCAGGCAGAACCACGCGGCCGTCGCCACTGCGAGGTAGACCCCATAGCCGCCCTGCACCAGCAGCGGCGTGTGCGGATTAATCACTACGGTGAACAGCGAGAGGAAAAACAGCGTGGCCTTGGGGTTAAGGCCGTTGGTGACGAAACCGCTGATGTAGGCACTCTTTGCTGTGCGCTCGCCCGGGATTGCCTTGATAGCGGCATCGCCCGTCGCAGCCGCCGGTCTGGCGCGCAGGGCCTTGATACCGATGTACAGCAGGTATGCAGCTGCCGCCCATTTCAGCGCGTTGAACAGCACGATGGACTGGGAAACGATAATCCCGATACCCAGCAGCGAATAGCCCACATGAAGAAAGATGGCCGAGCCGACGCCAAGCGCTGACCAGGTACCGGCCTTACGACCATGCGTGACGCTTTCACGCACCACCACCGCGAAGTCCGGACCGGGGCTGGCGACGGCCAGCAGGTGGATCAGCGCAACGGTAAGAAATTCTGCCCAATACATGTGGGACCTCCTGGAGGATTGACGTCAGACCCGGCAGATTACGCTGTCTGATGTCTGCGCAACAGTTACTGACAACGATCACCTCAACTATCGTGCGATCATCGCAATTATCGTGCGGCGCTCCGCGTCGCATGCC
>NZ_LKEK01000059.1:0-69277 GCF_001466905.1 Pseudomonas sp. ICMP 3272
GTGCTGCCGTAGCCTGCGGTCAGGGCGCTGTCACTTCCCGAGGTCTGCGTGCTGCCGTATCCCGCGATCAGAGAGCTGTCGACACCTGCTGTACCCGTGCTGCCGTACCCCGCCGTCAGGTTGCTGCCCTCCTGGGCCGTCTGCGTACTGCCGTACCCCGCCGTGAGCGAGCTGTCACTGCCCGAGGTTTGCGTGCTGCCGTAACCGGCGATCAGCGAGCTGTCGGAACCTGCCGTGCCGGTGCTGCCATACCCAGCAGTGAGATTGCTGCCTTCCTGGGCCGTTTGCGTGCTGCCGTAGCCTGCGGTCAGGGCGCTGTCACTTCCCGAGGTCTGCGTGCTGCCGTATCCCGTTGCCGTATCCCGCGATCAGAGAGCTGTCGACACCTGCTGTACCCGTGCTGCCGTACCCCGCCGTCAGATTGCTGCCCTCCTGGGCCGTCTGCGTACTGCCGTAGCCCGCGGTCAGCGAACTGTCGCCTCCCGAGGTTTGTGTACTGCCATAACCGGCGATCAACGAGCTGTCCGAGCCTGCCGTGCCGGTGCTGCCATACCCTGCGGTGAGATTGCTGCCTTCCTGCGCCGTTTGCGTGCTGCCGTAACCCGCTGTGAGCGAGCTGTCTTCTCCGGAGGTCTGGGTACTGCCGTAGCCGGCGATCAGCGAGCTGTCCGAACCTGCCGTGCCGGTGCTGCCGTACCCTGCGGTGAGATTGCTGCCTTCCTGCGCCGTTTGCGTGCTGCCGTAACCCGCTGTGAGCGAGCTGTCTTCTCCGGAAGTCTGGGTGCTGCCGTAACCGGCGATCAGCGAGCTGTCCGAACCTGCCGTGCCAGTGCTGCCATACCCTGCAGTGAGATTGCTGCCTTCCTGTGCCGTTTGCGTGCTGCCGTAACCCGCTGTGAGTGAGCTGTCCCCGCCAGAAGTCTGAGTACTGCCGTAACCGGCGATCAGCGAGCTGTCCGAACCTGCCGTGCCGGTGCTGCCGTACCCTGCCGTCAGGTTGCTGCCTTCACGGGCGGTCTGGGTGCTGCCGTAACCCGCTGTCAGCGCGCTGTCCCCACCGGCGGTCTGGGTGCTTCCATAGCCAGCGACCAGCGAGCTGTCGGAGCCGGCGGTGCCTGTACTTCCATAACCGGCAATTAGATCACTGTGGTTGCCAGCGGTCTCGTTACTGCCATAACCGGCAATCAGACGACTGTGATTGTCGCCACTCAACGTGCTGCCGTAAGTGGCGGTCTGCAAATTCTGCGGCGTCGTCACCGGTAGGGTGTTTACTGGGGGGGCAGCCGCGCTGACCAACGCGACATCGAACACTTCATGACGGGCCTGTTCGGCCACCGGTAACGTGACACTTGCTGCCGCAGGCATGGGCGTGGGTATGGCCGTAGGCGTTAACGTTGACGTTGACGCAGGGTCGGCCTGACGTGCCGAAATGAAGTGTGACGCGCTGATCCTGTCGCCGACATGAATCACCTCGGCCCGCGGAAACTTGACCATTCCCGGCTCTTCCAGACTGATGATGTCTGCAACGGCGACTTCACAGACAATCCATCGAGCATCGGCATGCACGCTTAGAAAAGCGCTGGTTCCAGCGCCCCACAGTAAACCGACCAGACCATTCTCATGCCGCCTGGTTGACTGCCAGTATCTGGATTCCACCGCGCCGGACGCGGGCCATATAAGGCCGCAGTGATCGGCCATGTTATTTGCACAGGTACGCAGTACCAACGCCTTGTCGAGATTCATTACAGCATCCTCATAGATCCTTTAAATAAAAGCAGCCGTACTTATCAAGCATTGCTTTATAGGACAACTGCCATGTCAGCCTTAATCCAAACGTGGAACGATCGTGCAAATAATACCAACTAACCAGTGCATATCTTTCCACACCAAAAACCTACCACACCCCATTAACAAACATTAATTAATATTAAGATTTTTCTTAAATTCGCTGAAAACCAGAATAATTACTCTGGAAAATTTCATCAAAAAAACCAACTAATTTAACGCCGCTCCGCCACCAGCAATAGAATAACGCTCATTAATTTTTTTGTTAATCAAACGCATGCATTATACAAAACCTATTAAACAGTCTGTAAATTGCACACGTTCTTATCAAAGAAATGAGTATTTATTGATAGAAAACAGCAAACTAACGGTGGTACAGACCGCGCTTGGGAAGTGGGTTTGCCACACCGGCATTCAGTCGCCGTGCACCTCTGCGCGCACATGAATAGCATCATGACGCCAGTATTCGAGGTCACAGTCGATCAACCGATCTTTCCAATCATAATTGACACGTGCAATGCGCAGGCCCGGGCTACCCAGTGAAACCTTCAGTGCAGCGGCTGCTTCGCTGTGCAGCGCTGTGGGGACCATGTCGAAGCGCACCCGACCGTAATGAATGTCATAGCGGCGGGCGTAGAGTTCACTGAGCGATTCGTTCAGGTCGTGTTCGAGAATGCCGGGGAACAACTCCGGTCTCAGGTAGTGCTCGACATACAGCACCAGACGCTGATCGATCCGTCGCGCGCGACAGATCTGGATCACGCTCGACAGCGCCGGCAGCTCCAGCATTTCGCAGATCATCGCTGAAGCAGGTTGCAGGCGTGCAGACAGAAGCCGGGTGTGCGGCACCCTTCCCTGGGCACAGACCATTGCGTGGAAATGGCTGCGCCTGATCAGGTCATAGGCCAGTCGTGGCGGGGAAATGAACCAGCCGCGACGCTCTTCACGGTAAATAAGCCCTTGCGCCTCCAGTTGCACGAGAGCCTCACGCAACGTGATACGGGTGGTAGCAAACACCTCGCTAAGCTTGCGCTCCGCAGGCAGCTTGCTGCCATGCGGCAACAAGCCATGTTCGATCTGCTCTTGCAGAGCACTGCAAATCGTTGTTACCGCCCGTGGCACATCTTCGCGCATTCCGGTATCCGTCTGGACTAGACCAGCTCTGTTGCGGGGCACACATCAGTGCAACCGACGCCGTTAACTCCGTTGCTTCAAGCCTAGGCCGGGCACATGACCATTCTGTGACATGACAAAACACGATCCATGCCAACTGCTCTGAAAAAAGGTCTTTAACCGTTGAAAAGCAAGCATGTTCCCATGGTCTACGCTTAGCGCCAGGCACTGCCGAACCACGTTAAAAACAGCTTCTGCCACTGAACACGACACGAAAATGTCATGCAAAAAGCCTAACTTGGCTCAGGTATTGCTGATCTAGACCAAACAATCCGCAACGAACACTTCTTGCAAGAAGTGCACTAGGAGCTCCGAATGAAACATCTTTTGTTGGCATCACTCCTCGGTTCAGCCATGGCAATGAGTTCGCTGGCCATGGCTGCGGACACGGACCTTAAAACGCTGGAGGCTGCGGCCAAGGCTGAAGGCGCGGTCAATAGTCTCGGCATGCCGGATGACTGGGCTAACTGGGGTGGCATCTGGAAAGACCTGGAAACCAAATACGGCCTCAAGCACATGGACACCGACATGAGTTCGGCCCAGGAGATCGCCAAATTCGATGCGGAGAAGGACAACGCCAGCGGTGACATCGGCGACGTGGGTGCCGCGTTCGGTCCTATCGCCGTTGCCAAAGGCGTGACCCAGCCTTACAAGCCAACCACTTGGGATCAGATTCCGGAATGGGCCAAGGACAAGGACGGCCATTGGGCGCTGGCCTACACCGGCACCATCGCCTTTATCGTCAACAAGAACCTGTTGCACGGCTCTGAAATACCAAAAAGCTGGGCCGACCTTAAAACAGGTAAATACAAGGTTTCCATTGGTGATGTGAGCACTGCTGCGCAAGCAACCAATGGCGTACTGGCCGCAGCCATTGCCATGAAAGGCGACGAAAGCAACATCGAGCCAGGCCTGGCACTGTTCACCGACCTGGCCAAGCAGAAGCGCCTGTCGCTGGCCAACCCGACCATTCAAACCATCGAAAAAGGCGAAATCGAAGTCGGCGTGGTCTGGGACTTTAACGGTCTCAACTACAAAGCCAAGATGGCCAAACCGGATGACTACGTGGTGCTGATCCCTTCGGACGGCTCGGTAGTTTCCGGCTACACCACCATCATCAACAAATACGCCAAGCACCCGAACGCTGCCAAACTGGCGCGTGAATACACCTTCAGCGATGCCGGTCAGATCAACCTGGCCAAAGGCAATGCGCGTCCGATTCGCGTCGAACACATCAAGCTGCCAGACGACGTGAAAGCCCAGTTGCTGCCGCATGAACAATACCTCAATGCCAAGCCGATCAAAGACGCAGCTGCCTGGGAGAAAACCTCCAAAGCGCTGCCTCAGAAGTGGAACGAACAGGTCATCATCGAGATGAACTGATTCTCTCCTGCGGCTCAGGGATGAAGTCGTGTACATCGGGCGAGCCAGACTCGCCCGTTCTTTCAAAGCGAGTCGCCCATGAAACACAACGTCATCCTGATCGTGCTCGATGGCCTCAACTACGACGTGGCCCGCCACGCAATGGGCCATCTTCAAGCCTGGCATGATGCTGGCCGCGCCGCGCTCTACAAGCTGGAATGCGCGCTACCCGCCCTCTCCCGCCCCCTGTACGAATGCATATTGACCGGGGTCGCACCTATCGACAGCGGCATCGTGCACAACAACGTTTCACGTCTGTCTAACCAGCGCAGCGTCTTTCACTACGCTCGCGACGCCGGGCTGACCACTGCAGCGGCGGCCTATCACTGGTTCAGCGAGCTGTATAACCGCACACCGTTCGACACGGCACGCGATCGTCATACCGAGGCAACGGAACTACCCATTCAGCACGGGCTGTTCTACTGGGCCGATCACTACCCGGACTCGCACCTGTTCGCCGACGCGGAAAGCCTGCGCCTTAAACATGCACCGAACTTTCTGCTGATTCACCCCATGAACATCGACGACGCCGGGCACAAGCACGGCCTCGACACTGCGCAATACCGCAACACCGCACGCAATGCCGACATCATTCTGGCTGACTACCTGCAACGCTGGCTGGACGCAGGCTATCAAGTGCTGGTGACCGCCGACCACGGCATGAACAACGACCGCTCGCACAACGGCCTGCTGCCGGAAGAACGCGAAGTGCCGCTGTTCGTGCTGGGTGATGCGTTCAGCCTGAATGTCGACGCTGCACCGCGCCAGATCGATCTGTGCGGCACCATCTGCGAGCTGCTCGGCGTACATCACGACAAACCGGTCTGCCGGGAGATTCTCAATTGACCCGATTTTCCCGAGGCAAGTGGCTGGGCCTGTTGTGCCTGATGCCCTTTGCCGTGTTCTTCATTGTGTTTCAGATTGCGCCGCTGCTCTGGGTGGCGATCCACAGCCTGCAAAGCGACGCCGGTTGGGGCTGGGAAAATTTCACCAAAGCGTTCAGCTCGAAGTTCTATCGGCAGGCGATCCAGTACAGCCTGGAGATCAGCTTCTGGTCGAGCCTGTTCGGCATCATCATCGCCGTGCTGGGTGCCTATTCACTGCGCAAGGTAGACTCGCGGCTGCGGGATTTCGTCAATTCGTTCGCCAACATGACCAGCAACTTTGCCGGCGTTCCATTGGCGTTCGCGTTCATCATTCTGTTGGGTTTCAACGGCGCATTGACCCTGATCCTCAAGCAAACCGGGATCATCGATGACTTCAACCTGTACTCCAAGACCGGGTTGATCATCCTCTACACCTACTTCCAGATTCCGCTTGGCGTGCTGCTGCTCTACCCGGCATTTGACGCTGTACGCGAGGACTGGAACGAGTCGGCGGCGCTATTGGGTGCCAGCGGTTATCAATTCTGGCGCTATATCGGCCTGCCGGTCCTGACCCCTGCGCTACTCGGTACGTTCGTGATTCTGCTGGCCAACGCGCTGGGCGCGTATGCCACGGTTTACGCCCTGACCACCGGCAATTTCAACGTGCTGCCGATCCGCATCGCTGCGATGGTGGCAGGCGATATCACCCTGGACCCGAACATGGCCAGCGCTCTGGCGATGATTCTGGTCGGCCTCATGACTCTGGTCACAGTCGTCCATCAGTGGCTGTTGAAGAGGAGCTACCATGTCGCGCGCTGAACGAAGGCCCGCGGGCATTTACCACAAAACCGTGGTTTACCTGCTGTTCCTGATCCTGTTGCTGCCGCTGGCCGGGACCTTTCTGTACTCGATTTCCACCAGTTGGTCGGCGACCATTCTGCCCAGTGGCCTGACCTTCAAGTGGTACGTGGCGCTGTGGAGCGATCCGCGTTTTCTGGCGGCGTTCGGCCAGTCACTACTGGTATGCGTCGGCGCGTTGATACTCTCGGTGGTGCTGATTCTGCCGCTGCTGTTTGTCGTCCATTACTACTTCCCGCGCCTCGACGGGCTGATGAACATCCTGATCCTGCTGCCGTTCGCCGTGCCTCCCGTGGTCTCGTCGGTCGGCCTGCTGCAGCTGTATGGCTCAGGCCCCATGGCGATGGTCGGCACGCCGTGGATTCTGATCGGCTGTTACTTCACAGTCGCCCTGCCCTTCATGTACCGCGCCATCACCAACAACCTGCAGGCCATCAACCTCACGGACCTGATGGACGCCGCCCAATTGCTCGGCGCCAGCACCTGGCAAGCAGCGTTCATGGTCGTGCTGCCTAACCTGCGCAAGGGCTTGATGATTGCCCTGCTGCTGTCGTTCTCGTTCCTTTTCGGCGAATTTGTGTTCGCCAACCTGCTGGTCGGCACCCGCTATGAAACCCTGCAGGTCTACCTGAACAACATGCGCAACAGCAGCGGTCACTTCAACAGCGCGCTGGTGATTTCCTATTTCCTCTTCGTGCTGGTGCTGACCTGGGCCGCCAATCGACTGAACAAGGACAAAGACTGAAATGAGTTTTGTCAGCATTGAAAACCTGCAGAAAAGCTATGCCAGCACGTCAGTGTTCAGCGACATCAACTGCAGTATCACGAAAGGCGAGTTTGTCACCTTGCTCGGCCCATCCGGCTGCGGCAAGTCCACGTTATTGCGCTGCATTGCCGGGCTGACACCGGTCAATAGCGGGCGCATCCTGCTTGATGGCACTGACCTGGTGCCGCTCACACCACAAAAACGCAACATCGGCATGGTGTTCCAGAGCTACGCGCTGTTTCCCAACATGACCGTCGAGCAAAACGTCGCGTTTGGCCTGCGAATTCAGAAAGTCAGTGCGGCCGACAGCGAAAAGCGCGTTGCCGATATTCTGCGCATGGTCGAGCTGCACGACTTTGCCACGCGTTATCCGCATCAGTTATCCGGCGGGCAATGCCAGCGCGTGGCTCTGGCGCGCTCGCTGGTCACTCGCCCACGCCTGCTGTTGCTTGATGAGCCGCTGTCGGCACTGGATGCGCGAATTCGCAAAAACCTGCGTGAGCAGATTCGCGCCATTCAGCGCGAGCTGGGCCTTACCACGATCTTCGTGACCCACGATCAGGAGGAGGCGCTGACCATGTCCGACCGCATCTTCCTGATGAACGAAGGCCGGATCGTGCAGAGTGGTGACGCAGAAACCCTTTACACCGCTCCGGTTGACGTGTTCGCTGCGGGCTTCATCGGCAACTACAACCTGCTGGAAGCCGAAGACGCCACACGTCTGATGCAACGCCCGATCACCAGCCGCATTGCGATTCGCCCTGAATCGATCCAATTGAGCCTGACCGGCGAACTGGAAGGCGAAGTACGCAGTCACAGTCTGCTCGGCAACGTCATCCGCTACCGGATACAGGCCCGCGGCGTGGAACTGGTGGTCGACGTACTGAACCGCAGCGCCGACGACCTGCACCCGGATGGAAGGCGTGTAACACTGAACATCGAACCGTCGGCGCTCTGTGCTCTGAACTGACCGTGCTCTGAACTGAATTTGTTCTGCACGGATAACGCCACACGCTTGCCGATCAAGACGCCAGGCGTGAAGCTGACAGCTGATTCAACAGACTTTTAGGAGAAACGCACATGCCCTTGGCAATTTTTGACCTGGACGAGACCCTGATCGGTGGCGACTGTGCCACGCTCTGGAGCGAGCAGATGGGTCGCCTGGGCTGGGTCGACTCAACCTCGTTCATGCAGCGCAACGACGAACTGATGGCCGCCTACAGCGCAGGCGAGCTGGCGATGGAAGAGTTCATGGCGTTCAGCCTTGAACCCATGGCGGGTCGTACGCCTGAAGAAATCGATCACCTGGTCGGCCCGTGGGTCGAGGATGTGATCGAGCCGATTATCTACAGCGACGCTTGCAAATGTATTGCTCAGCATCGCGCCAAAGGCGACCGGATTCTGGTGATCTCGGCGTCAGGTGTGCACTTGGTAAAACCCATCGCAGAACGATTGGGGATCGACGAAGTGCTGGGCATCGAACTGGACGTGCAACATGGCGTGTACAGCGGTGCCACGGTCGGCGTGCTGACCTATCGGGAAGGCAAGATCACGCGCCTGATGGAGTGGCTGGACGCCGAAGGGGAAAACCTTGAGGGGGCGAGCTTCTACTCGGATTCGCGCAATGACCTGCCGCTGCTGCTCAAGGTTGACCACCCTAACGTGGTCAACCCCGATGCCGTGTTACTGGAACACGCGCAGAAAGCAGGCTGGCCGGTGCACGACTGGAGCTGAGCCCAGAGGCACCGACGGGTCAGACCAGGCTTTCGTCGATGACCAGCACGATCTTGCCGGACACCGTGTTGGTCGCCAGCTCTTCGAACGCAGCGTCGGCATCCTTGATCGCAAAGGATTTTGCCAGTTGCGGCTTGAGGCGGCCTTCAGTGAACAGCGGCCAGACGTGCTGGCCCAGGTCGCTGAGCAGGTCGGCCTTGAATGTGTCATCGCGACTGCGCAAGGTCGAACCCATCAGCTGGATACGTTTGCCCAGCACGTGCGCCAGATCCACCTGCGCCTCGCGCCCGCTCATGATACCGATCAGCACCCAGCGACCGTCCAGAGCCAGCAGTTTCACGTTGAGTTCGGCGTAGCTTGCGCCCACCGGGTCGAGGATGACGTTGAACGGTGCAAAATCGTTCAGGCCTTCAAGACTTTCGCTACGTACTACGCCCCCCTGTGCTCCCAGTTCGACGCAATAGGCCAGACGCTCGGTCGAACCGACGCTGACCCAGACCGGGTTGCCGAACGCTTTGCAAAGCTGAATACCGGCTGAACCAACCCCACTTGCGCCTGCGTGCAACAACACCTTTTCACCCGGCTTGAGGCCTGCCAGCTGAAACAGGTTGAGCCACGCGGTGGCATACACCTCAGGGATGGCGGCGGCCTCATGCAGCGACAGCCCCTCCGGGACCGGTAATACATGTCGCCCGTCGACCACCACTTCTTCGGCCATCGCCCCGCCCGCCAACAGCGCGCAGACGCGGTCTCCGACGACCCAGGACGTACCCGGACCGACTTCGGCGATCACGCCCGAGCACTCCAGACCCAGCGTCTGAGTGACGCCGGGCGGCGGCGGATACTTGCCTTCGCGCTGTAACAGATCGGCACGATTCAAACCTGCCGCAGCCACTTTGATACGTACCTGCCCCACATCGAGGGCCGGACTCGGCTCCTCGACCCATTCCACATGTCCTTCAACGCCTTGCAATGCCTTCACGGTGCCTCCATAGTGAGTCCAGACTGAGCCCGTGGCTGTTTTGCCCGGGCTTTTGCATTATGCGGCCGGGTCCAAAGGAACCGGCGACCTCAAAGACGGCCTAATATGCGTTATCAATTGTCCTCGCGTCGAATCAGCATGAAGCAATTATTCCCCAGCACTGCCCTCGCACTGTTTGTCGGCCTTAGCGTTTTGCCGATGTCAGCCAGTACCTTTGCCGCCAACAGCTGGGATAATCTTCAGCCGGACCGCGACGAAGTGATTGCCAGCCTCAACGTGGTTGAGCTGCTCAAACGACATCACTACAGCAAGCCGCCCCTGGACGACAAGCGTTCGGCGATTATTTACCAGAGCTACATCAAGCAACTGGACCCCTCGCGCAGCTATTTCATGGCCAGCGACATTGCCGAATTCGACAAATGGCAGTTCCAGTTCGACGACTTCCTCAAAAGTGGCGACCTGAATCCGGGGTTCACTATCTACAAGCGCTACCTGGACCGCATCAAGGCGCGTCTGGACTTCGCGCTGGCTGAATTGAGCAAGGGCGTCGACAAGCTTGACTTCAATACCAAGGAAACCCTGCTGGTCGACCGCAAGGACGCCGCATGGCCCAAGGATACTGCCGAGCTCGACGAACTGTGGCGCAAGCGCATCAAGGATGAAGTCCTGCGTCTGAAGATTGCAGGCAAGGACCCGGCGAAGATTCAGGAAACCCTGACCAAGCGCTACAAGAATCAGCAGGCGCGTCTGAACCAGACCCGTGCCGAAGATATCTTCCAGGCCTACATCAACACGTTCGCCATGTCCTACGACCCGCACACCAACTACCTGTCACCTGACAGCGCGGAGAACTTCGACATCAACATGAGCCTATCGCTGGAAGGCATCGGCGCCGTGTTGCAGAGCGACAACGACAACGTGAAGATCGTGCGTCTGGTCCCGGCAGGCCCGGCGGCCAAGACCAAGCAGGTCGCGCCGGCCGACAAGATCGTGGCCGTTGCCCAGGGCGACAAGGAAATGGTCGACGTGATCGGCTGGCGTCTGGATGAAGTCGTCAAGCTGATCCGCGGTCCGAAAGGTTCCGTGGTCCGTCTGGAGATTATCCCGGCCAGCAATGCGCCGAATGACCAGACCAGCAAAATAGTCGCCATCACCCGTGAAGCGGTGAAGCTCGAAGAACAGGCGGCCAAGAAGTCGATCCTGCACCTCAAACAGGATGGCAAGGACTACAAACTCGGGGTCATCGACATCCCTGCGTTCTATCTGGACTTCAAGGCCTATCGTGCTGGCGATCCGGAATACAAGAGCACCACCCGTGACGTGAAGAAACTGCTTACCGAGCTGCAGGCCGAGAAGGTCGATGGCGTGGTACTGGATCTGCGTAACAATGGTGGTGGTTCGTTGCAGGAAGCGACCGAGCTGACCAGTCTGTTCATCGACAAAGGCCCGACCGTGCTGGTGCGCAACGCCGACGGCAAGGTCGATGTGCTGGAAGACGAAGCCAAAGGCGCGTTCTACAAAGGCCCCATGGCCTTGCTGGTCAACCGTCTGTCCGCTTCGGCGTCAGAGATTTTCGCTGGCGCGATGCAGGATTATCACCGCGCACTGGTGATCGGTGGCCAGACCTTCGGTAAAGGCACCGTGCAGACCATTCAGCCGCTCAATCATGGCGAACTGAAACTGACCCTGGCCAAGTTCTACCGGGTTTCCGGTCAGAGCACCCAGCATCAGGGTGTAGTGCCGGACATCACTTACCCGTCGCTGATCGATACCAAGGAAATCGGCGAGAGCGCCCTGCCCGAGGCCATGCCATGGGACAGCATCAAACCGGCGATCAAACCTGCCATCGATCCGTTCAAGCCCTTCCTGGCCCAACTGCAGGCGCGACATGAAGCGCGTTCGGCGAAAGACGCCGAGTTCGTGTTCATTGAAGACCGCCTGGCGCTGGCCAAGAAGCTGATGAACGAAAAAACGGTCAGCCTCAATGAAGCCGACCGTCGTGCCGAGCATGCGTCCATCGAAAGCAAGCAGCTCGCGCTGGAAAACACCCGCCGCAAGGCCAAGGGTGAAGAGCCGCTGAAGGAGTTGAAGAAAGAAGACGAAGACGCGCTGCCAGTGGAAGACGAGAAAACCAAACCCGAGGACGATGCCTACCTGGCAGAGACCGGGCGTATTCTGATCGACTATCTGGGGCTAAGCGCCGCTGTGGCAAAAAAATAAGGCAGACTCATTGATGGCCATTTAGCTTCAACGTCATCAAACAGTCATGAAGCTGTCGTGAAATACGGGGCTGAACGCGCAAGCGCTCAGCCCTTTTTATTCTCTTCGAGACGACCATGACCCTAACCGAACAGTTGAGCACACTGAGTTCAATTCTGGCTCGTGGTGATTTGCACAGCTTGTTCCAGCCCATCGTTTCGCTATCGGAACGTCGAATTCTGGGTTATGAAGCCTTGACCCGCGGACCGTCCAACAGCGCGTTGCATTCGCCCCTGAACCTGTTTGCCATCGCTCGACAGGCAGGCCGCCTGAGTGAGCTGGAACTGAGTTGCCGTGACAGCGCCTGCCGGCGTTTCAGTCAGCAGAAGTTGCCGGGCAAGCTGTTCCTCAACGTCTCTCCCGAATCGCTGCTCGAAACGTCTCATCCTCCCGGCCGGACGCTGGAAATGCTGCGCCGATACCACATCGCGCCGAAGGACGTGGTCATCGAACTGACCGAGCAGATGCCTACCGACGATTTCGACCTGCTGTACAACGCGCTGCACCACTACCGCGACATGGGCTTCTCCATCGCGCTGGATGACCTGGGTGCTGGTTATTCAAGCCTGCGACTCTGGTCGGAGCTGCGTCCAGACTACGTGAAAATCGATCGGCACTTCATCGACGGAATTCATCAGGATGCGGTGAAGCGCGAATTCGTTGGCTCCATGCTGCAGATGGCCAAGGCTTCCAGAGCGACCGTGATTGCCGAAGGCATCGAATTACCCGAAGAGCTGGCAACGCTGAAGGACATGGGCGTAAACCTGGTTCAAGGCTATCTGCTTGCGCGCCCGCAAGAGCGCCCGCCGCGCGACACCCGCGCCATGCTGCCCAAGGCAGAGACCACCAGCGTGTCGCTGAACGAAGAAGCGGCAGACCTTTCTGCCCTGCTCAACCCGCAACCATCAGTCAGCCAGTCCACGCCCACCGCTGAAGTACTGGAAGCGTTTCGCAGGCAGGCCAATCTCAACTCGCTGGCCGTGCTGGACGACGAGGCCAGGCCCTGCGGCATCGTCCATCGGCATTCATTGTCCGAGGCACTGCTCAAGCCCTTCGGCACCGAACTGTTTGCCCGCAAGCCGATCAGCCGTCTGATGAGCGATGACTTTCTGGCCGTGGAAGTCAGCCAGTCACTGCAACAGGTCAGCCGACTGTTGACCAGCCGCGCCCGGCAGCGCATCGAAGAGGATTTCATCATCACCTCCAACGGTACCTATCTGGGCCTCGGACGGGTGATCGATGTTCTGAAATTGATTACCGAGATGAAAATCCAGCAGGCACGTTACGCCAACCCGCTGACCCTGCTGCCCGGCAATGTTCCGATCCAGCAATGCCTGACGCGTCTGCTGCAACAGGGCCGCGAATCGGTGATCTGCTATGTGGACATTGACAGCTTCAAGCCTTTCAACGACATCTACGGCTACGCCCGTGGTGATGAAGTGCTGCTGTGTCTCGCGCAGTGCCTGAACGACCGTATCGACCCGAGCAGGGACTTTGTCGGACACATCGGCGGGGATGATTTTCTGATGGTGCTGGGCGTCGAGGATTGGGAGCGGCGCCTGAAAACCCTGCTGGATGATTTCCAGAATCAATGCCGACGTTTCTACCGCGCGGAGCATCTGGAAGCCGGTTGCTTCGTCGCCCTCAACCGACAGGGACAACGCCAGGAATTCCCGTTGTTATCACTGTCGATTGGCGTAGTGCATCTGCACGAAGAAAGCTGCACGCTGGTCGATGCCAGCCAACTGGCCGACCTGGCCTCACAAGCCAAACATTTCGCCAAGGACGTTGCTGGCGCGAGCATTCATGTGATCGATTCGACGCGGCTGGATCTATTGGTACAAGCGTGAGGTTAGATGAAGTGAGCGTGCGACTTCGCGAGCAAGCTCGCTCCCACAGATTCGCTGTTTTGGGAGTGACCAGGGCGGCGATCCGCATTGCTCACAAAGGGGTCGATACAGCCATTGAAGATTCGGGGCCGGACCTCTTCTACTGCACTTCCACTTCCGGGTAGCTGTGTTCAAACACCCGAACCACTTCGGCGGCGTGCCACGAAGCGGCGGCGACGCCATCTGACGGCCCAGAGAAGCGTCCGAGGCGCTCTGCGCATTCAAAAAAGCCTGGGCGCGGCAGGCGGCTTGCGCCCTGGCTGATCACCAGCGAGCTGCGCAAAGGCTGTTCCGCGTGGGCGTCCATGGCGGCCAGATGCTCAAGGGCCGCGGTCAGGGTCTGCATGGCCGGACTGGGCAATTGCAGACGCTCGACCAACGCGCGATAGGTCAGCAGATGACGCTGGCGGCGCGCCTGATCGAGCTCATTGAGCAGGCCGTCCCAATGCTGACGGCTGATGCGCACGCTCACGACTCACCTCGCCAGCCCGGCACTCCAAGCTCCCATGCCAGGCTGCGCTTGATTGCAGCATCCGGCTGACGAGTACCATTCTCGATCAACTCCAGATAAGACGGACTGATGCCGACCGTACGGGCCAGGCTGGCCACTTCAAGGCCTTTAGCCTCGCGCAGCGCCCGCAACTCATCGAACCCTGGAAGCTCACCGGCAGCGATGCCGGAAGTCGATGCAACCGGTTCCTGGCGCGCCTTGCCGACCAACCCGGCAGCCTTGAGCAGTACCTGGTACTGAGTCCAGGGCAGCACTGCATATTCCGGCTCACCGTCACGGGATATCACTTGAAGATCCATAGAGTCACCTTGTACTACACGACCGCACACTGATCAGGCTTGATTCATAGGCTGGCATCTTAACAGCGTAACGCTAAGGCTTGTGTTCCATCCGTGAGACTTACACCTTACCCCGCTCTTTCTCCAACAGCGCCTGAGTCTTGGGCAACTGCTCGACCACGATGAGCTTCTCGGGCGGTTGCTGCTCACGCCATGCGCGAAAAGCATCCAGTTCGTCGCTCAAGTGCTTGGTGACCCAGGCCAGCACTGCGATGTCATCGAACATTCCCAGGCCTGGAATCCAGTCAGGAATAGCGTCCAGCGGGCTGAGGAAATACATCAGGCCCGCGACAATGGACAAAATGGCTTTGGGGCTGATGCTTCGGTACTCACCGCGCCAGTAAGCCAGGCACAGGGCCTGGAGCAAACGCAGATCGTCCTTGAGCTTGCCCAGACGATTACCTTCACTATTACCCTTGCGCGCGACCGCAAACAACAACCCTGGCAGTCGCCCCGCTGCCAGCAGACGCCGGGCTCCGGGCAGATAACGGATAAAATTCCACGGTGCTTTCATACCCACTCCCGTTCAGCAAAATGTCTTTTGATAAAAGCAGATCCGGCGAACCTGCCTGGCCGGAGCCACAAGGTTATCCACAATAATTGTGGATAACCTTGTGAACAGTGGCTTTTTTCATGCCCGAACTCCCCGTTATCGGGGGGCCACAGTCAAATCGGGCGTTTTTTACTCACAAAAAAGCTACAAAGGTGTGAAACCGGTACCTTGCTCAAGCGAGTGCCGTTACCTTGCCGGACTGTCGGACAATGCTACTGCGCGCGTCCATGATAGTGGGACTGCCCGAATGGCCAAGCGTTCGGGAAATAAGCCGGACACAAAAACGCCCTGTCGAGACAGGGCGTTTTCTGTAGCCAGGTAGTGCGTTACTTCTTGGCCGGAGCCGAAGCGGCAGGAGCTGCCTCTTCTTCTTCGTCGGCATCAGCACCAGCAGTCGGTGCCGCTGCAGGGTCCTTGATACCCAACAGTTCAAGATCGAACACCAGTACCGAGTTGGCCGGGATAGCCGGGCTCGGGCTCTGCGCGCCGTACGCCAGATCACTAGGGATGAAGAGTTTGATCTTCTCGCCTACGTGCATCAGTTGCAGACCTTCGACCCAACCCGGAATAACGCCGCCTACAGGCAGGTCAATCGGGCTGCCGCGTTCAACGGAACTGTCGAAGACCTTGCCGTCAATCAGTTTGCCTTCGTAGTGAACAGTCACAACATCGGTAGGCTTGGGCTGAGCGCCATCCGCTTTCTTGATGATTTGATACTGCAAGCCGGAAGCAGTGGTGACCACGCCGTCCTTCTTGCCGTTCTCTTCGAGGAATTTCTTGCCGGCGGCCGAAGCCTCTTCGCTCATCTTGGCCAGACGCTCCTCGGAGCGCTTCTGCAGGGCCGAGAAGGCTTCAACCAACTCTTCGTCTTTGAGTTTCTGATCTTTCTTGCCGACTGCGTCTTCGATACCCAGGGCTACAGCCTTGGAATCCAGATCATCCATACCTTCCTGAGCCAGGCTTTTGCCCATGTTCAGACCGATGCCATAAGACGCTTTTTGTGCCGGAGTTTTCAGCTCTACGGTGCTGGCTTGCTTGTCACAACCTGCGAGTACCAGACCGACCAGGGCAATCGCCGCTGCCAACCGATGCTGTTTCATGCTAATTCCTTGTTCATGCGCCAAAAGGGCAAACGAGTAAAGCCGCGAGCTTATCAGGCCGCCGCGATCAATGGCTACCGGCATGAGAGGGAGAAAACGCCGATAAGTTCAGGTATCCAAAGGTTTTCCCGGCGCGGCACTGGATTGTTCAGTTGCAGTTCAGTTTGCGATTCGCATGGGAAACGCGCGGGTTTGCAGCGAAGGGCTCAAGGCACGGGCCTGACCACCCCTGCATGAGGCCAGCGCTCACTGGTCTGCAGCACGCGCAGTTGCCCGGCTCGTGCCACTCTGCGAACAAAGTCCTGCATATTGATCGTACCTGCGGCGAGTTGCGCCTGGATGGACTCAGCCCCCGAGTACACGCGCGACACACTTCGCAAAAGCTGAAGCTCCTCGTCGGACCGGCTGGGTGTGTACGCGAGCAGTGCACCATCGGCTGCCGAGAAATAAACTGCCGACATCTCGAAGCCATAACGAATTGGCGAGCCTTTGGGTCGCTGTGCAGGCTTGTACCGATAACTGAACATGCGATGCAGATCGTCCGGGTCGAAGAAATCGCTCACTACTTCACGCCCGCCTTCGGCTACGAGGTTGGCAGACGAAAAATATATGCCGTCAACACGATAGCCATCAGGTAACGCAGGCCGGTAGTACGCATCGGGGTGAAACGCCGAACAGGGCGCGTAGACCGGGGCACCATCCTCAAGGATCGGCTCGGCGATCCGGTAGGCGCGCGTTACCGGGTTGAACAGTAGAAAACCGATGATCTGCGAATGAATGCGAGTGCCAATCTGGCCGTGCGCGTAACGTGCGGCCTCATCCGCACGGGTAAACGGCGCGCTGAGGCTCAGAGGCCTTGGTGGCCACTGCACGGCACAGCTTGCAGGCGGTGTTACAGGAGGCCTGCGAGTGGCGGCTTCGTCCGGATAAGGGTGCCAGTCAGTCGACACTTTCCCGACCCGCCCCCACAGACGACTGGGCACTATCACTTCCAGGTTCCCGGCACCTGCCAGCAACCGGACCACATCACTGGGCAGCATGGTAAGGTTCTGCAGCGCCTTGTGGATCTGACTGAGTTCACTCAGGTGCGGCATCTTTGGTGGTCCGGCAACACGCGCAAACAGTGTGTCTTCAGCGGCAGAACGGGACAAAGTGTATTTGATCAGCGAGCCGTCAGGCCCGGAAAGATAGGTCGCCGGGCAAATATCCTGATCATCGATCACTGCATAGATGTCGCCCGCCGAAAAGCTGTTCGGGTAAGTAACCTTTTCACGCTCCGGCCATTCTTCAAGCCCGGCCTGAAGTGACGGGTGAGAGTGGTAAATCGCATAGTCGTCATACCCTTGCGGGTAGAGCACATACCCCTCCTCATCGTTGCGCGGAAAGACTTCGTTGGGGTCAAAGCTGAACCGGCTGCCGTTCATGGGTTCGGTCGCGACGTACTTGCCATCCTTGCGAACCAGAATAAAGCCGCCGTATTCACGGTCACGCCGATTGCCGATTCGCTCATGGGCATAGCGCGCCGCATCATCTGGATGATCGAAAGGCACGCTGAACGCTGGCATGCCGGGATGGTGGTCAATGGACCGTTTTTCAATTCTTTTTCTGGGGTGCATCCGGGGCTCCTTGAAAGCCTGACTGATTGAGTCATTAGCGTAAGGAAACCAAGTGCCGCGGGTGACATAGATGAATATGACAAAAGCTAGACCGGGCGGCGCCCGGCAACATGAAACTAAAGATAATTTTTAACCGTTACCGGATGTGATTCGATCCGCTGCGTGGGCGAATCTGCCCAGCCCCTGTTTCGATCACCGCGACTGGCGATCAGGGCTTATGCAGTTTGTCGTGCTCAGGAACGTTTTATGCAATCGAACAATCGTTTTCGCCTGATGCGCTCGACGGCTTGCCAGTTGGCAGGCCTTGCAGCCATCACCGCAGCAGTCATGTTGCCGATCAGCACCGCCTATGCCACCAAGAAGCCACCTATTGTTGTAACCGAGGGCATCAAGGCATACAGGCTGTGCACAGGCCCCGACAATCTGTCACACGTCATCGAAGGCTCGATTGATCAAAAGGCAATGACCGATGTCAGCGCCCTGCACTTCAAGGAAACCCCGGCGCACTCGCAATACAACTGGCACGCCGCGCCAGAAGAGCAATACGTGATCACCCTTTCAGGCACGCTCGAGTTTTCCACCACCGGCGGAGAGAATTTCATACTGCGCCCAGGGGAAATATTGTTGGCACAGGACACTACCGGCCCAGGCCATCGCTGGAAACTGATCGACGACCAGCCGTGGCGACGCGCTTACGTCATTACCAAACCAGGAGACAAGGCTGCATTCATACCGAAGGAAGGGGCTGCTTCGAAGGGCTGCTGACGCCCGCAGCTCAATGCGGGTCTTGCAGCGGGACAACCCGATCCAGACTGGCAAAACGCTCCACCAGAAAATCGATCAGACAACGCACCCTGGCGGACAGATGCAACTGCTGCGGATAGACCGCGTAGACGTCCGCCCGAGTGGGTGTCTGGTCTTCAAGTACCAGACGCAAACGGCCACTGCGTACGTACCGGGCAATGTCCCATTCGGCGCGCAGCAAAATGCCGAACCCTTCCAGCGCCCAGTTCAGCGCGACCTCACCGTCGTTGCAGCCCAATGCGCCATGTACCTTGATGTTCTGCGTACGCCCCCCGTTGCTGAAGCTCCACACCCCGTAGGGTGTTTCGTTCTGACGCAGAAAAATACAATTGTGCTGCTGCAGTTCCGCCAGACGTGTCGGCGTACCGTGCTTTTCCAGGTACAGCGGTGATGCGCAGAGCAGACGTCGATTGGACGCGATCTTGCGCGCATGAAAGGCCGCATCCGGAAGACTGCCGAAACGAATGCCCAGATCAAAACCATGGGTGGCCAGATCCAGTGGGTGATCACTGATTTCCAGCTGGATCTGCACCTCGGGGTAACGGGCAAAAAAAGCCGCCAGTGCCGGGCCTATATGACGGCGACCGAAACCCAGTGAAGCGTTGACCCTGATTAGCCCTTTGGGGCTGGCAGAACTGCTGGTGATCAACTGCTCGACTTCATCAATCTGGGTCAGAATCCGCGCCGCATGGCTGAAATACAACTCGCCCTCGGCAGTCAGACTCATGGACCGCGTGGTGCGATTCACCAGGCGTGTGCCCAGCCGCGCTTCCAGAAGACTCAAGCGCTTGCTGATGGCAGGCGGCGTCACGCCCAGTTCGCGGGCTGTCGCGGCAAGGCTGCCCAGCTGAGCCAACAGATGGAAAAACGACAGGTCCTGTGTCTGGTTCATTAGTAACTCAAAGTTAATTATGTAGTGATTTCGAGTAACTCATACGTTCCGGCTCACTACATATACTCCGTCCACCCCCTGTCGAACAGAGCGTTCGCAGGCATAACAAAAAGCATCGGACAGTGGAGTGGACCATGAACAGTTACAACATTGCAGCAGTACCCGGCGACGGCATTGGCGTGGAAGTGATCGCCGCAGGTGTTGAAGTCCTGCAGGCGCTGTCGACAAAATCCGGCTTCGGCCTGACCTTCAAGCACTTTGACTGGAATTCGGATAACTACCTGAAGAACGGCCACTACATTCCTGAAGGCGGTCTGGCCGAACTCAAGACCTTCGATGCCATTTTCTTCGGCGCAGTGGGCGCCTTGAATGTACCCGACCATATTTCCCTGTGGGGTTTGCGCCTGCCGATCTGCCAGGGCTTTGACCAATACGCCAACGTACGTCCAGCGCGCGTTCTGCCCGGTGTAAAGAGCCCGCTGCACAACGGCCACGAGATCGACTGGGTCGTCGTTCGCGAAAACTCCGAGGGTGAGTACTCCGGCAATGGCGGGCGCGTGCATCGTGGCTTGCCGGAAGAAGTCGCAACCGAGGTTTCGGTGTTCACACGGGCCGGTGTAGAGCGCATTCATCGCTTCGCTTTCGAACTGGCGCGCACTCGCCCGTGCAAGCACCTGACCATGGTCACCAAGTCCAACGCGCAGCGCCATGGCATGGTGTTGTGGGACGAGATTTTCTACGAAGTGGCCAAGGACTTCCCGGACGTCAGGATCGACAAGGAGCTGGTGGATGCCGTGACCACGCGCATGGTGCTCAAGCCATCGTCGCTGGATGTCATCGTCGCCACCAACCTGCACGCCGACATCCTTTCCGATCTGGCTGCCGCCCTGTCCGGCAGTCTGGGCATCGCCCCTACCGCCAACCTCAACCCAGGCCGCAACTTCCCGTCGATGTTCGAACCGATCCACGGTTCAGCATTCGATATCACCGGCAAAGGCGTCGCCAACCCGATTGCAACGTTCTGGACCGCCGCGATGATGCTTGAGCATCTGGGTGAATCGGCAGCGGCCAAGACCCTGATGTCGGCCATTGAGGCGGTTACCGAAAGCGGTCTGCATACCCCGGACCTCGGCGGCACAGCCACCACTCGGCAGGTCACCGATGCGGTACTGCAACTGATCAACCGCTGAGGCGCGTTCGCCAGATCAACGTCGTATCGAGGTACAACGCCACGGAGACCGGCCTGCCGAGTCTCCGGGCATTTCCTGACAACAATAAAAACTCAGGACCCGGTCATGAAAAGCATTCTAGGCAAACTGTACGTACAGGTTTTACTCGCGGTCATTCTTGGCGCCATCGTTGGCGTTGTGGCACCGGAAACCGGCGCAGCGCTCAAACCCATCGGCGACGCATTCATCAAGCTGATCAAGATGCTGCTCGCACCAGTGATTTTCCTGACAGTGGTGTCAGGCATCGCGCGCATGGAAAACATGAAGGAGCTGGGCCGCGTCGGGTTTCGGGCACTGGTCTATTTTGAAGTGGTGTCGACCCTGGCGCTGGTCATTGGTCTGGTCGTGGTGGATGTGTTCAAACCCGGTGCAGGGATGAACATCGACGTAGCAACGCTGGACTCTTCCAGCCTGAGCACCTACACCAGCGCGGCGAAGCATTCGTCGTTCATGGACTTTTTGATGGGCATCATCCCCGACACCATCATCGACGCGTTCGCCAAGGGCAATATTCTGCAAATCCTGCTGTTCTCGATCCTGCTCGGGATCGCTCTGGCGCAGGCAGGCCCGCGTGCCAAACCTTTTGTCGATGCGCTGGACAGCCTGATGCAGGGCATGTTCAGAATCGTCAACATGGTCATGCGCCTGGCACCGCTCGGCGCATTCGGAGCAATTGCCTTCACCATCGGCAAATATGGTTTCGGTTCGCTGTTTTCCCTGGGCAAACTGATGGCCTGCGTCTACCTGACCTGCACAGTGTTCGTGATCTTCGTGCTCGGGCCGATATGCCGTTACAGCGGTTTCAGCCTCTGGAAATTCCTGCGTTTCATCAAGGAAGAACTGTTCACGGTACTGGGCACCAGTTCATCTGAATCGGTGCTGCCACAGATGATCTCGAAAATGGAGAAAGCCGGCGTATCAAAACCGGTTGCAGGAATGATCATTCCATCCGGCCTGACCTTCAACCCGGACGGACAGGCGATCTACTATACGATTGCCGCGATCTTCATCGCCCAAGCGACCAATACGCCACTGACCCTGACCGACCAGTTGATCGTGCTGGTGGTGCTGATGTTCACCTCCAAGGGTTCGGCGGGTGTCACGGGTTCAGGCTTCATCATTCTCGCCGCGACCCTCGCGTCCCTGGGCACCATACCGGTCGCGGGCATGGTGCTGTTACTGGGCGTGGACCGTTTCATGTCCGAAGCGCGGGCGATCACCAATACCATCGGCAACGGCGTCGGCACCATGGCCATCGCCAAATGGGTTGGCGCACTGGACAGCGAGAAGATGCATCGGGCGCTGAATGGCGAGGACGAGCCGACACAACCCGAGCCTTCACCCCTGCCGAAAACCGGTCAGGTCAGACCTGCCACTATCACGGAAGGGGTCAGTCCGTCGCCGACCTGAATCAGGCCAATTCGGAAATTTCGATCAGGTTCAGATCAGGATCGCGCACATACACAGAACGAATCGGCCCGGTGGCACCGGTACGCTCTACCGGACCTTCAACGATAGGCCAGTCCTGCTCTTGCAGGTGCGCGATGACCTGATCCAGCGGGATGCTGGCAATGAAACACAGGTCCAGCGCACCTGGCACAGGCAGATGAGCCTTGGGCTCGAACTCTTTGCCACGCTCATGGACATTGATTTTCTGATTGCCGAAGCGAAACGCCAGTCGGCCCTGGCGAAAGCGCTCTGGGGCCATACCCATCACACGTACGTAAAAGTCCTTGCAGGCGTCAACATCAGCAGTGGTCAATACAAGATGGTCCAGATGATCAATCACGGGATCAGCTCCGTTTGGAATAGAGTTTTGTTTACGGCAAAGGCCGCATTTCGGATCAGATGATGCCAAGCCGACGCCATTCAGCGCGAGTGGCTGTGTCTATACCGTGTGCTTCGAGAACGGCATCAGTGTGCTGACCCAGGGTCGGCGCAGGCGCTCTTACCTGGCCCGGCGTGTCTAGAAGTTTAGGCACGATCCCCGGGAGAGTGACGGGCGTGCCGTCATCCAGCGCGCTCTGCAACAACATGTCACGCGCCTGATAATGCGGGTCGCTGGCGATATCGGCAGCGTCGTAGATCTTGCCTGCCGGGATACGCGCCTCGTTGAGTGCAGCAAGAACTTCGTCCATCGAGCGCTCGGCGGTCCAGGTCGAAATGGCAGCATCAATGCGTGCCACATGCCTGACTCGCCCGTCGTTATGCTCAAGCTCGGGGTCATTGGCCAGATCCAGGCGACCGATCTTTTCCATCAACCGACGGTAGATACTGTCGCCATTGCCTGCGATCAGCGCGTACTTACCATCATTGCAGCGGTAGGCGTTGGTCGGTGCGATGCCTGGCATGCTGCTGCCTGCTGGCTCACGGACAGTATTGAATACCGAATACTCGGGAATCAGGCTTTCCATCACGTTGAACACTGACTCGTACAACGCGACATCTATCTGCTGACCGTCACCGCCATTCTGTTCGCGGTGCCGAAGCGCAAGCAGAATGCCGATAACGCCGTGCAGCGCCGACAGCGAGTCGCCGATCGACACACCGACACGCACCGGCGTACGCCCTGGCTCGCCCGATAAATGACGCAGACCGCCCATCGCCTCGCCTATTACGCCAAAACCCGGCCTGTCACGGTACGGGCCGGTCTGCCCATAGCCGGAGACGCGCAGCATGATCAGTTTCGGATTGAGGGCATGCAGCTCTTCCCAACTGAGCCCCCAACCCTCAAGCGTACCGGGGCGGAAATTCTCGACCAGCACATCGGCATCACGAATCAGCTGGCGGGCCATTTCCTGCGCCTGAGGCTGGCGCAGATCGAGGGTCACTGACTGCTTGTTGCGCGACTGCACCGCCCACCATACGGAGGTACCGTTGTGCAGCAAACGCCATTTGCGCAGAGGATCACCGGTCAGCGGCGGCTCGACCTTGATGACCTCGGCACCGAACTCGGCAAGGATCTTCGCCGCAAAAGGTCCGGCAATAAGCTGGCCCAGCTCCACCACCTTGATGCCCTGAAGAGGTAAATTCATGACACGTCCGTTCTTGTTGGGAATGGATAGATGATCTGCGCAAATGCGATGGATGGAAAGCCGCAGGTGTTTAACGAGGTTCTGCCCCCGAGAAAGCCCCGCACCCGGCGAGGCTCATTCAATCAGTTGCTGCACGCCAGCTGAAAGCTCATGGAAGCATCGCCCGAGGCACCGTCCTTGCCGACCATGAGACCTAACACATTGACTTCTTTTGTGGTGGCAGCCCCACCCAACTTGACGTGACCGTAGAACAGCCGTTCATAGTCACTGGTATCAATAGAAGATGCCGAGCAGAAACCAGGCGAGTGTTTGAAGTGGCCCTCATTGAAAATCACTTTATACGTTGCGAAATAGTCGCTCTTACTACTGTAACTTACGGACTTGATCCACGGAGACGATTGAGTAACGACAGTGCCGTGCTGATCGATAGTCGCGGTGTGCAGCGCAGGCAAGGCCAACGCGCTGACGGAGGCTGCCATGACAGAGGCAGCCATGAGCAGTTTAATACCAGTGTTCATATAATTTCCTTATTTAAATATAGAGTATTCAACCGCCTTGACAGGGCGATCTTACAGAATCAGATATAAGACAGTCGGTCAGCACACTGAAGTGCTCTAACCGACAAAACCAGCTAATACCAGCGAAGATGAGAAATCAAGGACCTGATCGCGTTAAACAAAGAGCGAGCCAGAAACTTCAATAAATAAGGAAATAACTTACATTGGCAAAGAGGAAGTCTTACTTGATGATGCGTGGAAGCACACGACATTGCATCACATGAAAACAGCGCTGCTCTGCAAAGATCAACCAGATCGTGCCATTAGAAACCAAACGTCAAGGGTATTGAACTGCGATGACTGCACTGAATATTGTTTTCACAACGCGCATCAAAATGGACTGCTGACCCTGGCCAACGTGGCCGATGCAGATGGCCCGCACATGGTCGAAAGCCTGGGCGGAAATAGCTTGGTCGTATGGTTACCAGGATGGCTCGGTAGCTGCCTGTCACACCCCGATGAATGAACGAGGACTTCATCGTTTCAGGAAAACAGAAAGCAGAAAGCCCGCACAAGGCGGGCTTTCTGTTTGCTTCAAGGAGTTCAAGGGCCTTGAAGCTGAATATGGCGCAGCGGACGGGACTCGAACCCGCGACCCCCGGCGTGACAGGCCGGTATTCTAACCGACTGAACTACCGCTGCGCGTAACACTAAAAGCGAGTTTGGTGGGTGATGACGGGATCGAACCGCCGACCCGCTGCTTGTAAGGCAGCTGCTCTCCCAGCTGAGCTAATCACCCTTCACTCTCGGTGTGGCGCGCATTCTACGGAGCGACCTGCACTCTGGCAAGCACTTTTTTAAATAATTTTTATAATCCTTCCAAAGGCTTACAAACGCTCTGTGCAGGGTTGGCCGCAGCCGCCGAGGAGCGAATAATGCCCGCCTTTGTATAGAAAGAGAGACTCACCTCATGTGGTTCAAAAACCTGCTTGTCTATCGCCTGACCCAGGACGTGCCTTTCGATGCCGAAGCGCTGGAGACAGCACTGGCAACCAAACCGGCTCGTGCCTGCGCCAGCCAGGAGGTGGCCACCTATGGTTTCGTCGCTCCTTTCGGCAAGGGCGAGGACGCTCCATTGGTACACGTCAGCCAGGACTTCCTGCTGATTGCTGCACGCAAGGAAGAACGCATTCTGCCAGGTAGCGTTGTACGCGACGCGCTCAAGGAAAAGGTCGACGAGATCGAAGCCGAGCAGATGCGCAAGGTCTACAAGAAGGAACGCGATCAACTCAAGGATGAAATCATCCAGGCCTTTTTGCCGCGTGCGTTTATCCGCCGCTCCGCGACCTTCGCTGCCATCGCGCCAAAGCAGGGCCTGATTCTGGTCAACGCCTCCAGCCCGAAACGCGCCGAAGACCTGCTGTCGACCCTGCGTGAAGTGATCGGCTCGTTGCCGGTACGTCCGCTGACCGTCAAGGTTTCGCCAAGTGCAACCATGACCGACTGGGTCAAGACCCAGAAAGCGGCCGACAACTTCTTCGTGCTGGACGAGTGCGAACTGCGCGACACCCACGAAGATGGCGGCATCGTACGTTGCAAGCGTCAGGACCTGACCAGCGACGAAATTCAGCTGCACTTGAACACCGGCAAGGTCGTCACCCAGCTGTCGCTGGCCTGGCAGGACAAGCTGTCGTTCGTGCTGGACGACAAGCTGGTGGTCAAGCGCCTGAAGTTCGAAGACCTGCTGCAGGATCAGGCGGAACAGGACGGTGGCGACGAAGCGCTGGGCCAGCTCGACGCCAGCTTCACACTGATGATGCTGACGTTCGGCGAGTTCCTGCCGGAGCTGTTCGACGCGCTGGGCGGCGAGGAAATCCCGCAGGGGATCTGATCCCCGCCCGTCGCTGCCTGCTACACCGCGCCGTCCTGTGAGACGGCGCGTTCATTTCACACAGGTTTTTTTAAAGGAGGGAACACGCCATGCGCGCGTTGGCAGCCTTGAGTCGGTTTGTCGGTAATACCTTTGCTTATTGGGTGCTGCTGTTCGCCATCCTGGCGTTTCTGTTCCCGCAGGCTTTTATCGGTCTGAAAAGCTGGATCGTACCGCTGCTGGGTCTGGTCATGTTCGGCATGGGTCTTACCTTGAAGCTGGAAGACTTCTCTGAGGTGGCGCGCAACCCGTGGCGCGTTGCGCTGGGTGTGGTCGCGCATTTTGTGATAATGCCCGGCGTGGCCTGGTTGCTGTGTCAGGTGTTTCAACTGCCGCCGGAAATCGCCGTGGGTGTGATTCTGGTCGGCTGCTGCCCGAGCGGTACGTCCTCCAACGTCATGGCCTGGCTGGCCAAAGGTGATCTGGCGCTGGCGGTGGCAATCGCAGCGGTGACTACCCTGCTCGCCCCGCTGCTGACCCCGACGCTGATCTGGTTACTGGCGTCGGCGTGGTTGCCGGTGTCCTTCCTCGATATGTTCTGGTCGATCCTGCAACTGGTCATGCTGCCGATCGTGCTCGGTGTAGTTGCACAGCGTCTGCTGGGTGCGCGGGTCAGATATGCCGTGGACGTGCTGCCGCTGGTCTCGGTGGTGAGCATCGTGATGATTGTCTGCGCCGTAGTCGCCGCCAGCCAGGCGAAAATCGCCGAATCGGGCTTGTTGATCATGGCCGTGGTGATCCTGCACAACACCTTCGGCTTTTTGCTGGGTTATTTTACCGGCAAGGCATTCAAGCTGCCCTTGCCGCAACGCAAGTCACTGGCGCTGGAAGTAGGCATGCAGAACTCAGGGCTTGGCGCCGCATTGGCCAGCGCTCACTTTTCGCCACTGGCGGCGGTGCCAAGCGCGCTGTTCAGCGTCTGGCACAACATTTCCGGGGCGTTGCTATCGACGTATTTCAGGAAGATGCCGGAGGAAGAAACCAAGCCGGGCCTTTGATCAGCTGCGGCACCTGAAGGTGACGCAGAGCATCACTAAATGCAGCGCGGAGCGCTTATTGCACCTTCCCTCTCAGCGCCTTCACCTCTTCGCGCACATCCACCGGCGTTGCAACATCTGCTGCAATGGGCGAACCGGCGACCAGCACCACGCGAGACCAGAGGCGACGGAACAGAGTCTTGCTCGGGTCACGGCTGAAAAAGCTGCCCCACAAGCCTTGTAGTGCCAGCGGAATGACCGGCACTGGCGTTTCCTGGATGATGCGGCTCATGCCGCTCTTGAAGCCGCTGATCTCGCCGTCGGTGGTCAGCTTGCCTTCCGGGAAGATACACACAAGCTCGCCTTCCGCGAGGTACTGAGCGATGCGCTTGAACGATTGCTCGTAGATGTCCATGTCCTCGTTGCGCCCGGCAATCGGGATGGTCCCGGCCGTGCGGAAGATAAAGTTGAGGACCGGCAACTGGTAGATCTTGTAGTACATGACAAACCGGATCGGCCGCCGCACTGCACCGGCAATCAGCAACGCATCGACAAAGGACACATGGTTGCAGACCAGCAGCGCTGCGCCTTCATCAGGTATCCGGTTCAAATCCCGGTGTTCGACGCGGTACATGGAGTGGCCCAGCAGCCAGATCATGAAGCGCATGGTGAACTCGGGGACGATCTTGAAGATGTAGATATTGACGGCGATGTTCATCAGCGACACCGCCAGAAACAGCTGCGGAATCGACAGTTTGGCGAAGCTCAGCAACAGGATCGAGACAATCGCCGAAACCACCATGAACAGCGCGTTGAGGATGTTGTTGGCAGCAATGACTCGTGAGCGCTCTTTCACCGGTGTTCGCGACTGGATCAGGGCGTACAACGGCACGATATAGAAGCCGCCGAACACGCCAATACCCAGAATATCGAACAGCACCAGCCAGCCCTGCCCGTAGGAAAGGACCGCCAGCCAGTCGTTGGCCTGCACGTTCTGCGGGAAACCACCGGAATGCCACCACAGCAACAGACCGAAAATCGTCAGCCCCATCGAGCCAAACGGCACCAGCCCGATCTCGACCTTATGCCCGGATAACCGCTCGCAAAGCAGCGAGCCCAGCGCGATGCCGATGGAGAACACGGTCAGGATCAGCGTAACGACCGTTTCGTCGCCATACATCCATTCCTTGGCATAGGCCGGGATCTGCGTCAGGTAGATCGCCCCCACGAACCAGAACCACGAGTTGCCGACAATCGAGCGCGAAACCGCAGGCGTTTGCCCCAGCCCCATGCGCAAGGTCGCCCATGACTGGGTGAAGATGTTCCAGTTGAGCTTCATCTCCGGCGAGGCGGCATCGGCGCGCGGGATACCGAAGCTGGCCAGGAACCCCAGGCAGGCGACCAGCACGATGGCAGCCGCCACCACCCAGGCATAGTGCGAAGAAGACATCATCACACCCGCGCTGATGGTGCCGGCCAGAATCGCCAGAAAGGTACCCATCTCGACCAGCGCGTTGCCGCCGACCAGTTCGCTCTCGCGCAGGTGCTGAGGCAGGATCGAATATTTGACCGGCCCGAACAGCGCTGAATGCGTGCCCATGGCAAACAGCGCCGCCAGCATCAATTCAAGGTGATCGAACAGAAAGCCCGCAGCCCCGACCGCCATGATGACGATCTCGCCGAACTTGATGATGCGGATCAGCGTGTCCTTGGGGTACTTCTCGCCGAACTGCCCGGCCAGCGCCGAGAACAGGAAGAACGGCAGGATGAACAGCAAGGCACACAGATTGACGTAGATCGAACGATCCCCGTCAATGCTCAGCTTATAGAGGATGGCGAGGATCAATGACTGCTTGAAAATATTGTCATTGAACGCCCCGAGGGACTGCGTGATGAAAAACGGCAGGAAACGGCGTTTCCCGAGCAAGCTGAATTGTGACTGTTGGCTCATCGTCCGTGGTCCTGAGAGGCTGGGGTGAACTGACGTAGCCGCCAATCCGAGACACATTGAAGACGTAACGCCGCCGAATGTCGATAGGACATTTCTTTTTACAAAACACCCCGCACCATTTTTCATCGTTACGGGCGTTTGCGTAACAGCTGCGACACCCCGCCACGCTCGACCTTGGTCGACAAAGACGAAGCGCGGCCATCGTGCGAGACTGCGCGCTATCAATACGGTGTGGAATTTCATATGTCGCTGTCCAGCGGGCTGATTGCGGCCGTTGCCTTGTCCTATATGGCCATCATGTTTGCTATCGCCTTTTACGGCGACCGCTACAGCGCATCACTGCGCCCGACCATGCGCGCCTGGGTCTACAGCCTGTCGCTGGCAGTGTATTGCACCAGTTGGACGTTTTTCGGCGCGGTGGGTCAGGCGGCCGAACAGCTGTGGTCTTTCCTGCCGATTTATCTGGGGCCTATCGTGCTGATGGTGCTGGCGCCTTGGGTGCTGCAGAAGATGGTGCTGATCAGCAAGCAGGAAAACATCACCTCAATTGCCGACTTCATCGCAGCACGCTACGGCAAGTCCCAGTCACTGGCGGTCATGGTCGCGCTGATCTGTCTGATCGGCATGCTGCCGTATATCGCGCTGCAACTGAAAGGCATCGTGCTGGGCGTAAATATCCTGATTGGTGCTGTGGCTGATTCCACCGGCACCCGCGCTCAGGACACCGCGCTGGTGGTGTCGCTGATTCTGGCGCTGTTCACCATCGTCTTCGGTGCACGCAATCTGGATGTGACCGAACACCATCGCGGTATGGTGCTGGCGATTGCCTTCGAAGCACTGGTCAAGCTGTTTGCCTTCATGGCGGTCGGCGTGTTCGTCACGTTCGGTCTGTATGACGGTTTTGATGACCTGTTCAATCAGGCCAAACTTGCGCCACGCCTCGAGGAATACTGGCAAGACACGATCAACTGGCCGTCGATGTTCGTGCAGACCGGTGTGGCGATGATGGCGATTGTCTGCCTGCCGCGACAGTTTCACGTCACGGTGGTCGAAAACATCGAGCCTCAGGACCTGAATCTCGCCAAATGGGTGTTCCCGGCCTATCTGGCACTGGCTGCATTGTTCGTCGTGCCAATTGCGCTGGCCGGACAAATGCTGCTGCCCGCCTCCATGCTGCCCGACTCGTTCGTGATCAGTCTGCCCCTGGCGCACGCTCATCCGTCACTCGCCCTGCTGGCCTTCATCGGCGGCGCATCGGCGGCAACCGGCATGGTAATCGTCGCCTGCGTGGCGCTGTCGACGATGATATCCAACGACATGCTGCTGCCCTGGCTGTTAAGGCGCAAAAACACCGAGCGGCCGTTCGAAGCGTTTCGTCACTGGATGCTCTCGGTAAGGCGCATCAGCATTGTGATGATTCTCCTGCTGGCCTATGTCAGCTACCGGATGCTGGGCTCAACGGCCAGCCTGGCGACTATCGGGCAGATTGCCTTCGCCGCGATCACCCAGTTGGCACCGGCCATGTTCGGTGCGCTGTACTGGAAGCAGGCTAACCGGCGTGGTGTCTTTGCAGGCCTGGCAGCGGGTATCTTCATCTGGTTCTACACCCTGGTGCTGCCGGTCGCGGCGCATGGCATGGGCTGGTCGCTGAGCAATTTCCCGCTACTGTCCTGGCTGCACAGCAACCCGTTCGACCTGCCGATCTCGCCGATGACTCAGGGCGTGGTGCTGTCGATGGCCGGCAACTGCACGCTGTTCGCCTGGGTGTCGATGTTGTCGAGAACCCGAGTGGCGGAGCACTGGCAGGCAGGTCGTTTCATTGGTCAGGAAACCCAGGGACGCGACTTCAGCCGACCGCTGCTTGCCGTCCAGATAGAAGACCTGCTCAGCCTCTCGGCGCGTTTTGTCGGTGAAGACCGAGCACGTCAGAGCTTCATTCGCTTCGCCTACAGACAAGGCAAGGGTTTCAACCCCAGTCTGAATGCCGATGGAGAGTGGATCGCGCATACCGAGCGGCTGCTGGCTGGCGTGCTCGGCACTTCCTCGACCCGCGCCGTGGTCAAGGCCGCTATCGAAGGGCGCGATATGCAGCTGGAAGACGTCGTACGCATCGCCGACGAAGCGTCCGAAGTTTTGCAGTTCAACCGTGCACTGTTGCAGGGTGCCATCGAAAACATTACCCAGGGCATCAGTGTGGTGGATCAGTCCTTGAGGCTGGTGGCCTGGAACCGCCGCTACCTCGAGCTGTTCAATTACCCCGAAGGCCTGATTGGCGTCGGCCGGCCGATTGCCGACATCATTCGCTACAACGCCGAACGCGGGCTGTGCGGGCCGGGTGAGGCTGAAGTTCACGTGGCGCGACGCCTGCACTGGATGCGTCAGGGCCGCGCGCACACCTCGGAGCGACTGTTCCCCAACGGTCAGGTGATCGAGCTGATCGGCAATCCGATGCCCGGCGGCGGTTTCGTCATGAGCTTCACCGACATCACCGCGTTTCGTGCCGCCGAACAGGCCCTCAAAGGCGTCAATGAAAGCCTTGAGCAGCGTGTCGCCGCACGTACCCACGAGTTGTCGCAGCTCAATCAGGCGCTGACCGAGGCCAAGGGCACCGCCGAAGCCGCCAACGAATCGAAAACCCGCTTTCTGGCCGCCGTCAGCCATGACCTGATGCAGCCGCTGAATGCTGCAAGACTGTTTTCTGCTGCGCTGTCGCATCAGCAGGACGGCATTTCCAGCGACGCCCAGCAACTGGTCCAGCATCTGGACAGCTCGTTGCGTTCTGCCGAAGACCTGATCAGCGACCTGCTGGACATCTCGCGCCTGGAAAACGGCAAGATCACCCCGGACCGCCAACCGTTCCCGCTCAACGCGCTGTTTGACACCCTGGGCGCCGAATTCAAAGCGCTGGCCCAGGAGCAGGGTCTGAGTTTTCGTTTCAGAGGCAGTTCACTGCGCGTCGACAGTGATATCAAGCTATTGCGCCGGGTCCTGCAAAACTTTCTGACCAATGCTTTCCGCTATGCCAAAGGCCCTATTCTGCTGGGTGTCAGACGTCACGGCGGCAGCCTGAGCCTTGAGGTCTGGGACCGCGGGCCGGGCATCCCCGAAGACAAGCGCCAGGTGATCTTCGAAGAATTCAAACGCCTCGACAGCCACAAGACTCACGCAGCCAAGGGGCTGGGCCTGGGGCTGGCGATTGCCGATGGTTTGTGTCGCATTCTCGAGCACCCTTTGCAGGTGCGTTCGTGGCCTGGCAAAGGCAGCGTTTTCAGCGTGCGCGTGCCACTGGCAGCAGCCCCGGCGACAATGCCCGATACGCTGCCGGATGTCAGCCGACCCGCGCTGAACGGCACGCAGGTGCTGTGTGTCGACAATGAAGACAGCATCCTGATCGGCATGAACAGCCTGTTGTCACGCTGGGGTTGTCAGGTGTGGACCGCTCGCAGTCGCCTGGAATGCGAAGCGCTGCTGAACAATGGCGTCAGGCCGCAGATTGCGTTGGTGGATTACCATCTGGATGAGGGCGAAACCGGTACTGAACTGATGGCCTGGCTACGAACCCGCCTGGGTCAACCGGTGCCCGGCGTGCTCATCAGCGCTGATGGCCGTCCGGAGTTGATTGCTCAGGTGCATGCAGCAGGACTCGATTACCTGCCCAAACCGGTCAAACCCGCAGCGCTGCGAGCGTTGTTGAGCCGGCATGTGAATCTGGACTGAGAAAGGGCTGACGGTTGTTCGCCGTGACAGCGAACAACCGGATCAAAGCGGTTGCTTAACCAAACAACCAGTAGCCCAGCAACGTCAGCACCACCACCGCCAGTACAGGCCGCAAAATGCGGTAGGCCTTGGGGTTGGCGCGCTTGAACTGCTTGACCTTGCCACTGAAGCCGTCGCTGAAGCGCTTGCTGAACGCATACGCCTGATTGATCCCGCCGACACGCTCGTCATCCAGATTCTGCGGCGCGGTTGCGCGGCCCAGAAACGCACTGACGCTGCGGTTCACACGCGTCATGAAGCGGTTGGTCAGCGGACGCTCGACGTCACAGAACAGAATCACCCGGGTCTGCGGCGTTTCATTCTTGACCCAGTGCACGTAGGTCTCGTCGAACATCACGTCCTGGCCGTCACGCCAGGCGTATTCCTTGCCATCGACAAAGATCCGGCAGTCATCGGAATTCGGCGTAGACAGCCCCAGGTGATAACGCAGGGAACCGGCAAACGGATCGCGGTGCGGGTTGAGGTGGCTGCCGCCCGGCAACAGCGCGAACATCGCACCTTTGACGTTGGGAATGCTGTTGACCAGCTCGACAGTCTTCGGGCACAGCGCTTCGGCAGATGGCAGTGCCTTGTCGTACCACTTCAGGTAAAAGCGCTTCCAGCCCTTCTTGAAGAACGAGCCGAAACCGGCGTCGTTGTTCTTCTCGGCAGCCCGAATGTAGCCTTCATCGAACAGGTGCATGGCTTCGTCGCGAATGGTTTCCCAGTTGTCCTTGAGGATATCCAGCTCAGGGAATTTGCTGCGGTCCAGATACGGTTCGGACGGCACGCGGGAAAACAGGTACATCAGTGCGTTGTAAGGCGCGAACAATGCCGAATGGTTGACGAACTGCCGCAACAGGGGCAGCCGGGCCCGACCGCGCAAATGAACGTACAGCGTGCTGCCCAGAAACAGCATCAGGATCGATGCCTTGGCAACAAATGAAAGGGTCATGAAGCTCTCCTTGAAGCGGGCAGATAACGCCAAACGTCACGCGGGCAGTACTGATGCATGATTCTGAATGAAGGACCGCAAGCACCGGACGAACAGAGATAATCGTCCGGTGACGCGTAAGCTGGCCATCATAAACCCTTGCGTTGCCCGCATGAAGTGCACACTTGCGAAGATGTGTTACTGGGAAAGCTCCTGATCGGTAAACAGGTCGCTGAACAGCATGCTGGACAGGTAACGTTCGCCAGAGTCAGGCAGGATCACCACGATTGTCTTGCCCTGCATCTCCGGTTTTTCAGCCAGACGGACGGCCGCCGCCATGGCTGCTCCGCACGAGATACCGCAAAGGATGCCCTCTTCCTGCATCAAGCGCCGCGCCATGGCCTTGGATTCTTCATCGGTGACACGCTCTACGCGGTCCACAATCGACAGGTCGAGGTTTTTCGGAATGAAACCGGCACCGATGCCTTGAATCTTGTGCGTGCTGGGCTTGATCTCTTCACCGGCCATCGCCTGGGTGATAATCGGCGAACCGTCCGGCTCGACCGCAACCGACAGGATCGGCTTGCCTGCGGTGTGCTTGATATAGCGGGAAATACCGGTGATAGTCCCGCCAGTCCCGACGCCTGCCACCAGTACGTCGATAGCGCCGTCGGTGTCCGCCCAGATTTCAGGGCCGGTGGTCTTTTCGTGGATGGCCGGGTTGGCAGGGTTCTCGAACTGTGCGGGCATGAAGTATTTTTCCGGATCGCCCGCCAGCAGCTCTTCTGCCTTGGCAATCGCGCCTTTCATCCCCTTTGCCGGTTCAGTCAACACCAGTTCGGCACCCAGCGCCTTGAGTACCTTGCGACGTTCTATGCTCATGGAAGCGGGCATGGTGAGCATCAATTTGTAACCACGGGCGGCGGCAACGAATGCCAGGCCAATCCCGGTATTGCCCGAGGTCGGTTCGACGATGGTCATGCCGGGCTTGAGTTTGCCGCTGCTTTCAGCGTCCCAGATCATGTTGGCGCCGATACGGCACTTGACGGAGTAGCCCGGATTACGTCCTTCGATCTTGGCCAGAATCGTGACACCGCGGGGCGCAATACGATTGATCTGCACCAGCGGCGTATTACCGATGGAATGGGCGTTATCAGCGTAGATACGGCTCATGAAAGTGTCCTTGTGCACATCGGTTAAAGACCCAAAGCCTATGCCGCCAACCCTGGGGCGTCCAGTCTGACCGAACGGATGACCGCGTACGCAGTCAATCCCTCATTGAAACAGGAGACTCATGTCATGAAACGTCGCTACAGCTGGCCGCTATGGACCATGGCCGCTCTGGTAGTTCTGCTGATCGCGGTCAATATCGCCTTGCCCTATCTGGTGCGCGACTATCTGAACGACAAACTGGCCGACATGGGCGACTACCGAGGTGAGATCACCGACGTAGACCTGGCACTGTGGCGAGGGGCTTACCGGATCAAAGGACTGAAGATCGTCAAGACCGACGGCAAGGTCCCGGTGCCTTTCTTCGACGCGCCGATGATCGAGCTGGCAGTCAGCTGGCATTCGCTCTGGTATGACCATGCCGTGGTCGCGAAAGCCCTCTTCACCGGACCGCAGATCAACTTCGTGGACGGCGGCAGCAAGCAGAACTCGCAGACCGGTCAGGGCACCGACTGGCGTACCCAGATGGACAAGCTGCTGCCCATCACCCTCAACGAATTGCGCATCGATAACGGGCGCATCACGTTCAATAACTTCAACTCCACGCCCAAAGTAAAAATCGAGGCGGATCAGGTCAATGCCAGCATCTATAACCTGACCAACGTGGTCGACGTGGAAGGCAACCGCGATGCCGAGTTCAAGGGCAAGGCACGCCTGCTGGACCATGCCGATCTGGAAAGCACCGCCAGATTCGATCCGTTCAGCAACTTTGAAGATTTCGACTTCAAACTGCGCGCCACCGGCATTCAGCTCAAGAAGCTCAACGACTTCTCGTCGGCGTATGGCAAGTTCGACTTTAACGCCGGTGACGGCGATCTTGTGATTGAAGCGCAAGCGGATAAAGGGCAGCTCAGCGGCTACATAAAGCCCCTGCTACGCAATGTTGACGTGTTCAACTGGCATCAGGACGTTGAGAACAAGGACAAGGGCGTTTTCCGCTCGATCTGGGAAGCGCTGGTCGGCACCAGCGAAACCGTGTTGAAAAACCAGCGGGAAAACCAGTTCGCCACCCGTGTCGACCTGAGCGGCAGCGTCCATCAGCAGGACATCAGCGGCTTCCAGGCGTTTCTGCAGATCCTGCGCAATGCTTTCGTGCAGGCATTCAATGCGCGTTATGAGAGCAGCAAGGGGTCTTAGTGGTCCTTTTTATCCACGGAATAAACACCCCGCTCCTCGGCGGCATGTGCCTGTTGCTGCAATACATCCCAGCCCAGGCAAGCCAGCGCAAGGGTACGTGGCGTAGCTTCGCGAGAGTTGCTGTAGCGAGTAATGCTGCGAGGGCTGACACCCAATGCCTGTGCGGCCTTAGCCAAGGGCAAACCCGTGCGGGCACGCCACCCGATGAAAATACGCGTGTTTTCGTCGGTGGCAGCTTGAGCCTGAGCGTCGAGATACAGGGTATCCGCACCGATCTGGATATCCAGTTCAGGCCATTCAACCGTCCAGCCATCATCGCCCACTTGGGCGTGGGCAAAGGCTTCAGCAGCAATCAGGGGTCGTAACCCCGGAAAAGCCTGCACATCAGCGCTCATGTCGAGGACGAATTGTTGATCGTCGATGAATGTCAGGGCCAGCCGGTATCCGGACTGCGCCTGAACATCCCTGAGCCGGGGTCGTTTCATGGATGCCATCGTTTCCACTCCTCCATCAGTTCATCGCGGTGAATTCGTATCCATTCGAGAGCTTCCTTAAGCACAACAGTCGGGGCATGTCCGCGCATGGGCTCTACGAGCTCAAGGCAAATCAGTACATCCAGACCACCACCGGTCAGATGCACATGCGGCGGCAGGTGGTCTTTTTCCCTCAACTGAATCCTGTACTTATCCCTGAATCTGTATTTAGTCGACATGAAGCGTATGGTATAGCCAAATTAGCCATACCAAAAGCAGCGTTACAATTTCGACCCGGTCACTGCGTGACGCCCCATTCAAGAACTGAATGAGGCGTCTGCGTTCACAGTCGTCCGGCAGCCACGTTATAGTTCCGGCATTGCTTGCCCCTGTTACGGTGTGCGCGCCGACAGGCTGCGCCTACCCACGTGAAAAGGATTGATCATGAAGTTCGAAGGTACCCCGGCATACGTCGCCACTGACGATCTCAAGCTGGCGGTCAACGCGGCAATCACGCTGGAGCGTCCGCTGTTGGTCAAGGGCGAGCCCGGCACCGGCAAGACCATGCTGGCCGAGCAACTGGCCGAGTCCTTTGGCGCGAAGCTGATCACCTGGCATATCAAGTCCACTACCAAGGCGCATCAGGGCCTCTACGAATACGATGCCGTCAGCCGTCTGCGTGACTCTCAATTGGGCGTGGACAAAGTCCACGACGTACGTAACTACCTGAAAAAGGGCAAGCTCTGGGAAGCCTTCGAGTCCGATGAGCGGGTCATTTTGCTGATCGACGAGATCGACAAGGCCGACATCGAGTTCCCCAACGACCTGTTGCAGGAACTCGACAAGATGGAGTTCTACGTCTACGAAATCGATGAAACGATCAAGGCCAAAAAGCGCCCGATCATCATCATTACCTCCAACAACGAAAAGGAATTGCCGGACGCCTTCCTGCGTCGCTGCTTCTTCCACTACATCGCCTTCCCGGACCGTGCCACCCTGCAACGCATCGTCGACGTGCATTACCCGGACATCAAGAAAGACCTGGTGAGCGAAGCGCTGGACGTGTTTTTCGACGTGCGCAAAGTGCCGGGCCTGAAGAAGAAGCCCTCCACGTCCGAACTGGTGGACTGGCTGAAGCTGCTGATGGCCGACAACATCGGTGAAGCCGTACTGCGTGAGCGCGACCCGACCAAGGCTATCCCGCCGCTGGCCGGGGCGCTGGTCAAGAATGAACAGGATGTGCATTTGCTTGAGCGTCTGGCGTTCATGAGCCGCCGCGGCAACCGTTGAGCGCCTCCATCAACCCCGTTACGTAAAAGGGCGACAGCCATGCTGCTCAACCTGTTCAACGAAATGCGCGCGGCCAGGGTGCCGGTGTCTCTGCGTGAACTGCTGGACCTGATCAATGCGCTGAAACAGCGGGTTATCTTTGCCGATATCGATGAGTTCTACTTTCTTGCGCGCACGATTCTGGTCAAGGACGAGCGCCATTTCGACAAATTCGACCGGGCCTTCGGTGCGTATTTCAAAGGTCTGGAAAATCTCGACGATCATTTGCAGGCATTGATCCCCGAAGACTGGCTGCGCAAAGAGTTCGAGCGCTCGTTGAGTGACGAGGAACGCGCGCAGATTCAGTCCCTCGGCGGCCTCGACAAGCTGATCGAGGAATTCAAGAAGCGTCTGGAAGAACAGAAGGAACGCCACGCCGGTGGCAACAAATGGATCGGCACAGGCGGCACCAGCCCTTTCGGCTCGGGGGGCTATAACCCTGAAGGCATTCGTGTCGGCGACGCAGGGGAACGCAAGGGCAAGGCAGTCAAGGTGTGGGATCAGCGCGAATATAAAAACCTGGACGATCAGGTCGAGCTGGGTACGCGCAACATCAAGGTGGCCCTGCGCCGTCTGCGCAAGTTTGCCCGTCAGGGCGCTGCGGATGAACTGGACATCGACGGCACCATTGATCACACCGCACGCGACGCGGGCCTGCTGAACATTCAGATGCGCCCTGAGCGGCGCAACACCATCAAATTATTGCTGCTGTTCGACATCGGCGGTTCGATGGACGCGCACGTCAAGATCTGCGAAGAGCTGTTCTCGGCCTGCAAGACCGAGTTCAAGCATATGGAGTATTTCTACTTCCATAATTTCATCTACGAATCGGTGTGGAAGAACAACCTGCGCCGCGGCTCAGAGCGAACCGCCACGCAAGACCTGCTGCACAAGTACGGCGCAGACTACAAAGTGATTTTCATCGGCGACGCTTCGATGGCACCGTATGAGATCACCCAGCCCGGTGGCAGCGTCGAACACTGGAATGAAGAGGCAGGCTATGTGTGGATGCAGCGCTTCATGGCCAAATTCAAGAAGATCATCTGGATCAATCCCTACCCCAAGGATGCCTGGGAGTACACCACGTCCACGCATATCGTGCGCGACCTGATTGAAGGGCACATGTACCCGCTAACCCTGCGCGGCCTGGAAGAAGGCATGCGTCATCTGGCGAAATAAGCATGACGGGCGCGTGCTGACTTTATGCAACGCCCGTTGTCGTTATTACCGTATCCAGCAATCAGCGCCAGTCCCGCTCAAGTTGCGGCTTGCGTCGTCCACCGTGAATCACCCAGCCGAGTAACAGCCCAACGCTTTCCACCACAAGGGCCAGCAGCAATGCACTGATGATTCCCCAGGCAATGACTTCGGGGGCCAGCAGAACTTGCCACGTATAACCGTTGAACGTTTCCCGGCGAATATCCGCATCGGCAGACGTGACGACGAACAGGGCTTTGGAATACCACGGCCCCTGGAGCCCAAGCCACTGACGCTCAAGGATATGGGTACGGCTCATCAACGTATCGATGTTGTCCGCATCGGCTCGGAAAACCGGGTCTTCGCTGCTGCGATAGTGTTGGATCAGCGCTTGTATATCGCCCTTGAAGAACTGCTGCGCAGTAGCGGTGTAGCCCTTGACGGCCTGTTGCGCCTCGATCAGATGCGCTTCGACACGCTTGCTGTAATCACTGATGAACCCGGGAATCTGTACCCCGAAAAGCAGGCCTGTGGTGAACAGGACCAATCGCAGATAACTTCGCAGCATCAATATCCCTCTTCTTTTTTATCCAATGTGCCGGTGGAGGCGCCGTTACTGCACTGCTGTCTCGACCGAGCCTTGCGCCACGCACTCACCCTTGCGCCACAGGCTCCACTGGCCCGGCTCATAGCGCTTCCAGTTTTCGTTCTCGGTCAATGGCTCGGTGGCGATCACAGTCACCACGTCGTGCGGCGTTGTTTCAGCCTGAAAATCGACAATCACGTCGACATCTTTCAACCTTGCCGGGCCGAACGGCGCGCGCCGGGTGATCTGGACCAGTTTGGTACTGCAAAAGCAAAACAGCCAGTCGCCATCGCTCAACAGGCAGTTGAACACGCCTTTACTACGGTATTCAGTGCAGGCCTGGATCAGTGAGGGCAGTAATTGCTCGACCTCAACCGGCTCGGGAAAGGCTTCGCGAACGCGATTGAGCAGGTCGCAGAATGCAGCTTCGCTGTCGGTATCGCCCACAGGCCTGTAGAAAGTGGCACCGGGAGTGAAATCGGCTAGCTGACCATTGTGCGCAAAGCACCAGTTGCGGCCCCAGAGTTCACGCACGAAAGGATGAGTGTTGGACAGGCAGACCTTGCCGACGTTGGCCTGACGAATATGGCCAATAACCACTTCGCTTTTGATCGGATAGCGCTGCACCAGTTGCGCAACTTCAGATTCACTGCTGGCTGCGGGGTCCTGGAACAAGCGCAGGCCGCGACCTTCGTAGAAGGCAATGCCCCAGCCATCGCGATGCGGACCAGTACGCCCGCCACGCTGCATCAGCCCGGTAAAGCTGAAGACTATGTCGGTCGGGACATTGGCGCTCATGCCCAGTAGTTCACACATGCTCAGGTTCTCGCTTCAAGACGTTTTGCAGCAGGTCATGCGCCGACAATGACGGCGCATGCCAACGAAGCGGGATCTACAACCGCGGTTCGACTCGCGCAGCCCTGGTCGGAGGAAGCGGCGCAGCGGATTTGCGAGGGTAATGATCGTCCTCGGCAAACGGCTCATCAGTGGGGTCTGTGTCGGCAGGCTGAGCGGCGGGCCGGGGCTGGCGAGCCTTGCGGCTGCGCTCGATCGGCCAGCGGATGAGCACGAACAGCGCGTACGCAGCGAAGGCGAACATGCCATACATGGCCAGATCCGACACAGCGGTCCAGACATTGCTGCCGACCTTGAACATCAGGTCGAGCGCGGTGATCGCCACGGCTGGCGCCATCGCATCCTTGGCAGGGTCGACCATGGTCGGCGTAAACAGCAGCACCGCGACTGCTACCAGCAACGGTTCCTTGAGATAACGCCACATCCAGCGGGTCATCAGGAACCATACCAGCAGGCAACCCAACGCGGCGAAGGCGTAGACGCTCCAGGCGATCAGATAGTCGTTTTCGGTCATGACGTCCGTGGTAAGGCAGGTAAAGAGGCGCTTATGATAACGGCTTTTGCCTGACGCGGCTTGCCTCGCTTCAGTAATCGGTTCAGCGTGTACCGATTTTCCATGATTGATGCCTAAACAGAGAGCCCAGCATGTCCTTCTCGAATGCAACCTCCAGCGCCCCGATTGCTCGCAAGGCCGACGGTTCCGATCCCTATGCCTGGCTACAGAACCGCGACACTGATGAGGTGCTCGACTACCTCAAGGCGGAAAACGCCTGGCAGGAGCAGCAACTGGCAGAGCAGACCGGGTTGCGCGAAAACCTGTTTCAGGAGATCAAGGGCCGTATCCTCGAAACCGATCTGTCACTGCCCTCCCCTTGGGGGCCGTACCTTTATTACACGCGCACCACACAAGGCGATGAATACGCCCGTCACTATCGCTGCCCGCGCCCGGCCGACGACTCCAACACGGTGGACGAAAGACGTGAAGAACTGTTGCTGGACCCGAACGCGATGGCCGATGGCGGCTTCTTTTCGCTGGGTGCGTTCAGCATCAGCCCCGACCATCAGCGTCTGGCCTACAGCCTGGACACCAGTGGCGACGAGGTGTACCAGCTTTACGTCAAGGAACTGAGCACCGGCCAGATCAGCAGCCTGCCGTTTGAGGACTGCGACGGCAGCATGACCTGGGCCAACGACAGCCAGACCCTGTTTTTCGGTGAGCTGGACGAGACCCATCGCCCCGGCAGGCTGCATCGCCACACGCTTGGCAATGCATCGGCAGAGCTGGTGTTCGACGAGCCGGACGGCCGATTCTTCCTGCACTGCTTCCGCAGCAGTTCCGAACGCCAACTGATCACTCTGCTCAACAGCAAAACCACCAGCGAAGCCTGGGTGCTGGACGCCGATCATCCGCAACAGGCCTTCACCTGCCTCGCGCCGCGCAGCGAAGGGCACGAGTATTACCCGGATCACGGCCTGCTAAATGGTGTGTGGAGCTGGTTCATCCGCAGCAATCAGAGCGGCATCAACTTCGCGCTGTATCACGCAGCGGAACACGCCAGTGGCGCCCCGGCTCGCGAAGACTGGCAGACCCTGGTTGCACACGATGACAAGGTCATGCTCGAAGGCGTGAGCCTCAACGCCAAGGCCGTCAGTCTGAGCCTTCGTGAGGGCGGCCTGCCGATCATCGAAGTACGCCCGCAGGATCTGCCTGCCTATCGCGTGCAGTTGCCCGACGCCGCGTACAGCCTGTATGTGCAGGACACCCTGGAGTTCGACAGCGACAGGATTCGCCTGCGCTACCAGTCGCTGAACCGTCCGGCGCAGGTGCGTCAACTGACCCTGGCCAGCGGCGAGCAAGTGGTACTCAAGGAAACGCCGGTGCTGGGCACCTTCGACGCCGATGCCTACGTCAGCCAGCGTTTGTGGGCCACCGCCAGTGACGGCACTCAGGTGCCGATCAGCCTGGTGGTCAAGCGCGAGCTGGTCGGCAAAGCGACCCCGCTGTATCTGTACGGCTACGGCGCTTACGGCGAAAGCCTCGACCCGTGGTTTTCCCACGCGCGCCTGAGCCTGCTCGAGCGTGGCGTGGCTTTTGCCATCGCCCATGTACGCGGCGGTGGCGAGCTGGGCGAGGCCTGGTATCGCAATGGCAAGCAGGAGCATAAACAGAACACCTTCGGCGACTTCATTGCCTGCGCCGAACATCTTGTTGCCCAAGGCCTAACCAGCGCCGAACAGCTTGTGATCAGCGGTGGCAGCGCCGGTGGTCTGCTGATCGGTGCGGTGCTCAACCAGCGACCCGAGCTGTTCAAGGCAGCGATTGCCGAAGTACCGTTCGTCGATGTGCTGAACACCATGCTCGATCCGGACCTGCCGTTGACCGTTACCGAATACGACGAATGGGGAAACCCGCAGGAGCCTGAGGTCTATGAGCGCATCAAGGCCTACGCGCCTTATGAGAACGTCAGCGCTCAGGCGTACCCGGCCATGCTGGTCATCGCCGGTTACAACGACAGTCGTGTGCAGTATTGGGAAGCCGCCAAATGGGTCGCGAAGTTACGCGCCAGCAAAACCGACGATAATCTGCTGCTGCTCAAGACCGAACTGGGTGCCGGACACGGCGGCATGAGCGGTCGCTATCAAGGGTTGCGTGACGTGGCGCTGGAGTACGCGTTTATCTTCAAGGTATTGCAGATCGCCGAATGAACTTGGCGTGAAACACCTGTCTTACTAGCATCGGGGGGCACGGAGCTGCCCCCTTCGTATCAGGATTGAAAGACCGAACCATGTCAGAACCATTGTCCAACCTGAACAACGCCATACGCGACATGCTGCTGGACTGCGGCCTGTTCGACACGCTGCTGCCCGGCGACTTCGTGACCGTAGCCGGGTATTTCAGCATTACCGACATCGAAAAAGGCGAGACCATCTTTGCCGAGGGCGATGCCGGGACATTCATGTGCATCATTCATCAAGGCACCGTGTCCGTGCAGAAACTTGCTGCAGACGGCCAACAGGTCGACATTGCCGTTCTGCGTCGCGGGCGGGCATTCGGAGAAATGGCTGTACTGGATGGCGAACGTCGCTCAGCCAGTTGTATCGCGGCCACCCATTGCCAGTTATTGAACCTGGGACGCGACTCTCTGGACAAGATGCTCGACGAAGCGCCGAAAATCGCCGCCAAGATCATTCGTGCCCTGGCCATCTCGTTGTCCAGGCGCCTGCGCATGGTCGACGGCCAATTACTGTCTCAGCAGGTGTGAGTTTGCCCATCTGGCGCTAAACTTGCCGATATTCCGCTTCCAATGCGCACACGCACAGGTGACACCATGAGCACGGCCAATCCTCCTTCCCATACTGCCAAGCTGGACCGCATTCTGGCCGACGCCCAGCGCGACCGAGAAATGGGTTACCGCGACAAGGCGTTGCGCATGTACCCGCACGTTTGCGGCCGTTGCGCCCGCGAGTTCGCTGGCAAACGCCTCAGCGAACTGACCGTGCACCACCGCGACCACAACCATGACAACAACCCGCAGGACGGTTCCAACTGGGAGCTGCTGTGCCTGTATTGCCACGACAACGAGCACTCGCGTTACACCGATCAGCAGTATTTCGCCGACGGTTCGCTGAGCACTCCGAAAACCGCCAAGGCAACCCACAACCCGTTCGCCGCGCTGGCGGGATTGATGAAGAAGGACGAGTAACCCGGTACTTTCCCGCAACCGTATTTCCCCGCCCTACCCACGCAGCCTTCGACCTGCGGCCAACCGACTGACCGGATACTTCGCCATGCCCTCCCGTACCTCAAGACGAACCTTTGTGAAAGGGCTTGCCGCCAGTGGCATCCTCGGCGGCCTGGGGCTGTGGCGCAGTCCGGCATGGGCGGTTCCGAACCCGGGTCAGCCGGCCGGGCTGTCCGGCACCGAGTTCGATCTTTATGTCGGCGAAACCCAGGTCAATATCACCGGTAATACTAGAACCGCGATGACGATCAACGGCGGTATTCCAGGCCCGCTGTTGCGCTGGCGCGAAGGTGATACGGTGACCATCAGGGTAAAAAACCGTCTCGACGAAGCCACCTCGATCCACTGGCACGGCATCATTCTGCCCGCCAACATGGACGGCGTTCCGGGGCTGAGCTTCGACGGTATCGCGGCCGATGGCATGTACGTCTATCGCTTCAAGGTCAAACAGAACGGCACCTATTGGTACCACAGCCACTCGGGCTTTCAGGAACAGTCGGGGGTTTACGGGCCGCTGGTGATCGACGCCAAAGAGCCAGAGCCATTCAAGTACGACCGCGAACACGTGATCATGCTCAGCGACTGGACCGACGAAGAGCCGCTTCAACTGATGAAAACGCTCAAGAAACAGTCCGATTATTACAACAATAACAAGCGTACTGTCGGCGACTTCATCAACGACGTCGGTGAGAAAGGCTGGAGCGAGACCACTCGTGATCGCTGGATGTGGGCGAAAATGGGGATGGAGCCGACCGACCTGGCGGATGTCAGCGGCGCGACCTACACCTACCTGATGAACGGCCAGGCCCCGGACATGAACTGGACCGGGCTGTTCAAGCCTGGCGAGCGGATTCGACTGCGCTTGATCAACGGCTCGGCCATGACGTATTTCGACGTGCGTATTCCGGGCCTGAAAATGACCGTAGTCGCCAGCGATGGCTTGCACGTCAAGCCAGTAACGGTCGATGAATTGCGCATCGCAGTGGCAGAAACCTTCGACGTGATCGTCGAGCCTGCCGAAGGAGCCTACACGCTGTTCGCCCAGTCGATGGACCGCACCGGCTACGCCCGCGGCACCCTGGCCAGCAGGCCCGGCTTGCATGCCGTGGTCCCGCCTCTGGATCCACGCCCATTGCTGAGCATGGATGATGTGGGCATGGCGGGAATGGATCATGGCAGCATGAACCACGGCGCAGCCCCGGCGATGGACGACATGTCAGGCATGGACCATAGCAAGATGGGCCATGACTCGATGCCCGGCATGGACCACAGCAAGATGCCGATGAAAGAAACACCTGCCATGCAGTCACACCCGGACAGCGAACAAAACAATCCGCTGGTCGACATGCAGGCCATGAGCACCTCGCCCAAACTCGACGATCCGGGCATCGGCCTCAGGAACAACGGGCGCAGAGTTCTGACTTACGCAGACCTGCGCAGCACCTTCGAAGACCCGGACGGTCGTGAGCCCAGCCGCACGATCGAGCTGCACCTGACCGGGCACATGGAAAAATTCGCCTGGTCGTTCGACGGTGTGAAATTCTCGGACGCCAAACCGCTCATGCTCAAGTACGGCGAGCGAGTGCGTGTCGTGCTGGTCAACGACACGATGATGTCTCACCCCATCCATCTGCACGGCATGTGGAGCGATCTGGAAGACGAGAACGGTCAGTTCATGGTGCGCAAACACACCATCGACATGCCTCCGGGGTCACGCCGCAGCTATCGCGTCACCGCTGACGCACTGGGCGGTTGGGCTTATCACTGTCACATGCTGTACCACATGGAAATGGGCATGTTCCGCGAAGTACGGGTGGAAGAATGAGGATTTTACCGGTGAATGGATTGCGCAACTCGTCCTGCCTGCCAACCGTGCTGCTGGCGGCAGGCCTGGCCATAACACCCTGGGCAACCACGCTGGCTGCCGGAATGGATGGCATGGAAGGCATGGATCATGGCAGCCACTCGATGCCTATGGACGCCAGCGAGCACAATGCCACCCCAATGCAGAGCCGGACACCAATCCCGCCTGTCACCGACGCCGACCGGGCTGCGGTGTACACCAGCCATAGCGGGCATCAGGTCCACGACAGCGCCATCAACAGTTACTTTCTGGCCGACAAGCTGGAATGGCAGGACGCAAACGACGGCAGCGCGCTGGCCTGGGACCTGTCCGGCTGGATTGGCGGTGATGTCGACCGCTTGCTGCTGCGTTCAGAGGGCGAGCGCAGCAACGGCAAGACCGAGGAGGCGGAAGTCCAGGCGTTATGGGGTCATGCCGTCAGCTCATCGTGGGACGTAGTCGCCGGGGCACGCCAGGACTTCAAACCTGGCGCGCCACAAACCTGGGCGGCTTTCGGCCTGCAAGGGCAGGCGATTTCGGATCTTGATATCGAAGCCACGGCATTTATCGGTGAAGCCGGGCAGACCGCTGCGCGCCTGGAAGCCGACTACGACCTGTTGCTGACCAACAATCTTATTCTTCAGCCCACTGCCGAGCTGAATTTCTACGGCAAGAACGACCCGCAACGCGGCAATGGCTCGGGCCTGTCGACCAGTGAGTTCGGCCTTCGGCTGCGCTATGAAATCACCCCGCAATTCGCTCCTTACGTGGGCGTAACCTGGGATCGGTCCTACGGCAATACTGCCGATTACGCACGCGAAGACGGTGAGGACGTTGCCGACGCGCGGCTGGTCGTCGGTTTACGCATGTGGTTCTGAGCGTCGGAATTGAAAATGGCATTGCTCTGAAGCTGCCGTATAATCCGCGGTTTTCTTCAGAGCACCCTCCCCGTGGCCAATAAACGGTACGCCTGCATCGGTCTTTACAACCCCAAGTCCCCGGAAAATGTCGGCTCCGTCATGCGAGCGGCCGGCTGCTACGGCGTGGCGTCGGTGTTCTATACCGGTAAACGCTATGAGCGTGCGCGGGACTTCATCACCGACACCAAGAAAATCCATCAGGACATCCCGCTGATCGGCATCGAAGACCTCAAGAGCATTCTGCCGCTGGGTTGTATTCCGGTGGCCGTCGAACTGGTGGACGGTGCCCGTGCCCTGCCTGAATACACGCACCCTGACCGCGCGTTGTATATCTTCGGTCCGGAGGACGGCTCGCTCGATCAGGACATTCGCGACTGGTGTGAAGACGTGGTCTATATACCGACCGAGGGCTGCATGAATCTGGCCGCAACCGTCAACGTCGTGCTCTACGACCGCATGGCCAAAGGCATCAATACCCGCTCGGGGCCACAGTTCGGTCGCGAGAAAATCGATCCGGCCAGCGACCGCTGACGGAAAAGCATTGAACCTGTGTCGCGGGCGAACAGTCAGTTTCTCTGAACCGGGTTACTACCTACTTCCTGCGAATTACCGCCTCATGGAGAGCCATCATGCGCGACACCCCGATTATCGAACGCATCGACACACCTGAACTGCTGCAGCGCAACCCTGATCAGAACGTCCACGGCTGGGAGCGCATTGGCTCACTGGCTGGCGGTGTACTGATGATGGGCAAAGGTGTCCGTCGTGGCGGCTTTCTGGGCCTGATCCAACTGGCAATCGGCGGCGCAGTGCTGGCTCGTGGCATCAGCGGTCACTGCTCGGCCAAAAGCCTGGTGGAAAAAGGTCGCAGCGACCTGCACAGCGCCCGCTCGACCATCGAACGTGCCGGTGCCCAGTTGAACAACCTGAAAGACGACGCCGAAAACGCGGTGAAAAACGCTGCCGTCAAAGGCGTGGAAGCGCTGACCGAGCCAAAGCCGGTCGTGTAAACGCTCAACCTGCGCGAAAGATCAGGTAATCCTCCCAGTCGTCTTCGGCCACACTGTTCTCGCTGAGCATGCGGCCGGACTGGGAGATACGCTCGTGATGCACAGCCGTGCGATCACCACACACCAAATGATGCCAGAGCGGCAAATCCTTGCCCTCGCTGACCAGCCGGTAGCCGCAGGTCGGCGGTAGCCATTTGAATTCATCTGCCTGGCCAGGCGTCAGCTGAATACAGTCAGGCACCGACGCACGACGATTGGCGTAGTCGGAGCACTGGCAGGTCTTCAGGTCCAGCAGCTTGCAGGCGATCCGCGTGTAATAAACGCTGTTGTCTTCTTCGTCTTCCAGCTTCTGCAGGCAGCACAAGCCACAGCCATCGCACAACGATTCCCACTCTTCGGTGCTGAGCTGGTCAAGGGTCTTGCGAATCCAGAAGGGTTCAACTTTAGCGGCCATGGTTCGGACAACGGTATCGAAAATGAAAAGGCCGTCAGTCTAGAGGTACAAAGGGTGCGGGCCAAGCACTTGCGACTGCCGGTAGCCGGGACTTGTCAGCGACAGGGCAAAACAGTAGCGTTAACGGGTTTTCCAGTGCGCTCAAGCGATGCCTGCCGACCACGGCCCATCAAGCCACGCTCGTTTTCTACCTTCGCTATCAAGGACTTTCATGAGCACGAACCCTCGCATCGCCGATCACCCTATCGACCCGCAATTCACCGAACGCTGGTCGCCACGCGCGTTCAGCGGCGAAAGCATCGATCAGGAAACCCTGCTGAGCTTTTTCGAAGCCGCACGCTGGGCACCCTCAGCCTACAACACGCAGCCTTGGCGTTTTCTGTATGCACGTCGCGACACGCCTAACTGGGAGCGTTATCTGGGCCTGCTCAACGAGTTCAACCGCAACTGGGCGCAACATGCAGCAGCATTGGTGATCATCGTCTCCAAGACCACCTTCGTCGCACCAGGGGCAACCGAAGAAAGCCCGGCCTTGTGGCACACCTTCGATACCGGCTCGGCCTGGGGATATCTTGCGCTGCAGGCGAGCCTGAGCGGCTGGCACACCCACGGCATGGCCGGCTTCGATCAGGACCTGACCCGCAAGGAGCTGAACATTCCCGAGGATTACGCACTGCATGCCGCGGTGGCCATCGGCAAGATCGGTGACAAGTCGACACTGCCGGAATACCTGCAAGGCCGCGAAGCACCTAGCCCGCGCAAGCCACTGGCAGAACTGGCCGCTGAAGGTGATTTTTCGCTGTAACTGACTGATCTCTGCAATCGATGCCGGCGAGCCGACGCCTGAAACGTCGGCTCGTTTGGAACCGCTTCAATAACCTCGCGAAAAATCGACCTCTCCACGCAGTGCTTCTCCAGCCTGAAACGCCTTGAGGTTTTCAACGAAAAGCTCGGTCATGGCCACCGGCGATGTCGGGGCCGAACTATGACCGGTCAACAGCAGACCATAGGCCGTCCAGAATGGATGGCGCTGCGGCAAAGGCTCCTGACGGCACACGTCAATGACCGCACCGGCCAGATGGCCTTCCTTCAACGCCTCGACCAGATCTGCGTCCACAACCGCTACACCGCGCCCGACGTTTATGAATAGCGCCGTTGGCTTGAAGCTGGCGAACAGCTTCGCGTCGTAGAGGTCGTGTGTCTCACGTGTATTGGGCAGCAGGTTGATGACGTAATCCATCTCGCCTAGCAGCCGCGCCATGTCTGATAGCGCTGTCACTTCGACGAACGGCGCCTGAGTGCGCGCACTGGAGGCCACACCGTACACCTGCACACCGAACGGCAAGAGGAACTCGGCAACCCGCTGACCGATATCACCGGCACCGACGATCAATGCCTTGCGGCCCGACAGACTCTGGCCAGTACGATTGTCCCACTTGCGCTCGACCTGACTCATCAAACGCGCCAGCACCTCACGCTCGTGGCCGAGCATGTAGGTCAAAACAAATTCAGCCATGACCTGACCGAAAATCCCGACTGCACGCGTCAGGCGATATTCGCGCGAGAGGCTGTCGGCCAGCAGTGGCGTAATACCCGCCCAGGTGGATTGCAGCCACTGAGGCTTGTGCCCTTGACGCAGCAGGTTGGCCATCAAGTCCGGCTGTCCCAGCCAGACCGGGCAATCGCTGGCCATTCGCGCCAGCTCGGCAGAGTCGCCCGTGCTGAAGACTTCCAGATCAGGCGCAGCCTTGCGCAACAATTGGGTGTAAACGTGATAATCGTGCTCGGCAATCAGAACGCGCATGTTTCAAAAACCTTAAAAACAGGACAGGCAGCCCACGGCGATGTGGACCGCTTTACAACGTGAGCAACTATTACATCGGATCGTTGCGGCGCAGCAGCTCTTCCGGCAAATGCTCGATGTAGTCATCTTCGGCAGGGGGCATCTGCAGGTGATAGCCCTGGCTGTCGAGATTCTCCAGCACAACATTGATGTCCTCGCGCGACAGCGCACGCTCGGGGCTCAGGACCAGGTCGAATGCATGAACAGGCTTGCCAAACGCGACCAGCAGTTCAGGCGGCACGCGTTTGAGGACATCACTTTTCAAGACGTAAAGGTACATCTCGTTTCTTTTCGGGCTGCGATAAATCGAGCAGATACGCTTCAAGACTGTTCTCCGGGGGTGGCCAGGCTGTCCAGCAGCGCCTGCCCCATCAACTCGCGACGCCAGCCACGCAGCGAGTCGGGCAATTGGTAAGGACCGTCGGGGTAGCCGCTCTTGAGCAGCGCTTCGAGGGTCTTCTTGCGCAGCATCAACTCTGGAGCCATGTCCAGCTGCTCGGCGTATTGCTGACCGATTGCACGCAGACGCTTGATCGACCCGGCTGCATCAATGGGCAGTGGCTCAGGCAATGCAGGCGGCCACTCTTCCGGTGGAAGCGTGCCTGCGGTCTTTATCAGCTCAAGCAGAAACTCGCCGTCATGGCGAACGGTGCGCGGGTGCATGTCTTCGATACGCCCCAGTGCAGCGAGGTTGTCCGGCTGCGTCTTGGCCAATGGCCACAGCGAGTGCTCGCGCACAATACGGTTGCGCGGCAGGTTGCGGGCGCGCGCCTCGCGCTCACGCCAGGCACACAACTCACGCAGCACCGCCAACTGGGCACGGGACAGTTTCCAGGCCAGTTTGGCCTCACGGTACACCTCGTACGGGTCAACTTCGCGGCGCAGGTTGGCGACCAGTTCGGCACCGTCATCCAGCAGCCAGGCGTATTTGTCATCGGACAAACGCGGGCGCAGGATGGCGAACAGTTCGGCAAGGTGCACTGCATCTTCAGCGGCATAGCTGATCTGCGTTTCCGACAGCGGACGTTGCAGCCAGTCAGAACGGGTTTCGCCCTTGGGCAGGTCGATGTTGAGGACCTCCTGCACCAGACGCGAATAGCCCATGGAAAAACCGAGGTTCAGGTAAGCGGCTGCCAACTGGGTATCAAACAACGGCACCGGCAGGCTGCCAGCCAGACGCAGCAAAACTTCGAGGTCCTCGCTGCACGCGTGCACTACCTTGATGACGTCGGGGTTTTCGAGCAGCGCAGACAGCGGCTGCCAGTCGTTGATCAGCAAAGGATCAATAAGCCAGGCGCTTTGCCCGTCGCCAATCTGCAGCAACGCTGCTATCGGATAAAAAGTATCGACCCGCATAAACTCGGTGTCGAGCGCGACAAAAGGCAGCAACTGCCATTCTGCGCAATGCCGGGCGAGGCTGTCGTCGTCGCGAATCCAGTGAATATCGATGGCCACACGGCTCTCCCTTCAACAATGGCGCGCAGTATATATCGTGATGGGAGATTATCGCGCGTCTGTCGTCCGGGTCTGGCGTATCTTCACGCAAATGACAGACAGGAGGGGCTGTTGCCTGGCAAAAGGGCCAAGGATGATCGCCTCCACGCAGGCGTGGAAACGATCTCTATCCTGAGCAAGCACACATTTTACTGCTTGTCGGCGGCGGCCAGCTCAGTGCGGCACCCGGCAAACATATCCAGGCTTGGGTTGTAGACCTGAGTGTCGACTTTCAACAAGCCGAGCATTGAATGAAAGAGATTGTCCTGGCTCAACGGCGCATTGCGCTGTTTGGCCAGGCACTCCGGGCTGACTGCAAAGGACTTCTGATAGGTATCGGACAACCAGATAAGCATCGGCACATGCTTTTGCTGATCAGGAGCCAGCACATACGGTGTGCCGTGCAGGAACAAGTTGTACTCGCCAAGCGACTCACCATGGTCCGACAGGTACACCATGGCAGTGTCGACCTTGTTTTGATTACTGCGCAACAGATCAATCAACGTGGCCAGTACGTGATCGGTATACAACAGTGTGTTGTCGTAGGCATTGACGATGCTGTCCCGGCTGCAATTGTTCAAGGCATTGCTTTCACACACCGGCGTAAACTTTTCAAACTCTTTAGGGTAACGCTTGAAGTATTCAGGGCCATGGCTACCCATTTGGTGCAGGACCAGAACAGTGTCCTTGTCGAGGCTGTCGATAAAACCCTGCAGGTTTTGCAACAGTATCTCGTCGCGGCATTCATGGCTGTTGCACAACAACGGGTCCTTGAGATTACTGACATCCTGGAAGGTCACTCGATCACAGGTCCCTTTGCAGCCCGCCTGATTATCACGCCACACCACTTCTATACCGGCACGCTTCAGGACATCCAGCAAACCTTCCTGATTACGGGCCTTGGTTGCGTTGTAGTTCTTTCGACCCATGTTGGAGAACATGCACGGCACCGACACGGCGGTTTCGGTGCCGCACGAGTAAACATCGGTAAACGCCACCAACCCGCTCTCCTTGTTCAGGTTGGGCGTGGTGTCGCGACCATAGCCAAGAATTCCGAAGTTTTCGGCACGGGCACTTTCACCCACCACCAGTACGGTCAACGACTTGCGGGCATGCGTGGCCCAGTCCGCCGACCGCTTGGCGTCCTCGCCAATCTTGACGAACGGGCGCTGTGCGGAGATCACTTGCTCGCTCAGGTAGCCAAGCGAGGCACCGATGTAATTGCTTGGGACGACCATCAGGCGCAATTCGTGATGATTGCGGAACAACGAGGACAAGCCTTGATAATTCGCCAGCGCAACGCCGCCTATTGCCACGCAACAGACCACACCTACCACCAGCTTGCTGAACAGTTCCAGGTGCCAGCGACGGTAGCTGATCGGCAGTTTCCACAGAATCAGCGAAGGCAGTACACCCAACAGAACGATATACAACGCCAGTTTAAAAGACAGTAGCCCCTGCACTTCCGTTACGTTGGTTTCGGCGAAGTTTCGGAACATCCCGGCGTCAATCATGACACCGTACTCGGTCATGAAATACACCACCCCGGCGCTGATCATAAACAGAGCGATCACCACGGGTTTAAACACACGACGAAATGCCAACAGCGTCAGAACGATATTGAATACGCAGAAAATCATCAGCCCGAACGCAAAGCGCATGGCCAGGCCTTTGGCATCGGAGCTGGTAATCGCGAAAAGATGCTGCCACAGATTTATATTGAAACCCAGTAACAGAAAGGCACTGGCAAGTAAGGTAACAACCTCTGGACGAACAGTTCTGGGTGTCGGCATCGTGGTCTGCTTATCGAATTAATATGCATCGGGCATTCAGGAGCCAGGTAACTCCCCGATGGCGCGCACTCTAGGCAGCGCTTCATCAATTTTATGTGAAAACGGTGAGAGGATCGGGTGAATGAAGCTTATTTCACCGTGAAGCAATACCCGCCCATGAACGTGCACTTACCCCGCCAACAAAGCGTCTGCGCAAGCAAGCTCGCGCAGACGCTGTCACTCTAGAAACGCTCGATCAGACCGAGCGACGGCGATAGGCACGATAGCCCGGCAACCAGAAATTACGTTCGATGGCTTCAAGCAGTGCCTCTTCGGAGGTTTCCAGTGCCAAGCCTTCAGCCTGGGCCTCTTTGGCAACAGCCAGCGCAATTTTGCGGCTCACCTGCTGGATCTCCTTGAGCGGCGGCAACACCGCATCGCCCTGCCCCGTGACCATCGGCGAACACTCGGCCAGCGCATTGGATGCCGCCATCAGCATACGGTCGGTGATGCGCGACGCCTTGCAAGCCACCACGCCGAGGCCGATGCCCGGAAAGATATAGGAGTTGTTGCACTGAGCGATGTGCACGGTGCGACCGTTGATCTCCACCGGCGCGAACGGACTGCCGGTAGCAACCAGCGCATTGCCATCCGTCCAGCGCAGGATTTCTTCCGGCGTGGCTTCTACCTTGGAAGTCGGATTGGATAGCGGCATTACCAGTGGTTTGGCGCAATGTTTGTGCAGTTCGCGAATCACTTGCTCGGTGAACAGACCACGCTGCCCGGACACGCCGATCAACACCGTGGCCCCGGCGTTCGTCACCACGTCGAGCAACTGCGGGAAGGCTTCTGTGCCAGCAGTCCAGCCAGACACATCGGCGGTCTTCTGCGCCAGACGCTTCTGGAAATCGAGCAGGTTGTCCATACCCTCGGTCAGCAGGCCGAAGCGATCAACCATGAAGATTCGTTTGCGCGCTTCGCTTTCACTCAGGCCTTCAATTCGCATCGCTGCGATGATGTGCTCGGCGATCCCGCAGCCCGCCGAACCGGCACCGACAAACACCACCTTCTGCTGGCCGAGGGTTTCATTCTTGGCCTTGCAGGCCGCCAGCAACGTACCCACGGCAACCGACGCGGTGCCCTGGATGTCATCGTTGAAGCAGCACAGCTCGTCCCGATACTTTTCGAGCAGCGGCATGGCGTTGGACTGGGCAAAATCTTCAAACTGCAACAGCACGTCCGGCCAGCGACGCTGCACCGCGTCGATGAACAGCGCGATGAAGTCCTCGTATTCCTTGCCCGATACCCGCTCGTGACGCCAGCCCATGTACATCGGGTCATCCAGCAGCTCACGGTTGTTGGTGCCGACATCCAGCACGATCGGCAGCGTGTACGCCGGACTGATCCCGCCACAGGCGGTGTACAGCGACAGTTTGCCAATCGGAATGCCCATGCCGCCGATGCCCTGGTCGCCCAGACCGAGAATTCGCTCGCTGTCGGTCACGACAATGATTTTGATCCGGTCCTTGGTGGCGCTACGCAGAATGTCATCGATGCGGTCGCGCTCGGGATAGGAAATGAACAGGCCACGGTGCGTGCGGTAGATCTTGGAGAATTCCTGACACGCCTGACCCACCGTCGGGGTGTAAATGATCGGCAGCATCTCGTCCAGATGAGAGTCCAACAGGCGGAAAAACAGGGTTTCGTTGTTGTCCTGGATCGAACGCAGGTAGATATGCTTGTCCAGATCGCTCGCGCACTGCTTGTACTGGCTGTAGACCCGGGTGACTTGCTCTTCGATGGTCTCTACGTTCTGCGGCAGCAACCCGATCAGATTGAATTCGACCCGCTCTTGCGGGGTGAAGGCACTGCCTTTGTTCAGCAGGGGCATTTCCAGCAGTGCGGGTCCTGCGTAGGAAATGTACAAAGGTCGCGAAGTTTTGGTCATTTTCTCTAATCGCCTTTTTCGTCTACTCATTAATTCTTTACGTCGACCGGGGCGGGCAGCCTGGCTCGTTTCTTGTTATTTTTTCTTGTCGCCAGTTCTCTATCAGGCCATGCCGAAAACCATTCGGCGTGTGAGGTCAGGGCGAACATATTACCCGGCTAAAGGCCCATTGCGACATTTTGTCGCGCAAAGAATGGCTAAGTGACGCTACTACCGGCGCAGCTTTCCAGACCAGCGGGTGCACATAGCACGCTGGAGACCATCATCAGAATGGATGAGAACGCCCCGACGAAAGCCGGGGCCTGAAAAGGTCAGGACACGCCTGGTTTTTCAGCGATGAGCCCGATGGTGAAGCCGTCCACCGCCGAGATCCTGCCGCGCCACAGCACACCTGCGTCGCAAATCGGATTACCGTCAGTGGAATAGGTCCGGCAATCCTTCAAGTGAATGAAATGGAATGCTGGCGTGTCTTCGGAAGACTCTCCCGGCTTGAAGGACAGAATCATTTCTTTCATCGTCGCGTCAGTGCCATTGGCAAACGAACTGAACGGCGCCGAAATATCGTCGGCCAACTGCTCAAAATAGGTGTCGTGAGAAATCAGGTGCCCGGAAACCAGATTCCCGCCCACGGACAGCGTCACGCCCAGCTCCACCTTGGTGTTTGCGACAAACTTGACCAGCCATTGCAGCAACCAGTCGATCTGCTTGCCCTGCCACTTGAACTGGGCAATCACGTCATCATGGCTCTGACTGGGAGAGGGTTGCGACTTTTGTACCTGATCTACGTCCGACATCTGATAGCTCCTCGCCTCACAAAACGTTGAACCCAAGGTATAGATCAGAAAGGGCTAAAGGGGAAACCGGGAGGAGTGAATAGTTTGGGGTTGGTGATGGGGGCTTGATCGTTCTGACGTTGTTCAGTCGTTCGGGGTGGCTGTCGATTTTCCAAAAATGAATAGCAACTCGGCGAAAAGCAGACAAATCTGTTGCATGATCAAGGTATCAAGTATACGTTCCAAGCCTCTGTATACATTGTTTACAACCACCATCCGTGGAGGCCGATATGGCATCGCCTGTTTTGTCATTCCGTGTTGAAGAAGGCTTGGTCGAAATGCTTGACCAGCTAGCGCTTGCCACGGACCGTGATCGTCAGTACCACCTGAAACGTGCTTTGTCTCGCTATGTCGAAGCAGAAGCCTGGCACCTGAAAGCCATTGACGAAGGCTTGGCCGACATTGATGCAGGGAAGACTATCAATCTGGAAACGGTTAAAGCCAAGTGGGTAGCACGTGCCGCAAATCGAGTTAAGTGAAAAAGCCGATAGCGATCTTGAAGCGATTCATGAGCATTATGCTGGGCTGATGGGCCATCAGAGAGCTGACGAAGTCGTAGCCACTATTCTTGAGTCCATTGAGCAGCTCGCAACGTTTACAGGGATGGGACGCCCTTCCCAAGCCCCGGACGTGCGCGAGCTGGTACTTACTCGCTACCCCTTCTTAGTGAGTTATGTGGTTCGCAGCCAGGTCGTATTCATCGTCCGCGTGCTGCACGAGCGGAACGAGCGCCTGAACACTCCAAAAATCCTGGACCAATTCAGCTAGTTCTGACCGGCCAGTTATCGTCGACTGCGGAAAAAGGGAGTCGGAGATGGGGCAAATCGGGGAAAGGGAGAGGTAGTACAGCCCAAAAACAAAAAACCCCGTGAATCAAAGATTCACAGGGCTTTTCAAATAATGGCGGAGAGATAGGGATTCGAACCCTAGGTACCGGTGAAGGTACAACGGATTTCGAATCCGTCCCATTCGGCCACTCTGGCATCTCTCCAACGGCGCGCATCATAACAGCATCAACGCAGAAGGCGAAGCCCTTCTGCTGTTTTTTTTCGTGCTATCAAGCGCTTGCGTGTTTTTTCCGCTTACAGCGGCACGCCCAGACGGTTTGCGACTTCTTCGTAAGCTTCGATGACGTCGCCCAGACCCTGGCGGAAGCGGTCCTTGTCCATTTTCTTGCGGGTATCCTTGTCCCAGAGGCGGCAGCCGTCCGGGCTGAATTCGTCGCCGAGGACGATTTCACCGTGGAATACGCCGAATTCGAGCTTGAAGTCGACCAGCAGCAGGCCAGCGTCGTCGAACAGTTTGGTCAGGACTTCATTGACCTTGATCGACAGCTCTTTCATGCGAACCAGTTGCTCGGCGGTACCCCAGCCGAACGCTACAACGTGGGATTCGTTGATGAACGGGTCGCCCTTGGCGTCGTCCTTGAGGAACAGTTCGAAGGTGTACGGATTGAGCTTGGTGCCCTCTTCGATGCCCAGGCGCTTGACCAGGCTGCCAGCGGCGTAGTTACGCACGACGCATTCGACCGGGATCATGTCCAGCTTCTTGACCAGGCACTCGTTGTCGCCCAGCAGCTTGTCGAATTGGGTCGGAATACCCGCTTCTTCAAGCTTCTGCATGATGAAGGCGTTGAACTTGTTGTTCACCATGCCTTTACGGTCCAGTTGTTCGATGCGCTTGCCGTCGAACGCCGAAGTGTCGTTACGGAACAGCAGGATCAAGCGGTCAGCGTCGTCGGTCTTGTAAACCGATTTGGCTTTGCCGCGGTAGAGTTCTTCACGTTTTTCCATGATGGGCTCCGCTTGCTAAGTAGTTGGGCTAGGCGATATGTCGCCAGTCGAGCCCTGAATCTTGATCGGCCAGTTGCAGCCAGTCCGGGTCGCACCCAAGGGTGTCGACAAAACATTGCCGGGCCAGATGCGGCAGGTTGTTCTTGCTGCTCAGATGCGCCAGCACCAGGTGCTGAAGGTCCTGCCATCCCAGCTCGCTCACCAGGCTGGCGGCCTGATGATTGTTCAAATGACCTGTTTCACAGCCAACGCGCTGCTTGAGAAAGACCGGATACTGGCCTCGGGCAAGCATGTCGCGACAGTGATTGGCCTCGATCATCAAGGCATCCAGGCCTTGATAACGCTGCAATACGTTGGAGCAGTAAGAGCCCAGGTCGGTCAGCAGACCGAAGCGGCGCTTGCCGTCATTGAAGACAAACTGCGTCGGTTCAAGCGCATCATGGGCGACAGACACCACATCGATGCCCAGTGCGCCCACCTTCAAGCTCTCCCCGCCCGCCAGCAAACCGGCAACTTCAACCGGTTTGCGCATACCGCGCAAGGTGCCGCTGCTGAGGTAGACCGGCACATTGTAGCGCCGCGACAGCAAACCCACGCCATGCACATGATCGGCATGTTCGTGGGTTACCAGAATAGCGCTCAGCTGGCTTGCCGAGACGCCCAGACGCGCCAGGCGCCGCTCGGTTTCCCGCAGGGAGAAACCGCAATCGACCAGTACGTACGTATCGTTGCTTGCGACCAGCGTGCCGTTGCCACGACTGCCGCTGCCGAGAACCGCGAAACGCACTTAACCCAGGTTGTCTTGAATAACGCTCAACACCCGACGCGCGATATCCGCAGGCGCAACGGTGTTGATGTTCTTCTCGACGGTCACTTGAACGTTGTCACCCACCTTGCTCAGGCGAACCTGATAACGCTCGGCACGGGCATCGATCTCTTCCTTGCTCGACTTGCTGCCAAACAGGCGACCGAAGAAACCAGGCTCGTTTTCAGGCGTTTTGGCCTTTTCGGCCAGGTTGATGTAGTACAGACCCAGGCTGCGGTTGATGTCCTCGACGCGCCAGTCACCCTGATCCAGCGCGCGGCCGACACTCGACCACGCACGGTCGAGATCGGCACCGAGGTTCAAGACCGGGTTGCCGCTACCGTCTTCGCTCAAGGCAACACGGCTCGGGGTGTCATAGTCACGCGCTGCCAGCAGGGAAATCGAACCGCCCTTTTCAGCGTTGCGGCCCATGCTGGCCAGCAGGTCGTCGGTCAGCGCGGCATCAAGGCCGAGATTGGTGGTACGGGTCGGGAACGCCACATCGGCCGTGCTGCCGGCAGGACGCTCGACGCTGACCACGTAGACTTCACTGGTATTGCGCTGCACGCCCGGCTCGATGCGAACACGTACACGGGTTTCCGAGTCGGCCGAGACGCCTGCAGCGCTCAGACGCTTGGCCACCGAAGCGGACAGCTCATCGAGGCGCTGCCACGAGGAGCTGAATTCGCCCGTCTGTGGACGCTCTTCGGCGATACGGAAACCGTTGTCTTCGAAATACTGGTGGGCCACCGGCCAGACTTCGGCCGGCTGACGCTGAGCTAGGATCCAGTGAGCATCACCACTCTTCTGCAGGCTGAAGTCGCTCGACTCGGAAGTCGTGCCCAGCGGCTGAGGACGCGGCACGGTGTACTCGCCGTCTTTCTGAGTGCTGTCAGCCACATTGCGCGGGATCGGCAGCAACGGGTCCAGGCGCTTGACGCCGGACACATCGGCAGGCACCTGCATGGGTGGGGTCTGGGTGGCCTGGAGGTAATCGCTACCGCGATCACGGAAGTAACCATCTTCGCCCCAGAGCCAACCGCAACCGCTGGTGCTGGAGATAATAAGAGCAAGTGCGGAAAGTCCGGCCAATCGCTTCATTGCGTGATACTTCCTCAATTAAACCAGGACGCCGGACTGGCGCAGGGCCTGACGCAGCGGTTCGTGACAGGCTTCGCTGAGCCAGGTAAGCGGCAGACGGATACCGGCTGGCATCTTACCCATTTCATGCAAGGCCCACTTCACGGGGATAGGGTTGGATTCGATAAACAGGGTGTTGTTGAGCGGCATGAGCTTTTCGTGAATCGCCCGTGCCGTCTCGGCATCGCCACGCATGGCCGCTGCGCACAGATCGCTCATGAGGCGCGGTGCAACGTTGGCGGTGACGGAAATATTGCCCTTGCCGCCCAGCAGCATCAACTCGACTGCCGTCGCGTCGTCACCGGAGTACACCAGAAAATCACTGCTGACGCTGGCCAGAATGTCCTTGGCGCGCTGCAGGTTGCCGGTGGCTTCCTTGATGCCGATGATGTTTCTGACCGTGGAAAGACGCGCGACAGTCTCTGGCAACATGTCGCAGGCAGTACGGCCCGGCACGTTGTAGAGGATCTGCGGGATGTCTACGGCATTGGCGATGTGGCTGAAATGCTGAAACAGGCCTTCTTGCGTCGGCTTGTTGTAATAAGGCGTTACCAGCAGGCACGCATCGGCGCCAGCGGTCTTGGCGTTGGTGGTCAGCTCGACGGCTTCGCGCGTCGAATTGGCGCCTGTACCGGCGATGACCGGAATACGTCCTGCAACCTGAGCAACCACACGGCGGATGACCTCGATGTGTTCGCTCACATCCAGCGTCGCCGATTCACCGGTGGTGCCTACGGCAACAATGGCGTTGGTGCCCTCTTGCAAGTGGAAGTCAACCAGTTTGCTCAGGCTGTCCCAGTCCAGACGACCTTGTGCATCCATTGGTGTGACCAGTGCCACCATACTGCCCGCAATCATGCAACCGCTCCTGCCGGAAAAAGAGAGCCGTAATGGTACTGGCGCTATCAGCCTTGTACAAGCGAAGTACCGCGCTCTGAGCATTCCCCTGAGCGATGGTTTTCGCTACCCTTCGTCCTTTGATCGGTACTGGTCACCTGCGCACCTCGCTCAATCGGTCGAATTTGTCGCCAGAAGCCCTGCCCCAGTGCACTCCAGCCCCGTCATGGTCCTTCCATGCAAGGCAGGCGCTACGGGACCCGGGAAGGTATCTCGCGCCATCGATTGTCGAAACAGCCCCGCAAGTCCGAAAAAGTACCGACCGCTCATCGTCTAGGAATGCTGCATGTCGTCCACCCCCACAGTTCGCGAACAATTCCTTGTCATCAGTGCCCTTGGCGCCAACCCCATGGAGCTGACCAACGTCCTGTGCCGCGCCAGCCATGAAAACCGCTGCTCGGTCGTCACCTCGCGCCTCACTCGCCACGGTGAGTGCAGTGCGCTTATTCTTCAGGTGTCAGGCAGCTGGGACGCTCTGGCGCGCCTTGAAACCGGCCTGTCGAGCCTCTCCAAGAAGCATGCGTTCACCACCAGCGTGGTGCGCAGCGCTACTCTGGAGAACCGCCCGGAAGCCCTGCCCTACGTGGCTTACGTCAGCTCGGCGTACCGCCCGGACATCATCAATGAGCTGTGCCAGTTCTTCATTGACCATAACGTCGAGCTGGAAAATCTGATCTGTGACACGTATCAGGCTCCGCAGACCGGTGGCACCATGCTTAATGCCACATTCACGGTGACACTGCCTGCAGGCACACAGATCAGCTGGCTGCGCGATCAATTCCTCGATTTCGCCGACGCGCTGAATCTCGACGCACTGATCGAACCCTGGCGCCCACAAGCCCCAATGTAAGGAGTTCCCATGACCGTCACAGTAGATCAACCGGTTCCCGACTTTCAGGCACCCGCGACCAGCGGACAGACCGTAGAGCTGTCTGCGCTCAAGGGTCAGCAGGTCGTGATTTATTTTTACCCGAAAGACAACACGCCCGGCTGCACCACGCAGGGTCAGGACTTTCGTGACCATATTGCGCAGTTTCAGGCGGCCAATACGGTTGTGCTCGGTGTTTCCCGAGACAGCCTGAAGACCCATGAAAACTTCAAGGCCAAGCAGTCTTTCCCGTTCGAGCTGATTTCGGACAAGGACGAAGCCGTCTGCCAGTTGTTCGACGTCATCAAGCTCAAGAAGCTGTATGGCAAGGAATACCTGGGCGTTGACCGCAGCACCTTCCTGATCGACAAGGAAGGCGTACTGCGTCAGGAATGGCGCGGCGTGAAAGTGCCGGGCCATGTGGCTGAAGTACTGGCGCAGGCCGAGGCCCTGAACAAAGGCTGATATTCCGATAAGCGTTGCGGCACGCAAGGTGCCGCAACGATCCAGACTTGCTGCTTAAAGCAGTGGTGCCACAGTGGGTTCATTACGCGGCCAGGCATCGAGGACGGCCTTGAACAACGTGGCCAGCGGAATCGCAAAGAAGATCCCCCAGAATCCCCACAGCCCGCCAAACAGCAGCACGGCGCAAATGATTGCAACCGGGTGCAGGTTGACGGCCTCGGAAAACAGCAACGGCACCAGAACGTTGCCATCCAGCGCCTGAATGATGCCGTGGGCAATCATCAGGTAGATGAACTGATCACCCCAGCCCCACTGGAACAATCCGATCAACGCCACCGGCACTGTGACCACCACCGCGCCAACGTAAGGCACGACCACAGATATGCCGACCAGCATCGCCAGCAGCGCTGCGTAGTTGAGCCCGAGCGCGGCGAACGCGATGTAGGTCACGCCACCACAGATGAAAATCTCGATGACCTTGCCGCGAATATAATTGGCAATCTGACGCTTCATCTCATCCGCCACCCGGTTGATCAACGCACGCTCGCGAGGCAGATAGCCGTGCGCCCAGCGGCCGATCATGTGCCGATCCTTCAGAAAGAAGAACACCAGAATCGGCACCAGCACCAGGTAGATCATCAGGTTGACCAGCAATGGCAGGCTGGAGATCGAGAAGGTCAGCGCCAACTGACCGATCTTGCCCACTTCACCACGGGCGACTTCGATCGCCAGCAACACTTGCTCGTCGGAAACCAGATGCGGGTAACGTTCGGGCAGCAACAGCAGTACAGACTGCCACTTGGCAAGCATGCCCGGTGCTTCGTTGAACAGCGTGATCAACTGGTGCCAGAGCAGTGGTACCAGCACCAGCAGGAACAGCAGCAGCACACCGATGAACAGCGTGAAGACCAAGCCGACTGCGGCCATTTCAGGCATGCGCAGTCGCTCCAGAACACTGACCAACCCATGCATCAGGAAGGCCAGCACCAACCCCGCAATGACCGGCGCGAGCATTCCGCCCAGGGTCAGGACAAGGGTAAACGCCAGAAACAGCAAGACCGCCAGTACCACCGCTTCCTCATCGGAGAAGTAGCGCTGCACCCAATTGCGAAGCACATTGAACATCAAACATCCTTTTCAAAAAAAAACGGCAGTGGTGGTTCAAGCCTTGCGCAGCCAATAAAGATAAGTGCCGGCGTCGACCTCTTCATGCAGCAACTCATGCCCGGAAAGTCTGGCAAAAGTTCGAAAATCCCGCTGCGATCCGGCGTCAGTCGCGATCACCTTCAGCACCGCGCCACTGGCCAGACGATTGAGTTCCATCTTGGCTTTCAGCAGAGGCAGCGGACAGTTGAGACCACTGGCATCCAGTTCGGCGTCGCACACCTCGGGGCGCACTACAGCGTCAGACATCGTTTCTCTCCAGGCGGACACATCGAATTACAAACCATGTCCGAAAAGGCATGGCGGATAAGGCGGCAAGAATACCTCACTCTGGTCAGCACGCCATTGAGCCAGCTACAGTACAGGTTCTTCTGACCAGAGCTTCGTGCATGAATTTTTTGCGTCCTACACTGCTCACCCTCGCTTGCCTGTTCGCTACGCATGGCATGGCTGATGACCTGCCTTCACTTGGCGACGCCAGCTCCTCGATTGTCTCCCCCGAACAGGAACACCGCCTGGGTCGAGCGTGGCTGGGATTGCTGCGTGGCCAGGTAGCCCAACTGTCAGACCCGCAACTCAAGGACTACGTCGAGACCTCGGTGTACCGCCTGGCCGAGACCAGCCAGGTTCAGGACCGGCGTCTTGAATTCATCCTGATCAACAGCCCGCAACTCAACGCCTTTGCCGCACCCGGCGGGATCATCGGTGTCAACGGCGGCCTGTTCCTCAACGCCCAGACCGAGGGCGAATACGCGTCGGTACTGGCCCACGAGCTGGCTCACTTGTCGCAACGCCACTTCGCCAGAGGCATGGAGGCCCAGCAGCGTATGCAGGTGCCGGTAATGGCCGCGATGCTGGCGGGTATTGTCATGGCTGCCGCAGGTGCCGGTGATGCCGGTATCGCCACCATCGCCGGCTCACAGGCGGCTGCAATCCAGGAGCAACGTCGCTTTTCGCGCCAGAACGAGCAGGAGGCCGACCGTATCGGCATTCTCAATCTGGAAAAGGCCGGTTATGACCCGCGCAACATGCCCACCATGTTCGAGCGTTTAATGCGTCAGTATCGGTTTGATGCAAGGCCACCGGAGTTTCTGCTGACTCACCCGGTGAGCGAATCGCGGATCGCTGACACACGCAACCGCGCCGAGCAGGCCAAGCCTGGCGGCAAGGAAGACAGCCTGCTGTATCAACTGATGCGCGCCCGCGTTGCGTTGATATACGAAGAAACACCTGGTATCGCCGCCAAGCGTTTTCGTGCGCAACTGGTTGAAAATCCGAAATCCGATCCAGCTCGCTATGGTCTGGCCATCGCACAGATCAAGGGTGGGCAACTGAACGAAGCCAGAGAAACCCTCAAGCCATTAATCGAAAAAGCGCCAAACGACATCACCTATAATCTGACGCAGATCGACCTGGACATCACCAATAACCGCCTTGCCGATGCCCAGCAGCGGGTCGATCGCATGCTGACGCTGTACCCTGGCAGCTACCCGCTCAATGACGTGCGCATTGACGTGCTGCTCAAGCAGAACCGCACCGCCGAAGCCGAAAAAAGCCTTGAAGCGCTGCTCAAGACCCGGCCGGATGATCCGGACATCTGGTACGTCGTAGCGGAAACCCGTGGCCTGAATGGCAACACCATCGGCCTGCATCAGGCGCGTGCCGAATATTTCGCACTGGTCGGCGATTTCCGTCAGGCAATCCAGCAGCTGGACTTTGCCAAACGCCGCGCGGCCAACAACTTTCAGCTAGCGTCACGCATCGATGCACGGCAAAAGGATCTGATTGAACAAGAGCGGATGGTCAAGGACATGATGAACTGATGTCCGAATGAAAAAGCCCGACGCAAGAGCGTCGGGCTTTTTCATTACGCCTGTCAGGCATTGCCCGCTTGTCGCAAGCGCGCCGCCTGAGTGAAGTCCAGCATGCGCTGCAAAGGGCGTACGGCGTTGGGGATCAGCGCCGGGTCAACGAATATCTCGTTGCTACCCTCGCGCAGGCACTGCAAGGTGCGCTCAAGCGTATTCATCGCCATCCACGGGCAATGTGCACAGCTTCGGCATGCAGCGCCGTTACCCGCCGTAGGCGCCTCGATGAAGATTTTGTCCGGGCACAACTGCTGCATCTTGTAAAAGATGCCCCGGTCGGTGGCCACAATGAACGTCTTGTTGGGCAAGCGCTGCGCGGCGGCAATCATCTGACTGGTGGAGCCGACAACGTCAGCCAGCTCGATCACTGCTTCCGGCGATTCCGGGTGAACCAGAATCGCAGCCTCGGGATACAAGGCTTTCATGTCTTCAAGCTGCTTGGATTTGAATTCTTCGTGGACAATGCAGGCACCGTCCCACAGCAACATGTCGGCACCGGTTTCACGCTGGATGTAGCGGCCCAGGTGCTTGTCTGGCGCCCAGATGATTTTCTCGCCGTTGTCCATCAGGCTTTCGACGATCTCCAGCGCGCAGCCTGAGGTCACTACCCAGTCCGCACGGGCTTTGACCGCTGCCGAGGTGTTGGCATACACCACCACGGTACGCTCCGGATGCTGATCGCAGAACGCGGAAAACTCATCGACCGGGCACCCCACATCGAGCGAGCAGGTGGCCTCGAGCGTCGGCATGAACACGCGTTTTTCCGGGTTGAGAATCTTCGCGGTTTCGCCCATGAAACGCACACCCGCAACCAATACAGTGCTGGCAGCGTGGTTATTGCTGAAGCGGGCCATTTCCAGAGAGTCGGCCACGCAACCGCCGGTTTCCTCGGCCAGGGCCTGAATGACCGGGTCGCAATAATAGTGGGCGACCAGTACGGCGTCCTGCTTCTTGAGCTCGGCAGCGATGTCGGCTCGGTAACGCGCCTGCTCTGTAGGGCTCAACGCCTTGGGCTGCTTCGCATCGAGATGAGCCTGCACCAGGAAACGTTCGGAGATCTGTGTCATGTTCGCGGGACCTGAAGGCGCTAGAGCGCGAAAGGCAAGTTTACACCCGAAATACAGGCAATAAAAAAGCCGGAAACCCTTATCAACCAAGGCCCTCCAGCTTTACGCATACATCGCCTGACAAAGGCTGCGCCATGTGCAATCAAGCATATGGCTGATATTCAGTGAATATCGGCCCGACTTCTGAAGGCGCGCCGATTCTAACGCCAAAAAACCGATTTACCAGAAGTTTCTGGATTGGCTACCGCCGATGAGAACCGTTCTTGAAACCGTCTACGGATGCACTAATCGCGGAACATGACAAAGAAATAATTTGTAGCGCCTTTCTATTTGACACATCTCTAAAATATCTTGGCCGACCCAACATGGTTACTCACTATCACAGGTCTCATAGATGCCAGGTCCCCTACAATTCGCCATCAACACTTTTCGGCAGACCTCCTGGATGGCCGCTTCCGTGGCCATGTCACTGACTTTCATCCTGCCCGCGCAGGCGGCCAGCGAGGCAGCCGTGGTGACACCATGGGGCACCATAAGCGAGCCGCCCAGCCCGCCAGTCTGCAAGCAACTTCAAGCGCACCTGACTCCCAGAGACGGCTCGCTGGACAGCGCTGACAGTTCGGCGCTCGACTCCAGGCCTGACCAGGAGAATATCCAGAATGCAATCAATGGGTGTGCTGCCGGACAAGCCGTACAGCTTGTCAAAGGTGAAGGCGACAACTCGGCATTCCTCAGCGGGCCTCTGCAATTGAAATCCGGCGTCACGCTCTGGATAGACGAAGGCGTAACGCTGTTTGCGTCACGTAACCCCAAGGACTACGACAATGGCAAAGGCACTTGCGGCGTCACTACGATTGCCAATCAGGATGCCTGCAGCTCACTGATTTCAGCGAAAAACACCCACTCCAGCGGCGTCATAGGCAAAGGCGTTATAGATGGTCGCGGCGGCAGTCTGCTTACCGCCGGGGCGAATGCCAATCTGCGCAGCTGGTGGGACCTTGTTTACCAGAAGACCTTGTCGAACGTTTATCAACAAAAACCGCGCCTTATACAGGTCAGTGGCGGAACGGACTTCGTTATCCAGGGGCTGACGCTGCAAAACGCTCCGGACTTCAACATTGTGACTGACGGCGTGACCGGGGTGACTGTCTGGGGGATCAAGATTCTGAATCCAAGCCGGGTCTACAGTGTAGAAGGCTACCACTGCCCGAGCGGCTCGACGCCCGACCAGAAGACCCCAGGGACCTGCTTTACCCCGGAAACCGTGAAGAACACCGATGGCTTCGACCCCGGTCAATCGAACAAAGTATTGCTGGCCTACTCCTACATCAGCACAGGTGATGACAACGTAGCGATAAAGTCCAGCCGGATCTCCGGGAGCCGGGACCTGATGTTCGCGCACAATCATTTTTATTATGGCCACGGCCTGTCCATCGGCAGTGAAACCAACGGCGGCGTACACAATGTCAGCGTTGTGGATTTGGCGGCAGATGGCGGAGACAGCCAGGACGGCATCGGGCTAAGAATAAAGACGAGCGCCAAGAACGGTGGAAAGGTAGACGGTATCCGTTACGAAAATGTATGCATGCGCAACGTCAAATTCCCGCTGGTGTTCGACACCAACTACGGCAGTGCCAGCGGAACCTCGTACCCCGATCTCAGCGACATCACAGTGAAGGGCTTCCACTACCTGAACAGTCCGCGATTCGGTGGCGGCAAGATGACCTTCGCCGGCTACAGCGACAATGGCCAGAAACGGCCGATTCTGATCACGCTGGACAACGTTGTCTTTGACGGCGCTCAACCAGCCTTCACAGCGCTTACCGCCACCCACTTCACAATTGGCCCAGGGCCGGTAAGCTTCTTCAACAAACTGGTGCCTTCGATAAAAGACGACGTCACGGTGTCCGGCAGTCCAGGTGACGGCGCGCCGGTCGATTGCACGGCAGCGTTTGTACCGATGAAATCAGTGGTGCCTTGGGCTCCGTTTTAACGGACGTTTGTTGTCGGACAGCGCTGCGGGGGGGAGGTTGGAGTTCACCGCAGATTGCTGTTTGGTTGTGGAGATCTTCACAGGAATAATAAAACACTATGAGCATATGAATGCTGTAAAGCTGAGATCAGCCACTGAACAGGCTGTTGGTGACTTCGGTCGGGGCGATGGTGACGTCGCGGCTGGCCTGGATGGTCATGTCGCGGCCGCTTTCCAGCACGCTGCCTTTGTTGATGACGTCGTCGTTGATCGCGGTCAGTGAGACATCATGGCCTGTGATGATGCCGCCAGCAGTGTTGATCAGGTCATTGCCCGCGAGCAGATCGAGCCGGTTACCAGCTTCTATCAGGCCGGCGTTGACCAGATTGTTACCGGCAATCAATGCACCGGTCGGGTCAACTCAACGATCGTGTTGCACTCGGTTCCTGCAACCGCCCTTTGATCATATTTTTCATATCACGCCAGCAGCCTTATATTAGCTCGAAGGCTAAACAGCACGCCATTTCACTTGACGCGCTAACTATATCATTCACTCTGCAAAACCAATCAATAGTCAAAAAATCACTTTACAAACGTATCAATATCACTCAGTGCACCCTCTATCCACCCTGAAATCGCGCTATCATTTAAATGATCACGAAAGGCCGTAATCACCCTAACTTTATCTAGTTTCTGATGAATTCTAGCGACATG
>NZ_LKEK01000060.1:0-68416 GCF_001466905.1 Pseudomonas sp. ICMP 3272
CTGCCAGGCTACCCCCGGATCAGCGCCAGGACTCAGCCGTCACTAAGGTCGCACTCTGCGTCGTCAGTGCCACCGCGATAAAAAAGCGCTTTATCTATGCACAGTGATTGCGCGCAAGACACTACGTTGTGCTGCGGTACAGATATGACGCAGAGCGTCACGAACTGCATGCCAACGCGGAGCATTGGCACGATAGTCAGTTAGATTTGTGTATTCGTGCGAGGGAACAGCTCATCACCCACCCTTGCGCCGCTGTTGCCAAGCCGCCGCCAGGCCGCTTAGGCAGATGATGGCGATGCCTGCCTGTGCGGTCGGTGATGGCATGTGGTCGAACACCACGAAACCCAGCAGCCCGGCAAACACGATCTGGCAATAGCTGAACGGTGCGAGCATGGCCGGGGCGGCGAAGCGGAAGGCCTGGGTCAGCAGCAAGTGGGCCGACATACCACATGCCCCCAGCGCCAGCAGAAACGGCAGATGTTTAAGCGCAGGCACTTCCCAGAAGAACGGCACCAGCGCGCTCATCAACAGGGTATTGAACAGCCCGGCAAAAAAGTTGCTGGTGGTCGGGCTGTCGAACGGGCTGACCAGCCGCGTCAGGAGTTGATACAGCGCAAAGCACAAGGCTGACGACAGCGGCAGCAGAATCGCCGGGGTAAACAGCTCGCCCCCCGGATGAATGATGATCATCACCCCGATAAACCCGACAACCACCGCAACCCACTGCCCGCGCGTCACACGCTCATGCAACAACGGCACCGACAGTGCTGTGACCAGCAACGGCGCAAGAAAGTTGACCGCCGTCGCCTCTGCCTGCGGGATGAACATCAGGCTGCTGGTAAACAGCAGACTGGTGCCCAACAGCGCCAGCGCACGCAATGCCTGCAAGCCGGGACGCTTGGTACGCAGCACGCGCAACCCCGCCGATGGCATGAAGATGCAGGCCATGAGCAGCGTGTGCACCAGATAGCGCGCCCAGACCACCAGAATGATCGGATAGAAGCCGGACAGGTACTTGGAGAGTGTGTCGTGACTGGCGAACAGAAAAGTCGCCAGAAGAATGAAACCAATCCCTTTCAGGGGCTGGTTGACGCCGGACAAAGGCGTACTGGCAGTGCTCATCGCGCTTCCTTGTTCAAGTTTCAGCAGCCGGACGCCATGGCCGAAAACGCCAGAGCACGTTGCCTATATTTACAGAGCCGTATCAACAGACCAGTGAGCATCGCACAAGCGTTTGCAACGTCCCCTACAAAATGTTCGAACCGGTTCATTAACGTTCGATAATCGCCCGAAACAGTTATTTCACAATTGCACGGCACCTTCCGTCCTTTCACTATCTCAGCCAGCTACACGACTCAATAACTACAAAAAAGGTCTGCTCCATGCGCGTGAATTCCCCCTGCAAAATCCTTTGCGGCCTGTCAGCGGCCGTCGCTGCAAGCCTGACGCCCATCAGCGGCAACAGCGCCGGATTCGTCGAAGACGCCAAGGTCAATCTGAACCTACGCAACTTCTACATCAACCGCAACTTCGTCGACCCGGCCAACGCACAGAACTACGCCGAGGAGTGGACGCAGAACTTCATCCTCGATGCCCGCTCCGGCTTCACCCAAGGCACCGTTGGCTTTGGCGTGGATGCACTGGGCCTCTACTCGCTCAAGCTAGACGGCGGCAAGGGAACGCGCGGCACGCAATTGCTGCCGATCCACAGCGATGGACGCCCGGCCGACGACTTCGGGCGACTGGCCGTGGCGGGCAAGGCGCGCTTCTCGAAGACCGAATTGAAGGTCGGCGAGTGGATGCCCGTGTTGCCGATCCTGCGCTCGGATGACGGCCGCTCGCTGCCGCAAACCTTTCAGGGCGGGCAAATCACCTCCAAGGAGATCGACGGGCTGACCCTGTACGGCGGCCAGTTCCGTGGCAACAGCCCGCGCAACGACGCCAGCATGGAAGACATGTCCTTGAACGGCCGCTCAGCGTTCACCTCAGACCGTTTCAACTTCGGCGGCGGCGAGTACGTTTTCAACGACAAACGCACTCAGGTCGGGGTCTGGTACGCCGAGCTTGAAGACATCTACCACCAGCAATATTTCAACCTGCTGCACAGCCAGCCGCTGGGCAGCTGGACGCTGGGTGCCAACCTTGGCTACTTCCAGGGCAAGGACGATGGCCAGTCGCTGGCCGGGGATCTGGACAACAAGACCTGGTCAGCGATGCTCTCGGCACGGCACGGCGGTAACACCTTTTACCTGGGTTTGCAGAAGGTCAGCGGCGACAGCGCCTGGATGCGCGTCAACGGCACCAGCGGCGGTACACTGGCCAACGACAGTTACAACTCCAGCTTCGACAATGCCAAGGAAAAATCCTGGCAGTTGCGCCATGACTACGACTTCGCAGCCCTGGGCGCACCCGGCCTGACCCTGATGAACCGCTACATCAGCGGCGACAATGTACACACCGGCGCTATCACCGACGGCGAAGAGTGGGCACGGGAAACCGAGCTGGCGTACGTGTTCCAGAGTGGCGCGTTCAAAAGCCTGTCGCTCAAATGGCGCAACTCGACCATGCGTCGTGACTACAACACCAACCAGTTCGACGAAAACCGCCTGATCGTCAGCTACCCGCTGTCGCTGCTCTAAAAACAAAGAACGCCGCCACGGTTGATCACTCATCGTTATACAGAAATCCAACTGACTATCGTGCCGACGCTCCGCGTCGGCATGCAGTTCTGGACGCTCTGCGTCCTCTTTGTGGCGCTACGCGCTGGTTCTGCGAGTCAGTGAGATTCAGGCCCGACTTCGTGATAAAACAGCGCTTTCATATGGGCAGTGAACGCGGGTAAGGCATGACATTTCGCTGCAGCGCTCCTTGTCATGCGACTTTTCAATCCTCCTTCAACGACTCCACGCCCATTTCATCCCATACCGCTTCAGCCAGGTGGAACGTCGCATTGGCGGCCGGAATGCCGCAGTAGATAGCGCTCTGCATCAGCACTTCCTTGATCTCTTCACGGGTCACGCCGTTGTTTTTTGCGGCCTTCAGGTGCAGGCGCAATTCGCCCTCGCGATTCATGCCGATCAACATCGCAATGGTAATCAGACTGCGCGTGTGGCGCGGCAACCCTGGACGTGTCCAGATATCACCCCAGGCGTGACGGGTGATCATCTCCTGGAATTCTTCATTGAACGGCGTCAGTTTGCTCAGGCTGTTATCGACATGCGCATCGCCCAGCACTGCGCGGCGTACGTGCATGCCGGCTTGGTAACGTTCGTCTTCGGTCATCGGGAAATCCTTGTGTGTTCAGCCACGGCACGCTCGACCCAATGGCGAGCCTGGCCAAGGTAATGGGCCGGATCGAGCAGTCGATCCAGCTCGTCGGAAGAAAACTGCTCGCTGATCTGCGGGGTTTCGCCGAGCACCTGACGCAAATGCGCGCCCTGCTCCACCGCACGCCGGCAGCACTGTTCAACCAGATGGTGGGCAGCATCGCGGCCGATACGCTGAGCCAGCGCAATGCTCACTGCCTCGGCGAGCACCAGTCCTTTGGTGGACTGCAGATTGATCGCCATACGCTCGGCATCGACCTGCAGGCCGGGTAGCACCTGCAACGCCTGCTGCAGCGAACCGGAAACCAGGCAGCACAGCTCCGGCAAGGTCTCCCACTCGGCATGCCACAGGCCCAGACTGCGTTCATGCTCCTGCGGCATGGCCGCGAACATGGTGGCGACCAGCCCCGGGGCGCGGGTGGCTGTACTGATCATGACGGCAGCGCCAACCGGGTTGCGCTTGTGTGGCATGGTCGAAGATCCGCCCTTGCCCGGGGCCGAAGGCTCGAAGACCTCGCCTACTTCGGTCTGCATCAGCAGGCTCACGTCGCGCCCCAGTTTGCCGAGGCTACCGGCGATCAGGCCCAGTAGACCGGCAAACTCTACCAGTCGGTCACGCTGGGTGTGCCAGGGCTGCTCGGGCAACGCCAGTTGCAATTCACCGGCCAGCGCTTCGGCCACCGAAAACGCCTGATCGCCCAGCGCCGCGAGGCTGCCGGAAGCACCGCCGAACTGCAGGCACAGCAGGCGTGGTTTGATCTCGTTCAAGCGCTGTCGATGACGAGTGACCGCGCCCAGCCAGCCGGCAATTCTCATCCCCAGGGTGACCGGCGTGGCCTGTTGCAGCCAGGTGCGTCCAGCCAGCGGCGTGCCAGCATGACGCTGTGCCTGCTCAGCCATCGCATCGGCCAGTCGAGCAAGATCATGCTCAAGCAGTACGATGGCTCGACGCAGTTGCAGGATCAGACCGCTGTCCATCACATCCTGACTGGTCGCGCCCATGTGCACGTAGCGCTCGGCTTCAGCGCTGCGTGCGGCAATCTGTTTGCCCAGCGCCTTGACCAGCGGAATCGCCGAATTGCCGGCGCTGCCGATGGCAATTGCCAGCGCGTCGAAATCGAACAGCCGTGCGTCGCAGCTCAGCTCGATGTCGGCGACCACCTCGGGCGGGATCAGGCCGACGCGTGCCTGTGCCCGCGCCAGCGCAGCCTCGAAATCGAGCATGCCCTGTACCCGGCCTTCATCCGAAAAGATCTCGCGCATTTCGGGTTGCATGAAGTAGGCATCGAAAAGTTGATTGCTCGCTCTGTTCACATCACCACTCCAGATTGAAAGGTTTCAGGTAGCGTCCGAATGACTGACCCAGCCCTTGATCAGTACCGCTATCGCGGCCAGGGCGGCCGGGACCACCAGCGCCGTCAGCACTTGCTCGAAGCTCCAGCCAAGGCCCAGCAGGGTGGCACCGGCCCAGGCACCGAGAATGGCACCGAAGCGACCTATCCCGAGCATCCACGACACCCCCGTTGCACGCCCCTGAGTGGGGTAGAAACGCGCTGCCAGTGACGGCATTGCCGACTGTGCGCCGTTGATGCACATACCGGCCAGCAGCACCAGCGTGGCCAACAGGGCGACATTGCCCAGACTCTGCCCGACCAGCCAGGCGAACACCCCCGCCAGCGCATAGGCCAGACCAATGACCTTATGCGGGTTGTAACGATCCATTGCCCAGCCGACTCCCACTGCACTCAGTACCCCGCCGAATTGGAACAGCGCACCGATGAACGCCGATTGCTCCATGCTCGCGCCACTGTCGCGCATCAACGTCGGCAGCCAGCTGGTCAACAGGTAGACGATCACCAGGCCCATGAAATACGTCAGCCACAGCAACAGCGTGCCAGCGCTGTATGTACCGGAGAAAATCACTTTCAGCACGTTGCGGCTACTGACCGTTTTCTGTTCAGGAACGCTGAAATCGGTGATGCCAGCCAGCGCCTTCGGCGCAATCGGTGCCAGCACTTTGCGAATCCGCTCTGCACCGCGATTGCGTACCACCAGAAACCGCGCCGACTCCGGCAGCCAGACCATCAGCACCGCCGCCAGCAGGATGGGCAGGATACCGCCCAGCATCAACAGGCTGTGCCAGCCCATGCTGGGGATCAGCTTGGCTGAGACAAAACCGCCGCAGGCCATGCCCAGATTGAAACCGCAAAACATGCTCGTCACCAACAACGACTTGAGCCGTTCCGGGGTGTATTCCGACAGCAACGTGGTGGCATTGGGCATCGCGGCACCGAGCCCCAGCCCGGTGAGAAGGCGTAATACCAGCAGTTGATCAATGTTGCTGCTGTAGGCAGATGCCAGGCTGAACAGTCCGAACAGGAATACCGCGACCACCAGCACCACCTTGCGGCCGAACCGGTCGGCCAGCGGGCCGGAACCCAGCGCACCGAACACCATGCCGATCAGCGCGGCACTCATCACCGGCCCCAGACTGGCCCGGTCGATGCCCCAGTCCTGGCTGAGCGCGGGTGCAATGAAACCCATTGCGGCAGTATCGAGGCCATCGAGAAACACGATCAGAAAACACAGCGCAACCACTCGCCATTGATAGCCGGACAGCGGTTGCGCATTGATGAAGGCCTGAACGTCGAGCGTACTCGACGCAGGGCTGCTGGCGGAAAGCGTCATGAAGGTGTCCTTTTATTTTTATAGGGTCGCCTACCGATGCAGGCGCCTTGAAACGCACGCACATTGATTTCTGAATCGACAAGCGATTCAGAAATCGAAAAACACTGTCTCGTCTTCACCCTGCACACGGATATCAAAACGATAGGCCGTCTGCCCCTCGTGCGTGCAACGGCGCGCCACCAGGGTTTCGCGACGCGGGGGCTGCTCGATCAGATTGAGCACCGGGTCCTGCGCATTCGCCTGGGCTTCGTCGTCGAAATACAGCCGCGTCTGCAGATGAATATTGATACCGCGGGCAAACAGCGAGACATTGATGTGCGCCGCCATCGGCACACCCGCCGCATTGCGCGCCGAGCCTGGCTTGACGGTCTTGAGGATCCATTGACCATCGTCCGCGGTAGCCGTGCGACCAAAGCCGTTGAACGGCCTGTCCGGGTCGAATTCGCTGTGATACGCGCCCTGATGGTCGGCCTGCCAGAATTCCAGGTAGGCATCGCGGATCAGATGACCGTTGCCGTCGAAGACGTTGCCCAGCAGCACGATATGCTCGCCGGGTGCCTCGGGCCTGGCCATCTCGTTCCAGATTTCCAGCTCGCGGGTCGGATTGCCAGCCACTTGCGGTGCCAGACCGATGTGGACGTAAGGGCCAGCGGTTTGCGAAGGGGTTTCCTGCAGCAATTGAACGGGCATGTCGGGCCTCCTCAGCAATTTTCGAAGTGAGTCTTGCGCTGGCCGCGCAACACGATATCAAAGCGGTACGCCAGGCAATCCATCGGGTTGCCCATGCCCAGGTCGAGCCTGGCAATCAGGCTCTGCACGGCGTCCGGATTGGCGATGGCCTTGACGATCGGGCAGATCGGAATCAGCGGATCGCCTTCGAAATACAGCTGGGTGATCAGGCGTGTGGCAATCGACGGCCCGCTGATCGACACATGAATGTGCGCCGGGCGCCAATCATTGGGACCGTTGCGCCACGGGTAAGGGCCTGGCTTGACGGTGCGGAAGCTGTAATTGCCTTCGCTGTCGGTCAGTGCACGTCCGACACCGCCAAAATTGGGATCGATGGGCGCCAGATAGGCATCGCGCTTGTGGCGGTAACGCCCACCGGCGTTGGCTTGCCAGATCTCCACCAACGTGTGCGGAATCGGCTTGCCGTACTGATCGCAGACCCGCCCGGCCAGCAGGATACGCTCACCGATGGGCAGCCCGCCGTTGTTGAAATTGAGCAGCAGATCGTTGTCGTGCTGGCCAAACTTCAAATGTGAGAAATCCGGGCCGGTGGTTTCGGAAATGGACTGCGGGATACTGACCAGCGCCTGACGCGGCGAGCGCAGGATTGAGGTCTTGTAATCAGGGGTGAGAGCTTTTGGATGCCAGTTTCGGTCACGAATGACGAAGCGGCTGTTGTCCGCGGCAGACATGGCGTTCTCCTCGTTTTTCTTATGGGGCGCGCAGGCGTGGGTCACATGCGCTACAGGCTGCGGCGAAGTGTCGCGCGATCCATACTTACAGAGAATTGAAATAAAACCGGCCATCCATAACCAAATGGTTATGCATACTGCGCTTTGCGGTAGGTCTCTCCGACGCCTCGTAGCTCATCCACACACCATTGCGCCGCGCGTGTCAGCGGCAAAGCCGGGTTGCTGCACAAACCGACCGAGCCGCCCGGCTCACGAATACCCATGTCCAGCTCCACCAGCGTGCCGCCTTTCAACTCCAGCGACACAGCATCCAGTGGCGCGATCCACACCGCATCGCTGCACTGCACATAGCGGCGGCTCAGGGTGAGCGAGAGTGTTTCAAGGCGCTGACGTGGCATGCGGATACCGCACTGTACGAACAGACTGTCGGCAAACTTGCGGATGGTGGTGCCCGCCAGCGGCAGCACCAGCGGGAATTGCTCCAGACTTTCAGGCTTGAGCGGCGCGGCCAGTAACGGGTGATCGTTGCGCACCACCAGCGTCATCGACTCGTTGTACAGATGCTCGAACGTCAGGCCCTGAATCTGCGGGCTGTCTGTCATGCGCCCGACCACCAGATCCAGTTCCCCTACCCTCAATTGCGACAGCAGATACGCGCTGGGCCCGGTCATCACGCTGACGATCAGCGCGGGGTGGCGCTCGTGCAGACGATGGACCACCTCCGGAACCAACAGGCTTTCAGCCGTGGACAGCACGCCCAGCCGGGCGGTGACAGTTTCGTGCTCCCCCGAGCGCAGGCTGCTGACACCTTCACGCAGGGCCTGGACGCTCGGCCCGGCGAAACGCATGAATGCCACGCCCGCTTCGGTCAGCGCCGCACCGCTCTTGCTGCGCACAAACAAGGTGGTGGCCAGCAGGGTTTCCAGTTCCTTGAGACTTTTTGACAGCGCAGGCTGACTGATCGCCAGAACGTCGGAGGCACGCGCCAGGCTGCCCTGCCGGGCCACTTCGAGAAAGCAGACCAGGTGGCGAAATTTGATGCGTGTATCGATATTCACTGCGCGTCGTGTCCGGTAAGTGAAAGGGAATGCAGCTCAACGACAAGGCAGCTCAGCGGCTCAGAAACGACGCCACCTGAGGCGCGTCAAATGGCCAGTCCAGCTCATCACCCGTGTCGACTCGACGCAACACCGGAACGCGCAACTCGTAGCGCTCAAGCAGTTGCTCATCCTCGCAGATGTCGACCAGCTCAACCAGCAGGCCGTGCTCGATGGCGAACGGCAGTAAAACCGCTTCGGCAACCTCGCACAGCGGGCATCCCAGGGTGCTGAACAGCTGGCATTCGGGCGGCATGAATTGATCCTCGGCAAATCCTCTACGACCGAAAATTATTCTAGGCGCACCCGGGGATCACGTCGACATCCGGAAATGCGTCTTGCTGAACGCGTTGGCGCGGTCCAATACCGGTTTCTCGAAACAACGGTAACCGACCCAGCCGTAACATACCGCTGCCGCCATCATCAGCAGCGCGAAAAACAGGTTGTCCAGATAGCTTTCGGGCCAGGCACCGACCAGGCTCCATACCCGCCCGATCACCCCCAGCACCAGCAGATGAGAAAGATAGATCGTATAGGACATGTCGCCCACAGCGACCAGAAACCCAGGCACAACCAGTTGTCGACGCCGTTCAAGCAGCGCCAGGGTCAGCACCAGCAGGCCGAACGTCGCTCCGACCATGAGCATGCGCAGCAAGCCCTGACTGTCGTATAACCGGAAGTAACCGATCAGGGGCACACCCAGCAGCAGCGCACCTCCCAACGACGCAAGGACGGCAGCTGTCGGCACGCGCGTGCTGTGCCGACCATAAAAGAACAATGCCAGCGCTGCACCAAGAATGAATTCAAGGGCATAGGGATGCAGGATGATCTTCAGTGCGGGCGAATAGTCCTGCCAGTCGGCCAGCACGTTGAACACAACAATGATCAGCGCCCAGCCGCCGAGCAAAAGTGGCACGCTGCGTTCACGAAACAACAGAAAGCCGGAGTACACAACGTAGAACCACAGTTCGAACAGCAGCGACCAGGCCACCATCACCAGCAGCACTTTATCGTTGGGCAGCAGCAGGAACGACATGAGCAAGTTGGAAGACCCATGCCCGCTGTTGACCATGCCCGGCTGCACCAGGTACACCGCCAGCGTAATAAAAAAGTACAGCCAGTACGTGGGGTAGATCCGCGACACCCTGTTGAACAGAAAGCGCCGCGCCTCGACTCCGCTCTGGAAACGGCCACGGCTGACAATCACCATCACGAAACCGCTGATGACGAAGAACAGATCGACACCCAACTGAAAAAAATCGAGCAGCGGCGGCAGAAGGATGTCGCCACCGGAAAACTTGCTCTCTACCGACATCATGTGAAACAACACCACACCCAGGACAGCTATGCCCCTGAGCCCCTGCAGGGAATACAGCCGCTCCATGCCTCTCTCCATTCAGCTCTTATATCGCGCGCCATGCACGTGATCACGCGTGTGGAGCATAGCCAATGGCCAGAAATACGGAACCCCAATCTTCAACACGTTGCGGTTTTTCCTGACAGATACTTTTGGAGTAAGGTGCAGCGGCAGCCCACAGCCTGATTGGACAACAGACGGCAATCGAAGTGAACCTTCAGGAATCACCTGTACTCGAAACATCCATATGCCACCCAAACGGAGAAAATCATGGCCCGCCAAACCGCACAGAATGCTCAGGAAATCCTGAGAGCCGACTTCCAGGTACTGGTTGCCGACACTGAGAAATTGCTGGCGCATACCGCATCGCTGGCAGGTGATCAGGCCGATGAATTGCGTGCCCAGATTCGTGAGAGCCTGCTACGTGCCAAGGAAACCCTGAAGACCACTGAAGACTCGCTTCGCGAGCGCGGTGAGGCTGCTGTGATCGCGACCGAAGATTACGTTCAGAACAACCCCTGGCAATCAGTCGGTATCGCCGCAGGTGTCGGCTTTCTGATCGGTCTGCTGGCTACAAGGCGCTAACATCATGACTCTGGGAACGGAATCAGCACCGCCCGAGGGAACTCCGGGCTCTTCACCGCGGCGTCTTGGCGCTGCATTCCTTGGCCTGCTGCACACGCACGTCGAACTGTTCGGCATCGAATTGCAGGAGCAGAAGGCACGCACCGTGAGCCTGCTGCTGTTCGCGGGACTGGCGCTGGTTTTCGGTCTGCTGCTGCTCACCGGGCTCTCGGCCTTGTTGCTGATCGTTCTGTGGGACAGCTATCGCCTGGCGGGTATCGTCGGCCTGTGCACGTTCTACCTGCTGGCCGCCATCTTCTGCGGGTTGCGCCTCAAGGCCGCGATTTTCGATGAGTCGTCGCCATTTCACGCAACCCTTGAAGAGCTGGCCAACGACCGCGAGCGATTGATGCCATGAGTGAACCCAAGTCGCACCAGAGCAATACCCGTCGGGAACTGCGCAAGGCGTTGATCCGCCTGCGCATGGAGATGCACCGTCAGGAAATTCGTCACGAATCGACGCAACTGTTACAGCCGTTGCAACGCTTTCGCGGGATCCGCCATGACTGGAAAAGCGCGCTCGGCTTTCGCCACGCGCCACTCTGGGGCGTGGGCTCGGTCGCCCTGCTGGGGTTTCTGAGCGGCAAACGTGCCAAGACCGGACGCACCAGCCTGCTGGGTCGCCTGTTGAAGCTCGGCATCACGCTGACGCCACTGATCAAGGTCGCCATGCAGAGTCGCGCCATTCAGAACCGCAACCGCAGGCTCTGATTACGCCAGACTTTTTGCGTGAATCGAACCTCGCGACAAATGCCTGCTCCGGTGCTCCGGGGCGGGCATTTGCTTTTTAACAGCCCCTGTTTCTCTCTGTCCGCGCGTCAGGCCTTGCGGCAGGCGTGCCGAACCGGGAAGCTACAGCCAACATTACTGACGGAGTGCACGCCTTGGATTGGCAAACCCTGCTTAACCGCGAACGACTTGGCAAGACCCTGCACAGCCCCGAAGAGCTGGGACGCAGTCCGTTTCACAAGGACCATGACCGGATCATCTTTTCCGGTGCATTTCGCCGCCTGGGACGCAAGACCCAGGTCCATCCGGTGTCCAGCAACGACCATATTCATACCCGTCTGACTCACTCGCTGGAAGTCAGCTGCGTCGGCCGCTCACTGGGCATGCGCGTTGGCGAAACCCTGCGCACTGCCCTGCCCGACTGGTGCGAACCGAGCGACCTGGGCATGGTTGTACAATCTGCCTGCCTGGCACATGACATAGGCAACCCTCCGTTCGGCCATTCGGGCGAAGACGCAATTCGCAACTGGTTCAATCAGGCTGCCGGACGTGGCTGGCTCGACGCGATGAGTGAGACCGAGCGCAATGACTTTCTCAATTTCGAGGGCAATGCCCAGGGATTCCGAGTCCTTACGCAGCTGGAATACCACCAGTTCGACGGCGGCACTCGCCTGACCTACGCCACACTGGGCACTTACCTCAAATACCCGTGGACCGCGCGCCACGCAGACTCGCTGGGCTACAAGAAGCACAAGTTCGGCTGCTATCAGAGCGAACTGCCGATCCTTGAGCAGATCGCTGGCAAGCTGGGTTTGCCGCAACTTGAGGAACAACGCTGGGCGCGCCATCCACTGGTCTATCTGATGGAAGCCGCCGATGACATCTGTTATGCCCTGATCGATCTGGAAGACGGCCTGGAGATGGACCTGCTGGAGTACGCGGAAGTTGAGTCACTTCTGCTTGGACTGGTCGGCGATGATCTTCCGGAAACCTATCGGCAACTGGGCCCTGGCGACTCACGGCGGCGCAAGCTGGCCATCCTGCGCGGCAAGGCCATCGAGCACCTGACCAACGCAGCGGCCAGAGCATTCGTCGAACAACAGGACGCCCTGCTTGCGGGCACGCTGCCCGGGGATCTGGTGGAACACATGCACGGTCCGGCCAAGCGCTGCGTCCTGAACGCCAAGGACATGGCGCGCAAGAAAATCTTTCAGGACAAGCGCAAAACGCTGCATGAAATAGGCGCCTACACCACCCTGGAAATTCTCCTCAACGCTTTTTGCGGTGCAGCGGTCGAACAGTTTGGCGGCAGGACGCCGTCCTTCAAGCATCGACGTATCCTCGACCTGCTGGGCAACAGCGCGCCGGATCCCAAGGCACCGTTGCATGCCTCGTTCCTGCGCATGATCGACTTCATCGCCGGCATGACCGACAGCTATGCCAGTGAAATGGCCCGGGAAATGACCGGCCGCTCCGGACAGATTTAGCCTTGATAGACCAGCCGAGTACCTGAGCGTAGGCAGATACAACGCTGGTCATACCTGATTGCCCTGCAAAACTCAGACAGGCCCTACATGCATGTCAGACGAGTCCTATCGCAGCTTTTCTTGCATCCCTCAATAATTACAGCCACTTCAAATGCCACTCCGGCTCGTCATCCATCCGCCTGCGATACTAACGGTCCGCACGCCGTCTGCGAGGCCTGAACCTCTCGCCAGGGCCTTTCCGGAAAACTCATGTCCACACACAGCCTGCGCATCCTCCTGGTGGAAGATCACCCGTTTCAACTGATCGCCACTCAGGTGCTGCTCAACAATCAGGGCTATTTTCTGCTGACTCCCGCCCTCACCGCCGCAGAGGCCATGGCCGCCATGCAACGCAGCCCGGAGCCCTACGGGCTTTTACTGTGCGATCAGTGCCTGCCGGATATGTCAGGCCTTGACCTGATCGACGAGGCGACCCGTCAAGGCTTGTTACGCCGGGCCATTCTTCTCAGCGGCCTGCCCGATGTACAGCTTGAAAACATTCAGCAACTTGCCGCGCAGCGCGACCTGCCTCTGCTCGGCTGCCTGAGCAAACCCCTGCATGGCCCTGACCTCAGTCGCTTGCTGGGACACGGTCCTGAGTGACATGGACAAATCCTGCTTCAAGCCACTTCAGAAATGTCTGGCAACTATGTAAACGTCAATTGATACAAAACCGCGTCGTTTGTGAATTCACGTTCAGTCTCGTAGGAAATCATCAACGCACATGAATGATGATTCCATAAAGTAATAAACACCCCGTGCCTCAATAACCAAATACACACTGAAATAAGCGTTAACGTTTAAACACACTTGTGTTCAACGTAGGCTTTTACGTACTCCGATACGCTAATTATTGTAGGACTTTTCCTATATATGCCTGCCGAGCAAGTCTCTTTATGTGCCTGCCCGAACATCTGAGCTAAGGTGCGCGCTTTCTTCACTGCTTGTTATGGAATGGAATATGAACTCAGTTTTTATCATCGACGACCATCCGGTTATCCGGATGGCGGTCAGAATGCTTCTGGAAAACGAAAATTACGAAGTGGTGGGCGAAACCGATAATGGCGTCGACGCGATGCAAATGGTTCGCGAATGCATGCCTGACCTGATCATTCTCGACATCAGCATTCCCAAGCTCGACGGCCTTGAGGTACTGGCGCGCTTCAATACGATGGGGCTGTCCTCCAAGATTCTGGTGCTGACGTCGCAAACCCCCAACCTGTTTGCCATTCGCTGCATGCAATCGGGTGCCTCGGGTTATGTGTGCAAGCAGGAAGACCTTAGCGAGCTGCTCAGTTCGGTGAAAGCGGTATTATCCGGCTACAATTACTTTCCCAGCCAGGCGTTGACGTGCGCAGTTCGTGAAGATGGACAGACCAACGAGCTGGAGCTGTTCAAGTTGGTCAATGACCGCGAACTGATGGTATTGCAGTTATTTGCCCAGGGCCGTTCCAACAAGGAAATAGCCAAGGGTATGTTTCTCAGTAACAAAACCGTCAGTACTTACAAAACGCGACTGATGCAAAAACTAAAAACAAGAACCTTGGTAGAACTTATCGAGATGGCAAAACGCAACGCGCTAGTGTGAGAAAACGGATGCCCAAGCGCTTCAGACAATTATTAATACTGGCCACAGGCCTGTGCATGGGCTGGAGTGCTCAGGCCAGCCTTCATGCGGCCGAACATTACACACTGCTCGGTCGCTCGAGCCCGGCGCACATGGACGTAAAGCTGGACAGCAGCCAATGGCAATGGGTACGCGGTCAACGTGAACTGACTCTCGGCATCTCGAACCCCGATTACCCGCCCTTCGATATCACGATGTCAGGCAACGACTACGAAGGCATCACTGCCGATTACGCAGGCATCATTTCGGATGCGCTGGACCTGCCGGTCAGGGTGCAGCGTTTCGAAACCCGCGATGCAGCTATCAAGGCCCTGATCACAGGCCAGGTCGACCTGCTGGGCACTGCCAACGGCTTTGAAGCGGTTGATCGCAACATCAGACTGTCACAGCCCTACTCGGTTGATCAGCCCGTGCTGGTCACTCGGGTCGGAGACACGCGGCCCCTCAATGAGGGCCTCAAAGGCATGCGGCTGAGCATGGTCTATCACTATCTGCCACCCGCAGAGGTCGAGGCGATGTACCCCGGTGCAACACTGAAAACCTACCCCTCGTTTCAGAACGCCATCAACGCCGTGGCCTTCAACCAGGCCGATGTCTTTCTGGGCGATACGATTTCCACCCAATACATCATCAACAAGGGCTATCTGAACAACGTGCAGATGTCGAATTTCGGCAAGCATGAGCCCAATGGCTTCAGCTTTGCCGTCAGCAATGAAAACACACAATTGCTGGGAGTCATCAACCAGACACTGAAAGCAATTCCGGTCGATGAGCGCATCAACATTTCCAGGCGCTGGAGCACCGGCAGCGACCTGATGCTCACCGACCAGAAGCTGCAACTGACGCAACGCGAGGAACGCTGGATCGCTCAGCACCCGACCGTACGCGTGGTAGTCAATGAAGCGTACGCACCACTGACCTTCTTCGACGCCAAGGGCAACTTTCGCGGCATCACCGCCGACCTGCTTGAACTGGTCCGCCTGCGCACCGGGCTCAGGTTCGACGTCAAACGCTCGCCCAGCCTGACCGACATGCTGAACCAGGTCAGCGAGGGCCAGGCGGACCTGATCGGCGCACTGGTGTCCAGCGATGAGCGAGAAGACCGCCTGAGCTTCAGCCGGCCCTATATCGACAATTCCTTCGTACTGGTCACCCGCAAGGACCAGGGCTCGCCCAGCTATCTGGAGCAGATGGACGGCAAACGCCTGGCAATCACCCAGGGCAGCCCGATGCTGGACTGGCTGCGCCGCAAATATCCCAGAGTCGTACCGCTGGAAATCGACAACCCCTTCCAGGCGCTGGACATGTTGTCACTGGGTAGAACAGAAGGCGCGGTCATCTCGCTGCTCAGTGCAGACTACTTTCTGTCTTCAGGCATCTTCGAGGAGCGCCTGCAAATGACCGCCACCATCGGCGAAGACCCGGCGCTGATTTCCATGGCGACCTCACGCAATGCCATCGAGCTGAGTTCGATTCTCGACAAGGCGCTGGCAAGCATCGCGCCGCAGGATCTGGCGGCGATCAACAATCGATGGCGCGCCTACACCCCTTCAAGCGCCAACTGGCATGACTACGAACGCCTGATCTATCAGATTCTGGTCGGTGCAGGCCTGTTGCTGCTGGGCCTGCTGGCCTGGAATGCCTGGATGCGGCGGCAGATACGGCAGCGTGAAGCAGCGGAACGGGCGCTGGGCGACCAGTTCGAATTCATGCGTGCACTGGTCGAAGGCACACCCCATCCGATCTACGTGCGGGATCGCGAAGGCATGCTGCGCATGTGCAATGACAGCTACCTGAGGGTTTTCTCCGCGCAACGTGAAGACATCATCGGCAAGAGCGCTACCGAAGGTGTGCTGGGCAATGCCTTCGAAGCACGGGAATACGCTGCCGACTATCAACGGGTCATGGCCAGCAATACCGCACTGATCCTTGACCGCCCCCTGCGCATTGGCGACCGGCAGATGACCATCTACCACTGGATCCTGCCCTTTCGTGACTCTCTGGGCGAGGTACAAGGCATCATTGGCGGCTGGATCGATATCAGCGAGCGTCGCCAGCTTATCGAAGACCTGCAGGCCGCCAAGGAACAGGCTGACGCTGCCAGCCGTGCCAAGAGCACCTTCCTTGCCACCATGAGCCATGAAATCCGTACGCCCATGAATGCAGTGATCGGAATGCTGGAGCTGGCGCTCAAACGTGCCGATCATGGCGAGCTTGACCGTTCCGCCATCGAAGTCGCCTACAGCTCGGCCAACGACCTGCTGGACCTGATCGGCGACATTCTCGATATCGCACGCATCGAATCCGGGCGGCTTTCACTGAACCCGGAGCGGGCGAACCTGCGTCGACTGGTAGAGTCGGTGCTGCGGGTATTCGACGGTCTGGCTCGCCAGAAGGACCTTGACCTGGTGCTGGAACTGGACAGCCGAATCACCGCCGATGTGCTGATCGACCCGCTGCGCTTCAAGCAGATACTGTCCAACCTGGTGAGCAACGCCATCAAGTTCACCCCGATGGGACGGATCAGGATCGTGCTGCAGGCAGCAGAAAGCCCCGACCCGCAGTTGCTGCACCTGCACATCACCGTTCAGGACAGCGGCATAGGCATCAGCACTGAAGACCAGCAGCGTTTGTTCAAGCCCTTTGCCCAGGCCGATAACACCGGGCAAATGGCGCGTACCGGTGCAGGGCTGGGCCTGGTGATTTGCCGCAACCTGTGCATGATGATGGGCGGCAACCTTTCGCTCGACAGCACGCCGGGTCAAGGCACCCGGGTCAGTATGAATCTGGTGCTGACCACACTTGAACCGCTGAGCGGCCAGCCCGTCGCTACACCACCGATAGCCGTGGCTCACCAGACGCTACGGATCCTGATCGTCGACGACCATCCTGCCAACCGGCTGCTGCTCTGCCAGCAGCTTGGTTTTCTCGGTCACCATTGCGAAATGGCCGAAAACGGCGCGCAGGGGCTTGAGCACTGGAAGACCGATAGCTTTGATCTGGTGGTTGTCGACTGCAACATGCCGGTCATGAACGGCTATGACATGACCACGGCAATCCGCGCGATTGAAGATGCAGACGGCCAGCCACGCTGTCCGGTCTGGGGTTTCACGGCCAATGCGCAACCTGATGAGATCGAGCGCTGCCGCGCAGCAGGCATGGACGACTGCCTGTTCAAACCCATCAGCCTTTCGATGCTCAGCGAACGGCTGACAGCCATTTCGCCACAGGCGCGCACACCTCTGCCGTTCAGCCTCGACAGCGTCAGCAACCTGACCGGTGACCGCCCGGAAATGGTTGAACGCCTGCTTGCGCAGCTCCTGCACAGCAATCACGAGGACCGGCTGTTGCTGGCCAGACTGATACCGGAAAACAATCGCAGGAAAACCCGCGACCTGGCCCACAGGATCAAAGGTGCCGCACGAATCATCAGCGCTTCAAGGGTGGTCGATGCCTGCGATGCGCTTGAACAGGCCTGCGAAGCGGACACACCGGATGAACAGTTCCATACCTGTCAGCAGGTTGTGGAGCTGGCGATGATCGAGCTTGAGGACGCGCTGATTCTGCAGCAGGCGAAACCTGACTGAAGGTGCTTCAAAGAAGGTATGGCGAAGGGGGAGCAGCAAGGGAGGCAGGCGCTGGCCTGCCTCCCGTTACATCAGGCGGCCGGGTTGATTTCTTTTTCCGGGTACCAGACGTCGATCAGCTGGCTGACAGTGACTTCTGTCAGTTCACTGCGGCCTTTGAGCCAGGCTTCGACAGCAACACGCTGTTCTTCGCTGACCGAGCCACGCTTGCTCAGGCAAACCAGACCGAAGTCGTCGCCGCCCACATAACCAAGACCGTTGGCTTCCATTGCTTCTTTCAGGAAAGCGTCAAGGAAAGCATCGATTGCCTTGTCATCCAGCTCTTGCTTGAAGCCCAGGTTCAGTTCAAAACCCAATTCCTGGAACTCGTCCACACACAGTTTTTTGCGCAGACGGCGGGAGCGGTTATTGGCCATGGGACAATCCTCATCAATAAATATCGGGCGGCACTTTACCAGCTTGGCGATTTAAAAGCCCGACAATTGCGGTCTGTCATGGATATCCGGGGTTGCGACAGCGATGCAGGCCCGATCGATAAAAAATAACGTTTACCGGCCTGCCCCCCATCACAAGCCTGCCCTGCTTGGGGCATAATGCGGCTCGTTTCATGCTTGGCACTGTGTGTTACAAAAAAAGCCCGCCACGCATTCACTACTATAGTTATCAACATCGCATCGAAATAGTTACCGAGGGAATCCATCCATGCCCTCTTTTTTATGTCCCCCTTGCAGTAGGGTTTTATTCAATGATCAAGTCGCTACGTCCATTGTTGCTCGCGTCAATTCTTTTGCCACTGGCTCTTCCCTCCTACGCCGCCGTCATCAACACCACGCTGCCCCCCAAGGTTCAACAGGCCCTTAAAGCCAGCAAACTCGGCGATGACGCGCTCTCGCTGGTGATGTTGCCACTCAACGGGCCGGGCACGCCGACCGTGTTCAATGCCGACGTATCGGTCAACCCGGCTTCCACCATGAAGCTGATCACCACTTACGCCGCGCTGGAAATGCTCGGCCCTACCCACCAGTGGAAAACCGAATTCTTCACCGACGGCACCCTGAGCAACGGCGTGCTGCGCGGCAACCTGTACCTCAAGGGCGGCGGCGATCCAAAGCTGAATATGGAAAAGCTCTGGTTGCTGATGCGTGACCTGCGCGCCAACGGTGTGCAACAGGTGACCGGGGATCTGGTATTGGACCGCAGTCATTTTGTGCAGCCGCAATTGCCCGAGTTCAATGATGACGGCAACGACGAGAACAAGCCGTTTCTGGTCAAGCCCGATGCGCTGATGGTCAACCTCAAGGCATTGCGCTTCGTGACCCGCAACGATGACGGCAGGATTCTGGTTTCGGTCGAGCCGCCGATTGCGACCATCCACATCGACAACCAGGTCAAGGCAAGCGCATCGAAGCAGTGCACCGGAGATGTGCGTTACAACCCGGTCACCCAGTCTGACGGCAGCGTCAATGTGACGGTGACTGGCCAGTTGGGCAACGGCTGCAATTCGCAGACCTATCTTTCGCTGCTGGACCATCCGACCTATGCGGCCGGCGCAGTACGGGCCATCTGGCAGGAACTGGGCGGCACCATCCAGGGCAAGGACCGCGTTGGCGTTCTGCCCGGCAATGCCAAGCTGCTGGCCAAGGCTTTTTCGCCGGATCTGGTGGAAGTCATTCGTGACATCAATAAATTCAGCAACAACACCATGGCCCAGCAACTGTTTCTGAGCCTGGGTGAAGAGTTCCGCAATGACGCGGACGGTGACGACGGCAAGGCCGCTCAGCGCGTCATCCGCCAATGGCTGGCGAAAAAAGGCATCACCGCGCCGCATCTGGTCATGGAGAACGGCTCCGGTCTGTCACGTGCAGAACGTGTCAGTGCCCGTGAGATGGCCATCATCCTGCAGGCTGCCTGGCGCAGCCCGTATGCTGCCGAATTCATGAGTTCGATGCCGCTGGCAGGCATGGACGGCACCATGCGTAAACGTCTGAAGCGCACCCCGCTGCTGGGTGAAGCGCACATCAAGACAGGCACACTGAACACGGTTCGCGCCATTGCCGGCTTCAGCCGCGACAGCAACGGCAACACCTGGGCGGTCGTGGCGATCCTCAACGATCCGCGTCCGTTTGGCGCATCCTCGATACTCGACGAGGTACTGGTCGATCTGTATCGACAGCCGAAACTGAGCAACACCACGGTCTCGATCCAGCAATAACCACCCGCAGCATGCAACCAGCAGACCCGCTTTCGAAGCGGGTCCGTGTGCGTCAGATCTGCTCGGGCTCGACCCGATCGCGACCGGCCTGTTTGGCGGCATAGACGCCCGAGTCAGCGCGCAACAACATCGTGTCGATCCCCTCACCGGCTCGCCAGCTGGCGATGCCGAAGCTGGCCGTCACAACCTGGTCGACGCCTTCGATAACCTGATTGCGCAGGCCCTCGCGCAGGCTCAAGGCCAGCTGATACGCCTGCGAGCCCCGTGCGCCCGGGCAGATCACCATGAACTCTTCTCCGCCCAGCCGGCAGAACACATCATCGCTGCGCAGGCGCTGGCTGATCTTTTCCGAAATCGCCTTGAGCACCTGATCGCCTGCGGCATGCCCGAAACGGTCATTGATGCGCTTGAAATGATCGATATCGAGCATGATGATCGACAGGTTACCGCCGTGCCGGTCGATCCTTTTCAGCTCGGCCTGCATGCGGTCCTGGAAATAGCGCCGGTTGTAGGCGCCGGTCAGTACGTCGGTGACCGAAAGCGCGCGCAATTCCTGTTCGACACGCTTGAGGTCGGTGATATCGGACACAAAGCCGTGCCATAGCACGCTGCCGTCTGCCAACCGTTCCGGTGTGGATGCAGCGCGCAACCAGCGCTGGCCCTTGCGTGGCAGATCGACACGGTACTCTTCGCTCCAGGGTGTCAGATGCTTTGCGCTGACCAGAATCGAGCTTTTGACGCGCGTCAGGTCCGGTGGCTGGATACGTCGCAGAACGGCCTCGGAATCGCCCAGCAACTGCGCTTCATCGACTTCAAACAGCTCGCACATGCCGGCACTGGCGTACCTGAAGCGCGCACTGCCGTCGATAGCCAGGTGATACTGATAAATGCCGCCAGGCACCTGCGAGCCGAGCTTTTTCAATAATTGCCCTTGTTCGGCAAGGGCCTCGTTGACGCGCTTGTGCTCGGTGACATCAATGCACACCGCCAGGTACCCGGTCCACAGCCCATGATCGTCGCGCACGGCGGTCACCAGCATGTTCACCACCAGGGTACTGCCGTCACTGCGCTGCAGGGTCCACTCCTGCGAGGGGTGATGAGCGTCTTGCACGGCGTCGAGAAACATCAGCCGGGAAGCGCTGACCGGGTGCCCGCGGTCCTTGCTCAATACACTCGCACGAGCCTCCAGCCCAGCCGACTGATAAAGGTCCATGAGGCGCAACCTGCCCAGCACCTCTTCCTGCGAATAACCCAGCATCTTCTGCGCACCGACGTTGAACGTTGTGATCAGCCCGTCCAGGTCGGTTGCAATAATCGCTACTTCCGTCGCGGCGTCCAGCACACTGCGCAATTGCCCGTGCGCCGCCCGCAACTGCTGCCCGCGCTGGCGCAACTCACGGGTACGCTGCGCCACACGCTGCAAGGCTCGCTGACGCTGGCTGATCAGGCTGTAGAGCAACGCGCTGAGCATCAGGCTCAAAAGCCCGCCGAGCCACAGCACCCGGCCCGGCATAATGCTCTGATTGCTCTGGCTGAAGATTTCCGTAGGGCGAACCTCGACCAGATAATCCCTGTCGCCCAGGCTCAGCAGGCTGCTGGCGTACAAATGATTGCGTATGGCTGCGACCGGCGACTGGTAAACCTGCTCAGGCTTTGTCGGCGAGCTGAGGTCAAGCATGGTGACCGCAAGATTGTCCTGTTCCGCGGTGCCAATGCTCATCAATTGCGCCAGGCTGATCACTGCCGTGACAAACCCCCTCAATTCCGAAGGCGGCTCGCCAATGGAGAATACCGGCGCCACCAGCAAAATTCCGTACGTGTCTGACGGGTCAAGGGCCAGCAGGCTGATACGAGGCGTTGCAACAATGCGCTTGAGCAAACGCGCACGCTCAAGGGCGACATGACGTACCGGCTCCGAGGCTATATCGAACCCCGACGGCGTGGGAATTTTGCTGAGGGTCTGGATGAATCGAACCGGAAAATACTCATTGCGCACAGCGGCGGTTTTCAAGGTACCGTTTTCATCCATTTCTCGTATGGCGTATTCGGCTGAGCCCTCCTCGCGCGCCTGCTGTTCAAAAGCGGCCCGCTCCGCAAACGTCACTCTGGGGTTCCAGGCGTACGCCTGGGTTCCAATCAGCAATGGCGCGACAAAGCCGTCGAATTCCGATTGCTCGACCTGATGGGAAAAGATAAAGAAGCGACACAGGGTGTCCAGCCGAGTGACCTGCCGGTCCAGACGCTCCTGAAGACGACTGAAGCGCTCTGCGGCAAGCATATCGAACCGCTGGCGCAATTGACGCTGGTAGAGCTCATTGTCGGCCAGCGCCAACATGATGGTAAGTGCCGCTCCGACCATCAATGCTAAAACGGCTATTGGCCACGCTGAGAGCTGGCCGTTGATGAAACTCAGAACTCTGAGCCTGAACCGTTTCGCTGTCATACACAGAAACTCATGACGCCAACATGCTGAAACGCCAAGCTGGCTATGACTTCTGTTATAGCTATTCGCCAGTAATTTTCATAGCGAGCGATGAGCAAACCTGTACAAAACTGTTACAGGCAAGCTCATCACACACCGTGTCAGGCACGCGCCATGATTTTCCAGGCGCGGTGAATCTTGCCGTTGCGGGCAAAATCCTGGTCGATGGTTTGCGCGGTAATATCCTCCACCGCATAGCGCTGGCTCAGATTTTCATCGAGCACGAACTTGCGGAAGTTGTTGGAGAAGTACAGCACGCCACCCGGAGCCAGACGCGCCATGGCCAGATCGATCAGCTCGACCTGATCACGCTGCACATCAAAAATGCCTTCCATGCGCTTGGAGTTGGAGAACGTCGGCGGATCGATGAAGATCAGGTCGTATTCGTCGCGATTGGCCTGCAGCCAGGCCATCACGTCGCCCTGCTCCAGACGATTCTTGTCGGAGAAACCGTTCAACGACAGATTGCGCCGCGCCCAGTCCAGGTAAGTCCGCGACAAGTCGACGCTGGTGGTGCTGCGCGCACCGCCTTTGGCAGCATGTACGCTGGCAGTCGCGGTGTAGGCAAACAGGTTCAGGAAGCGCTTGCCGGCCGCCTCGCGCTGAATACGCATGCGCATCGGACGATGGTCGAGAAACAGCCCGGTATCGAGGTAGTCGGTCAGATTGACCAGCAGCTTGACGCCGCCTTCACTGACTTCCAGAAACTGGCCCTGCGCGCTTTGACGCTCGTATTGTTTGGTGCCGCTCTGACGCTCGCGACGTTTGATCACCACACGGTTCTTGTCGATGTTCAACGCCTGCGGAATCGCCGCCAGCGCATCGAACAGCCGGGCCGAAGCCTTTTCCGGATCGATGGACTTGGGCGCTGCGTATTCCTGAACGTGAACCCAGTCGTGATACAGGTCGATCGCCAGCGAATATTCAGGCATGTCGGCGTCATACACGCGGTAGCAATCGATACCTTCGCGGCGCACCCATTTGCCCATCAGCTTGAGGTTCTTTTGCAGGCGATTGGCAAACATCTGCCCGCCTTCGCTCAGGCGCGCCTGTTCGACCACCACCGGTTCCGGCTTGATCGGGTTGCCGTTCTTGTTGAGCTTTCTTTCAACGACTTCAACTTCGACAGGGTTCTCGCGCTCGATCTGACGCTGCTCGGGTGTGCGACGCTCGCCCGTCACGAACTGATCAGGCGTGACCTTGATCAGCAGCAGTTTGCACGGCAAGGCACCGTTCCAGAACGAATACTGTTTGTGGCTGCGAATGCCCATGCGCTTGCCCAGGTCAGGCGCGCCGGTGAACACCGCAGCTTCCCAGTTAAGGCAGGCCTGACGCAGGCGCTCGCCCAGATTCTGGTAGAGATACAGCAGGCTGGCTTCATCACCCAGACGCTCGCCGTATGGAGGGTTGCAGATCACCAGACCTTTCTGGTTCTGGTCGGGACGCGGCTCGAAGGTCGCAACTTCGCCTTGATAGACCTTGATCCAGTCGCTCAGACCTGCACGTTCGATGTTGTTGCGTCCAGGCTGGATCAGTCGCGGATCGGCCTCGTAACCGCGAATCCACGAAGGTGTTTCGGCCAACCCGGCTTCTGCGCGGGCCAGCGCTTCGTCGTGCAGCTTGCGCCACAGCGCCGGGACGTGGCCCAGCCAGGCCGAGAAGCCCCAGCGTTCACGCTTGATGTTCGGGGCGATGTCGGCGGCGATCATGCCGGCCTCGACCAGGAATGTACCGACACCGCACATCGGGTCAGCCAGCGCGCCGCCCTCGGCAGCGATGCGCGGCCAGCCAGCACGAATCAGGATAGCGGCGGCGAGGTTTTCCTTCAGCGGTGCAGCGCCCTGCTGCAGACGGTAACCGCGCTGGTGCAGGCTATGCCCGGACAGGTCGAGGGACAGAATGGCTTCGCCGCGATCCAGGCGCAGGTGCACGCGCAGGTCGGGGTTGATCTTGTCCACCGACGGACGCTCGCCATCGGGTGTACGCAGTTTGTCGACGATCGCATCCTTGACCTTCAATGCACCGAAGTGGGTGTTATCGATGCCTGACCCGTGGCCACTGAACTCCACTGCGATGGTGCCATCGGACTCGAGATGATCATGCCACTCGACATCCAGTACGCCGTGGTAGAGGTCTTCGGCATCCTTCATCGGGAAGCGCTTGAGCACCAGTAACACGCGGTTGGCCAGTCGCGACCAGAGGCAAAGCCGGTAGGCGGTCTCCATGTCGGCCGAGCCGCGAATGGCCGACGTGTGCTCGCGGGTCTCTTGCAGACCCAGTGCCGTAGCTTCCTCGGCAAGCAGTCCTTCGAGGCCTTTGGGGCAAGTAAGGAAAAGTTCGTAGCGATCCGACATGTGTATTCCAGGGCCTGAGCCGTCAGCGGCGGGCAACGCATTGCCCTGCCAGATTTGAACAGGCGTCTTTCGTGGAGAACGCCTGCGTGGCACGTGATGTGTGCCGGTCCACCGCATGATCCTGTCATGTCATTGCGGCAGTTATGGCGCGTATTAGAACAGATATCAGGTAAGCCGATGTCGGCAATAAGGCGCGCAATCAAAAGTCGTGTTTTGAAAAGTCACATTTGTGCAGCGCCGATCATGACCCTTCGTCGCTTAAACAGCCAAGGCATTGAGCCAGTATATGAGCCTGATAAGCGATTTCAATTAGCCTGCAAACGCCCATGTTCAAGGGGCCGCAGAAAAAATCATGGTGGAAACAGATCATCGCTTATTGCTCGACAGACCTGAATGTGACGTGCTTATGACAAAACGATCATTCACACCGCCCTGCGCTTTGGTTAGAAATCGTCTCAGGTCATCTCCGCAACGGTTATGACATCAAGGCCCGCGACGCCGGCAGCGGGCCCCAACGGCAGAAGATTCTGCCCGACCTCATCACGGGGTCTCAGGGATATTACAGTCAACAGACGAGGGCATTACCCTATGAGAAGACTTAAGCGTGATCCGTTGGAAAGAGCATTTTTACGCGGATATCAATACGGCGTTCATGGTAAATCCCGTGAGCTTTGCCCTTTTACTCTACCGTCAGTACGCCAGGCATGGATCAATGGCTGGCGCGAAGGACGCGGCGACAACTGGGACGGTATGACCGGCACTGCGGGCATCCACAGACTCAACGAACTTCACGCGGTCGGATGAGGCGATTAAAAGACTTTCAGGCCTCTGTCGGGCCACCCACATGATTGACTGATTCACACCTGTACCATGCACGCCCGACCCGGGCGGCGGGCCAACGCCCAGGGGCTCTCTCGAGGAGCCCCTTTTTTTGCCTTCGATTCAGCGTACGGCCGGTGGCATTGCCGCAATGGCGTCCACCGATTCGCGAATCAGCGCAGGGCCCTTGTAGATGAAACCGGAATAGATCTGCACCAGACTGGCACCTGCGGCTATCTTCTCGGCAGCATGCCGGCCTTCAGTGATTCCACCAGCGGCAATGATCGGCAGGCGACCCGCCAGCTCACCGGCCAGCACCTTGACGATGTGCGTGCTTTTTTCCCGCACCGGCGCACCCGACAGACCACCCGCTTCATCGCCATGCGGCAGCCCTTCCACACCCTGGCGGCTGAGCGTGGTGTTGGTGGCAATCACTGCATCCATACCCGACTCTATCAGTGCAGAGGCCACCAGCACGGTTTCTTCATCGCTCATGTCTGGGGCAATCTTGATCGCCAGTGGCACGCGCCTGCCGTGCCGTTGCGTCAGTTCCTGCTGGCGCAGGCTCAGGGCCTGGAGCAGTTGCTTGAGCGAGTCACCGAACTGCAGGCTGCGCAGCCCCGGCGTATTGGGCGAACTGACGTTGACGGTGACGTAGCTGGCATGGGCATAGACCTTGTCCAGGCAGATCAGGTAATCGTCGACCGCACGCTCGACCGGCGTGTCGAAGTTCTTGCCGATATTGATGCCCAGAATGCCGCGATACTTTGCCGCCTGGACCCGGGACACCAGGTTGTCGACACCCAGATTGTTGAAGCCCATGCGATTGATGATCGCCTCGGCGTGCGGCAGGCGGAAAATGCGCGGCTTGGGGTTGCCCGGCTGTGGACGTGGCGTCACAGTACCGATCTCGACAAAGCCGAAGCCCAGTTGCGCAAAGCCATCGATGGCTGCACCGTTTTTGTCCAGACCTGCTGCCAGCCCCACAGGGTTGGGAAATTCAAGGCCCATCACACTGACCGGCAACTTCGCCGGGGACTTGCTCAGCAGGCCATTGAGGCCCAGCCGTCCGCCTGCACCGATCAGGTCCAGCGACAGGTCATGAGAGGTTTCCGGGGAAAGTTTGAACAGTAACTGGCGGGCCAGGTTATACATGGCGGGATGGGCTCGTGAGCAGCTGAATTCAGGGTGGCGATTATAGACGTGTGCAGGCCTGTCAGGCGAGGCGCGCGACAAACTTGTTGCTCGCCTCTCCCCGGCGATGGCATATGCCTTGCTTGAAACCGCTATCGGCACTCGCTCCAACGGCGGAGCGGTGCATGGACAACGGCGTCGCTTCGACACTTGCATTGCAATGGGTCGGACGACGCCTTTTTTCTGGACGGACCTTTGATGAAGCACGCGCGATGAACGAACGAACCGGTAATGCGCTGGACTGGGTGGCCGGTAGCGACGCCCCGGAAATGAACAGCCTGGACGTGGGCTTCATGGCATTGACCGACTGCGCCCCGCTGGTGGTCGCGGCCACTCAGGGTTTCGCCCAGCCTTACGGCCTGAGCCTGAACCTCGAGCGTCAGACCTCCTGGGCCGGGCTGCGCGACAGGCTGGTCAGCGGGCAGTTGCAGGCGGCACACAGCCTGTACGGCCTGATCTATGCGGTGGAAATGGGCATCAGCGGTGGTCCGGCGACCGACATGGCGATCCTCATGGGGCTCAATCAGAACGGCCAGTGCATCAACCTGTCCCGCGAATTGCAGGAGGCTGGCGTGATCACTCCTGAGGCACTGGACAAACGTGCGCACCAAAGCGGCTCAAGGCTGACCTTCGCGCAGACCTTCCCCACCGGCAACCATGCCATGTGGCTCTACTACTGGCTCGCCAGCCAGGGCATTCACCCGCTCGATGATGTGAACAGTGTCGTGGTGCCCCCCACGCAAATGGCGCAACACCTGCAGGCTGGGCGCATCGACGGTTTCTGCGTCGGCGAACCCTGGGGTGCCAGCGCCGTTCAGCAGCAACTGGGCTTCACGATGGCGACCAGCCAGTCGATCTGGCCGGATCACCCGGGCAAGGTGCTGGGCTGTACCCGCGAGTTTGTCGAACAGAACCCCAACACGGCCAGAGCACTGATCATGGCCGTCCTGGAAGCCAGCCGTTTCATCGAGCAAAGCGATCATAACCGGCGCAGCACCGCACAGCTGCTCAGCGGTGCGGATTATCTGGATACCTCGCCGGACTGCATCGAGCCACGCCTGCTTGGCCACTACAGCGACGGCCTCGGCAATCACTGGCAGGACCCGCATGCAGTCAGTTTCCATGATCAGGGGCAGGTCAATTATCCGTGGCTGTCCGACGGCATGTGGTTCATGACTCAGTTCCGGCGCTGGGGCCTGTTGCGTGAAGACCCGGACTACCTGGCCGTCGCCAGCCGCGTCCAGCAACTGGACCTGTATCGCCAGGCAGCCGATGCGCTGGGCATCGACTCACCCGCAGCAACCCTGCGCAGCAGTCAGTTGATCGATGGCAAGGTCTGGGACGGCAGCGATCCCGCAGGCTACGCACGTAGCTTCAAGCTCCACTCGCTGGCCGACAACGCGCCCGCTGTGGCCAGTCGTTGACGGAGAACGTGACCATGCTGCGTATCCTGCTTATCAATGACACCGCCAAAAAGGTCGGTCGCCTCAAGTCAGCCTTGATAGAGGCCGGTTTCGACGTGATCGACGAATCCGGCCTGATCATCGACTTGCCCGCTCGCGTTGAAGCGGTGCGCCCGGACGTCATCCTGATCGACACCGAATCGCCAGGACGCGATGTAATGGAACAAGTGGTGCTGGTCAGCCGTGACCAGCCGCGACCCATCGTGATGTTCACCGACGAGCACGATCCGGGCGTGATGCGCCAGGCCATCAAGTCCGGGGTCAGCGCTTATATCGTCGAGGGTATTCAGGCCCAACGGCTGCAACCGATTCTGGATGTGGCAATGGCCCGCTTTGAAAGCGATCAGGCGCTGCGTGCGCAATTGCATGCCCGCGATCAGCAACTGGCCGAGCGCAAGCGCATCGAACTGGCCAAGGGGCTGCTGATGAAAATGAAGGATTGCAACGAGGAAGAGGCGTACACCCTGATGCGGCGCCAAGCGATGAGTCGCCAGCAAAAGCTGATTCAGGTGGCCGAGCAAATTATCGCGATGAGCGAGCTACTGGGGTAAACGAGCGAAGAACGCCTGCTCGCACAGGCGTTCTTCAGCGTTTACAGGGGCGCAGCCTGTCAGCTCAACTGCACATCCTTCATCGCCGGGACGTAGCCGTAGTCATACTCTTCCTGCACGAACGAGCGGTCGCCCTTCAACAGGATTCTGACCGTCGGCGCCTCGGTGCCGCCGATACGGTAGTCATCGCCGCTGGTGGGCACGCTGTCGATGAACGAAGTCACCAAGCCGTTGGGCATCACACAGTGGGAGTACGTCTGGAATGGCTGTGCAGGCGGATTGCCCAGCACCAGTCCGGAAGCGTTCATCGGCCGGTAAGGCCCGAACAAATGCTCGCCCACAAAACCGTAAACGCCGTCCGGCCCGGTCACACCGTCGGCATACGTAAACTTGTGACTAATGGTGAATAAATAATACTTGCCGTCCTGAAAGACATAATGCGGACGTTCAGTCTGGTCATTGACGCCCACCGCAGTCACCAGTGGCGGTAGTATTTCCCACTCTTCTCCGCTGAGATCTTTCGCAACTGCCAGGCCGATACAGCCCACTTGAAAACGCGCACCCCCCACTTCTTCATGGCCGGGTGGCACCGGGCCAAGTTCTGCAGCGCCAACGGTATGCGTACCGCGTTCGCCGGCCACATTACCTTCAAAGACCATATACAACTTGCCATCATTGGGATCAATAAACGGACTCGGGTCGCGGAAGTTCCACGTCGAGTTCTGCGCTTCGGTTTGATAATAAGTGCCGTCGGCCTCGAACAGTTTTTTGACCTGGGTAAAGTCTTTCAACTCCACGCCCTGATCGGACGTCACAATACGGCCGCGCACTTTGGCAATGGTCGCCCCCGGTGTCACGCAGGTGTAGTAAAGATCGATATCACCCTTGTCATTCAATAATACCGGTGTGCCCGCCCACTCACGGGTGGTGGGCGACACGCCTTCGGCCATGACCCGGCCACCGAAGATCCAGTTCTTGCCGGTGCGCGAATACCAGTAGCACATGCGCGCCCGCCCGTGACGATCTTCCCAGTCGCGCTTGATGTCGTAGCGGCCGTTGGCGCCGAGATACTGCGGGTCGTCGGGGTGGCGATCAGCCGTCAGTGTGACGATAACCGACCAGCCGTTGACTGAGACCACCGTGCCGTCAAGCTCTCGCAACGGCATGGTGTCCCAGATGAAGACCTTATCACTCATGACCGGAAAGTCCGCTTTTACCAATGGCTGCGTGGTGGTCGGATCATTTTCATTGACCTTCAACGCATCGGCACGGGACCAGATGGTAGGTGCGTAATTGATGTTACTCATGATGATGTCCTTTATTGGCGCCTACAATGAAGCGCGAAGAGGAAGACAGCCCGGTCTGCGGGCTGTAGTGCCGGGAGGTACCCGGGATCGGTGTTTCAAGCCCTGGGGCAACTGAAAACCGGAAAAAGAGCGAGTAGCCGATTACTTTTTTCAAAAGTAAACATTTATCGAAATTGACAGGCAATTTGCAATTACAGATTGCCATAGTGAAGAGTAAATTCATGTCCTGATGAATGAGCCGTGTTAATCACGGTGCAATGAATGCTGTCAGAGATACCGGGCAATGTAAATTAAATATTGAGACCGGCGTTATCGTACAACTTCAATAAACAGAAAATTAATAAATATTAACACTTATTGATCATCGCTATTAACACCGTCATACAAGCACATCAAAACAGCATCACAGTGACAGTACCTAATATCAAAACTAGTGGCACATGAAATAACAATAACGCCATTGAACTTTAATAAACTCTTCAGTAACCACGCTTGATCTCGTCCTGTCAGGCTGCAGGCTGTCGCTCGCGGCGCGCCCTGTTTTACGGCGCTTTGCTGACGAGCGCCCGCTTCAAGGTCACTGACCGGCCCTCGCCTACTTCCTGGAAATCACCCAAACCCGCACGCAGCTTGCAGCTAACCGCTTGCAACGCCATTGGCCCATCTCTTGCTTTAGCAATCGCACGGTAGCCAACGGCGGCTATCACCTTTTACGACAAAGACGTCGCTCATCTCTTTCCGCTCACGTGGACAGAGAGGCGACGTTTTTTGCGTTTTGGTCCCGGGTACGGGGCCGGTGGAGTCGCCGTCATTCGGAACACTCCACCACAGCGTCTGGAATACCCCGTGTCGCGGTCATGGCCCGACTGACTAACTAGCAGATGATGAGGTGTGCACATGGATACAAGCTTCTGGAAGGCAGGCCATAAACCGACCCTGTTTGCGGCGTTTCTCTATTTCGACCTGAGTTTCATGGTCTGGTATCTGCTCGGCCCGCTGGCCGTGCAGATTGCCACTGACCTGCACCTGACCACTCAGCAACGCGGCCTGATGGTCGCCACACCGATTCTGGCGGGTGCCGTGCTGCGCTTTTTCATGGGTCTGCTGGCGGACCAGCTGTCGCCCAAGACCGCCGGCATCATCGGTCAGGTGATTGTCATAGGCGCACTGCTGGCAGCCTGGCAACTGGGCATTCACACCTACGGTCAGGTACTGCTGCTGGGGCTGTTTCTGGGTATGGCGGGCGCGTCATTCGCCGTCGCGCTGCCTCTGGCGTCGCAATGGTATCCACCGCAGCACCAAGGCAAGGCGATGGGCATTGCCGGCGCGGGCAACTCGGGCACCGTGCTGGCAGCATTGATCGCGCCGGTACTGGCCGCCAGTTTCGGTTGGGGCAACGTGTTCGGTCTGGCGCTGATACCGCTGGTTCTGACCCTGATCGCTTTCACCCTTATGGCGCGCAACGCCCCGGAGCGCAGCAAGCCCAAATCCATGGCGGACTATCTCAAGGCGCTGGGTGATCGTGACAGCTGGTGGTTCATGTTTTTCTACAGCGTGACGTTCGGCGGCTTCATCGGCCTGGCCAGCGCCCTGCCCGGCTATTTCAACGACCAATATGGCTTGAGCCCGATTACTGCCGGTTACTACACCGCTGCCTGTGTCTTCGGCGGCAGCCTGATGCGCCCGCTCGGTGGCGCGCTGGCTGACCGCTTTGGCGGGATTCGCACGTTGACCGTGATGTACGCCGTTGCGGCCATCGGTATCGCGGCGGTGGGTTTCAACCTGCCAAGTTCGTGGGCAGCACTGGCCCTGTTCGTTGCCGCGATGCTGGGCCTGGGTGCCGGTAACGGCGCGGTCTTTCAGCTGGTTCCGCAGCGTTTCCGCAAGGAAATCGGGGTCATGACCGGCCTGATCGGCATGGCAGGCGGCATCGGTGGCTTCCTGCTGGCAGCCGGTCTGGGCACTATCAAACAGAACACTGGCGATTACCAGTTGGGCCTGTGGCTGTTCGCAGGTCTGGCGGTGCTGGCCTGGTTCGGTTTGCTGAACGTTAAACGTCGCTGGAGAACCACCTGGGGTTCGGCGGCCGTGACTGCGGCGCGAGTCTGAACCGCCGATGACGCTGCAATTGCAGTTCGCTCAATTCAGCGCCAGCGGTCCGCGCGCGGAAAACCAGGATGCTCTGCGCCTGGTCACTCCGGCCCCGGCACTGGCCGCCAGCAAGGGCTATCTGTTCGCCCTGGCCGACGGCGTCAGCCAGTGTGCCGATGGCGCACTGGCTGCGCAGTCCACGCTACAGGCGCTGGCACTCGACTATTACGCCACGCCGGAAACCTGGGGCGTGGCCCAGTCTCTCGACCGCCTGCTGCTGGCGCAGAATCGCTGGCTGCTGGCCAACGGTTTACTGACCACCCTCAGTGCTCTGGTGCTGCGCGGACGACGCTTCACCCTGGCCCACGTCGGTGACTGCCGGGCTTATCGCTGGCAGGCCGGTACGCTAAAGCGCATCAGTGAAGACCACGTCTGGGAACAGGCCGACATGCAGCATGTGCTCAAGCGCGCGCTGGGCCTGGACCAATACGTGGTCATGGACTATCTGGACGGAGAGCTGTGTGAAGGTGAGCGGCTGTTGCTGGTCAGCGACGGTATCTGGGCAACCCTTGGCGATGCCAGCATCCGCTCGATTCTGACCGAGCAGGACGACCTCGATTCGGCGGTGAAAACGCTGGTCAGCGCGGCGCATCTGGCGGGCAGCCAGGACAATGCCAGCGCCCTGCTGATTCAGGTCGACAGCCTCGGCGAGGACGACCTGGGTGATACGCTGCTGCAATTGCAGCAATGGCCACGGCCACCCGCGCTCAAGGCGGGCCAGATTTTCGAAGGCTGGACGGTTGGCAATATCGCGGCGCAGTCGCGCCAGTCCATCCTTTATCGGGTGACCGATACCCACGGCCAACCGTGGCTGCTGAAAACCCTGCCCGCCAGCCGACATGACGAATCGGGTGCTGGCCAGGGGTTATTGCTTGAAGAGTGGTTTTTGCGCCGGGTTGCCGGGCGCTTCTTTCCCGAGGTCCATCCGTTGGCAGACCGTCAGCACCTGTATTACGTGATGCGCGAGTATTGCGGAAATACACTGGCCGAGGTCTTCACACGCAACGGGCCGCTGCCGCTGGCTCAATGGCAGGACCTCGCGACCCGACTGTTACGCGCTGCGGGCCTGCTGCATCGACGCAACATCATTCATCGCGATATCAAACCGGAAAACCTGCTGCTGGCAGATGATGGCGAACTGCGCCTGCTGGATCTCGGTCTGGCTTACTGCCCGGGACTGTCAACCGGCAACCCTGACGACTTGCCCGGCACCCCGAGCTACATCGCTCCGGAAGCCTTCAACGGCGCTGAGCCGCATCCGCAGCAAGACCTCTATGCGGCAGGCGTCACGCTGTATTACCTGCTGACAGGCCACTACCCGTATGGCGAGATCGAAGCCTTTCAGCATCGCCGCTTCGGCACGCCGATCGCCGCCAGCCGTTATCGACCGGATCTGCCGCAATGGCTGAGCCAGAGTCTGGACAAGGCACTGCAAGCCGACCCGTACCAGCGTTACGAAACCGCCGAGCAGTGGTTACTGGAAATGGAGCAGGCCGAGCATCGCCCGGTGGTAGCAAAACCGCGCCCATTGCTGGAACGCGAACCGCTCAAAGTCTGGCGAACGCTGGCACTGTTCTCGATGCTGCTCAATCTTCTGCTGGTGATCTGGCTCATGAGCCATCACTGAAGCGGACCGCCCTGCTTCTGTGCAACACGCCTCAACGCAGTGCAGAAATAACCTGAGGCATCGACCGTAACCCCCTTTACGCAGGTAAATGCGAGTTGGCACAGGCGCTGCATGGTCTTGTGCAGATCATTCATAACGCGTAGCCCTCAACGATGAGGGCTGCGCCTCCCGATAGAACGGGACCGGACAAAGGCGTCCCCGTCAGGCAACTGGCGGGACGCCTTTTTTTGTTTGCGCGAAACGTGTCGAGCACGCGCTGCAGTGACTCGGAGGCAAGATGAAAAAACTCAAACTGGTGATGGTAGGCAACGGCATGGCCGGCGTGCGCACACTCGAAGAGTTGCTGAAACTGAGCGAAGACCTGTATGACATCACGGTCTTCGGTGCCGAGCCACACCCCAACTACAACCGCATCATGCTGTCCCCGGTGCTGGCAGGCGAACAGAATTTCGAAGACATCGTGCTCAACGATCTGGCCTGGTACGAAAGCAACGGTATCCAGTTGTTGCTGAACCGTCGCGTGGTGAAGATTGACCGAATCAAACGCGTGGTAATCGCCGATGACGGCACCCAGGCCTCTTACGATCGCCTGCTGATCGCCACCGGCTCGCGACCTTTTATTCTGCCGGTTCCCGGCAACACGCTGGAAGGCGTCATCGGCTACCGCGACATCGGCCACACCCGCCAAATGATCGATACCGCCGTCACGCACAAACGTGCAGTGGTCATCGGCGGCGGCCTGCTCGGGCTCGAAGCTGCCAACGGCTTGAGCCTGCGCGGCATGCAGGTCACTGTGATTCACAACGGCCAGACACTGCTGGAGCGCCAACTGGACAAAACCAGCGGGCTGATGCTGCAAGCAGCACTGGAAAAGCGCGGCCTGGGTTTTCGCCTCAACGAACAGACCGAAGCCTTGCTTAGCGATGATCTGGGCCGCGTACGCGCGGTGCAATTCAAAAGCGGCGAGGTGATCGACACCGATCTGGTGGTCATGGCTGCAGGCATACGTCCCAACACCGAATTGGCCGAACAGGCTGGCCTGCCCTGCAACCGAGGCATTCTGGTCAACGATACTTTGCAGACCTACGACCCGCGCATCTATGCGATTGGCGAATGCGTCAGCCATCGCGGCATCGCTTACGGGCTGGTGGCGCCGCTGTTCGAACAGGCCCGGGTGTGTGCCAATCACCTGGCTCAGCTGGGCTTTGCACGTTATCCGGGGTCAGTGACCTCGACCAAGCTGAAAGTTACCGGCATCGACCTGTTTTCCGCCGGAGACTTTCTCGGTGCCGAAGGCACTGAAAGCATCACCCTCTCGGACCCCATCGGCGGCGTCTACAAGAAACTGGTGATCAAGAACGACGTACTGGTCGGCGCCTGTCTTTATGGCGACACTGCGGACGGTAGCTGGTACTTGCAGCAGATCCGTGATGGCCAGGGCATCGATGCCATACGCAATCACTTGATATTCGGCAAGCCCGCCGCGCCAGAGGCCGCCCGCGCATGACCAGCCTCGCCATTCAGACCACTCGGGTAACCGCCTCCACCTGCTGCTATTGCGGCGTTGGCTGCGGCGTGCTGATCGAGCATGACGGCCAGAATATCCTCGGCGTCAGCGGTGACCCGAAGCACCCGGCCAACTTCGGCAAGTTGTGCAGCAAAGGTTCAAGTCTGCACCTGACCGGGGACATCGACGCGCGCGCACTGTACCCGGAACTACGCCTGAGCAAAGACCTGGCACGCAGCGTCACCGATTGGGACACTGCGCTGGAGCACGCGGCCAACGTCTTCGCCGAGAGCATCCGCGAGCACGGCCCCGACAGCGTCGCATTCTATATTTCCGGCCAGTTGCTGACCGAGGACTACTACGCGTTCAACAAGCTGGCCCGCGCACTGGTCGGCACCAACAATATCGACAGCAATTCACGGCTATGCATGTCTTCGGCCGTGGCAGGCTACAAGCGCAGCCTGGGCGCCGACGCACCGCCTTGCAGCTATGAAGATATCGAACTGAGCGATTGCGTGATGATCGTCGGCAGCAACATGGCCTACGCGCACCCGATTCTGTTTCGTCGCCTGGAAGAAGCGAAAAGCCGTCGCCCGCAGATGAAACTCATCGTCATCGACCCACGACGCACTGATACCTGCGAACTGGCGGACCTGCACCTGGCGATTCAGCCTGGTACCGACGTTGCGCTGTTTCACGGCATCCTCAATGTGCTGATCAGCGAAAGCCTGGTTGACCCCGAGTTCATTGCCGCACACACACAGGGCTATGAGGCGCTGTCAGCGCTGGTACGAGATTACCCGCCTGAACACGTAGCAACCCTCTGCGGCATTACCCAGGAACAGCTACACACCTGCGCCCGCTGGGTGGGTGAAGCCCCGGGCTTTCTGTCGCTGTGGTGTATGGGCCTGAATCAATCCACTGCAGGCAGCGCAAAAAACAGCGCACTGATCAACCTGCACCTGGCCACCGGGCAGATCGGCCGACCCGGTGCAGGCCCCTTTTCGCTCACCGGCCAACCCAACGCCATGGGCGGACGTGAAACCGGCAGCCTGTCCAACCTGCTGCCCGGCCATCGCGACGCAGCCAATCCCGAACACCGTGCGCAGGTTGCGCACTACTGGGGCGTCGACAGCCTGCCCGCCAAGCCCGGTTTGTCCGCCATCGAACTGTTCGAGCAACTGCAGAACGGTACGATCAAGGCATTGTGGATTGCCTGTACCAACCCGGCACAATCACTGCCCGATCAGAACAGAATCCGACAGGCGCTGGAAACCTGCCCGTTCGTGGTGCTTCAGGAGGCCTTCAAGACCACCGAAACAGCGCGCTATGCCGACCTGTTGCTGCCTGCCGCCAGCTGGGGCGAGAAAGAAGGCACGGTGACCAACTCGGAGCGGCGCATTTCCAATGTCCGCAAAGCCGTTGCGCCCCCCGGCGAAGCGCGCTCCGACTGGGCAATTACTGTGGACTTCGCCCAGCGCCTGCAAAAGCGCCTGCAACCCGATGCACCTGCGCTGTTCGATTTCCACACACCCAAGGCCTTGTTCGATGAATTCAAAGGCCTGACGGTCGGGCGGGATCTGGACATGTCCGGGATCGACCGCGAGCTCATCGACCTCCATGGCCCACAGCAATGGCCCTTCCCTCGCGGTGCTAGCGTGGGCACGCCGCGGCTGTATACCGATGGTATTTTCCCCACCGACTCGGGCCGTGCGCAGTTTTTATCCGAGCCTTATATCGCCTCCAAAGAGCTGCGCGATGCTGACTACCCACTGACACTCAACACCGGCAGGCTGCGCGATCAATGGCATGGCATGAGCCGCACCGGTACGGCTGCGCGGCTGTTCGGGCATGTCAGCGAAGCGCTGTTGAGCCTCAACCCTCAAGACATGCAGCGTCATGACCTGCAACCTGGCGATCTGGTCAAGCTGATCAGCCGACGCGGCGAGCTGCTGTTGCCCGTCGGCGGCGATGACAGTATTGCCTGCGGTCAGGCCTTCTTGCCGATGCACTGGGGCGACCGGTTTCTCAAGGGCGGCGTAAACACGCTGACTCAGCCAGCCTTCGACCCGGTCTCGAAACAACCGGAACTCAAGCATTCCGGGGTCAGAATCGAAAAAGCTTATCTGCCCTGGCAGTTTTTCGCCCTGATCGAGGGCAATGTGCAGCAGCAGATGGAAAGGCTGCGCCCTCTGTGCGACGTGTTTACTTACCTGAGCATGGGCCTTGCCGGACGCGAGCGGCCTGCATTGGTCATACGCGCCGCCAGCGCCGAAGCGCCTGATACGATGCTGCTGCAGCACATTGACCAGATACTGGGCCTCGATGAAGGGCCGGTTATGGCTTATGACGACCCCAAGCGCTCAATTGGCAAGCGGGTGCGTATCGACAACGGCCGCATTACCGCCATCCGCCTGGCCGGTGAAACACTTGCCCGACACTGGCTGCAGGCGCTATGGCTGGAAGAGCGCATTGATGCTTCGCTACGGCGCTGGCTGCTTGCCCCGCTCAGTAGCGAACCTGGCAAAGACTCGACGCAGCCCCGTGACAAGACCTTGTGCAACTGCATGAACGTCAGCCAGAGCGCAGTAATGGACGGAATCGGGCGCGGCCTGGACCTGAATCAACTCAAGACACAATTGGGCTGCGGGACCCAATGCGGCTCCTGCGTGCCTGAAATAAAAAGACTGATCAACACCGTGGCCGTTACCCAATGAGGAGTGCAGCATGAGCGCAAAAGTATGGCTGGTGGGCGCCGGTCCCGGTGACCCGGAATTACTCACCCTCAAGGCAGTGCGTGCCTTGCACGAAGCCGATGTGGTGCTGATCGATGATCTGGTCAATACCGCAGTGCTTGAGCACTGCCCGAATGCGCGAGTTATTGCGGTCGGCAAACGCGGCGGTTGCCGTTCAACGCCACAAGCGTTCATCCATCGCCTGATGCTGCGCTATGTACGTCAGGGCAAATGCGTTGTGCGCCTCAAGGGCGGCGATCCGTGCATCTTTGGCCGTGGCGGTGAAGAGGCGCAGTGGTTGCAGGAACGCGGCGTCGCGGTGGAACTGGTCAACGGCATCACGGCGGGGCTTGCAGGCGCAACACAGTGCGGCATTTCGCTGACCCTGCGCGGCATAAGCCGTGGCGTAACACTGGTCACTGCCCATACCCAGGACGACAGCAGCCTCAACTGGCAGGCCCTCGCGCAAGGCGGAACTACTCTGGTGGTCTACATGGGCGTGGCAAAGCTGGCGGAAATTCGCGAGAGCCTGCTGGCTGGCGGAATGAGTGGCGAGATGCCGGTGGCGATGATCGAGAATGCTTCACTGCCCTGGCAGCGCGAGTGCCGCAGCACGTTGAATGCAATGCAGCGCGACGCCAGCGCTTTCGAGCTGAAGAGCCCTGCCATTCTGGTGATCGGCGCGGTTGCCGCGTGCAGCAATGAGCTGCTGAATCAAACGCTGATGGATCACGCACAGCTGAATGCCGGCTGACCCTGCCCCTTGAGGATCGTCTGCCTGAGCAAATCGCAGGCAAAGAAAAGCCCGGCCTAAGCCGGGCTTTTCAGTATAAGCGGCTAATTACTTAGCTTGAGCTTCTACTTCTGCTTCTACGCGACGGTTAACTGCGCGGCCAGCTTCAGTTGCGTTGTCAGCAACTGGACGGGATTCGCCGTAACCAACCGAGTTTACGCGGCTAGCGCCAACACCGTACTGGTTAACCAGAACCTGTTTAACGGCGTTTGCACGACGCTCGGACAGTTTTTGGTTGTAAGCGTCAGGACCGACGGAGTCAGTGTGACCTTCAACAGTGGTGGTGGTCTGTGGGTACTGCTGCATGAAGTCAGCGAGGTTCTTGATGTCGCCGTAGCTGTTAGGCTTGACTACGGATTTGTCGAAATCGAACTTCACGTCCAGCTCAACACGAACGACTTCAGCAACTGCTGGGCAGCCATCAGCGTCAACGGTTACGTTGGCTGGGGTGTCAGGGCACTTGTCGACGTTGTCGCACACGCCGTCGTTGTCGCTGTCGGAGCACACTTCAGCTACTGGAGCTGGTGCTGCTTCAACTTTCTTGCTGCCGCCGCCGAAGTTTACGCCGATACCGACGCTAGGCGCCCACTCGGTGTCGCCCTGGTCGATGTTGTACTGAGCTTCAACGCCAGCACGAGCATAGAAATTGTCGGTGAAGTACAGCTTGGCACCGCCGCCGATGTTGGCGAAGGTGGAACCGTTACGACCGTTGCGACCGTTCTGGCCAATGCTCTGATCGGAGAAACCGGCAGAAACGTATGGACGCAGCATGTCGCCTGGGTTGTTGAAGTGGTACAGAGCGTCCAGAGCGGTGTCGGCGCCCTTGATGTTCTTGCCATCATCGCTACGAACGTTGTGAACTTCGTCGTAGCCCAGACGCAATTCAACGTCGTCGGTCAGGAAGTAGCCAATCGAACCGCCGAACAGGTTGCCGTTGTTTTTGAAATCACGGGCGCTGTCGTACATTTCTTTCTTGGCGAAGCCTTCGATTTCGACTGCGCCTTGGCCTTGAGCCAGAGCGCCGAACGAAGTTGCGGCAACAATAGTACCAATGGCCAAGCCCAAGGTGTTTTTCAGTTTCATCCGTTAAATCCCCATCTGATGATTATTAAGCGGTCCCACACAGGGGGACAACTCAGCGGCGAGTCTACCAGACCTCGCCAGTTCTTTAGAGATATTTGCACCGTATTAAGTTTCGGCGATTCCCGCAAATTTCTCTCGTAATTTATCTAAAGCCCGCTTGTAACGCATTTTCGTTGCGCTCAAGCCCATGTGCATGATGTCAGCAATCTCCTGGAATTCAAGTTCTGCAACAAAACGCAGGACCAGAATCTCCCGATCGATCGGGTTCACATACACAAGCCAGCGATCAAGTCCGCCCCGCTCTTCAGGTTTGGGCGTCTTTTCTTCCGACGCTTCCTCAAGTGGATCCAGACTCAAAGCGTCCATCAAGCGACGCTTACGCCGTTCCTTCCTGTACTGCGTGATGCATTCATTGTAGGTGATGCTGTAAAGCCAAGTCTTAAATTTAGATTTACCTTCAAAATTTTTCAACCCATACAACACCTTAAGCATCACCTCCTGACAGACATCGTCAGCATCGCGATCGTTCCCTAAATAACGTGCGCAGACGTTAAAAAGTGTTCTCTGGTAACGACGCATCAATTCTTCATAAGCCCGCGTCACATTGAACAGCTCAACATGGGCGCGCGCGACCAGCTCCTCATCAGAGAGCTCGCGGGGATCGTAGCGCGTCGAAAACGGTTGAGGTTTATTCAAAACAAATCTTGCCGACAGTCAGGTCAGTGTCCGCCACGGCCTGTATCGGCAACCTGGCGGCATACATTAGCAGGTTAACCGCTTAACGGCTGCTTACTCTCTGCTCGAGCAGGATGCGATTGGAAAACGACACCAGCTCCCCATCGTCTGTCAGTAGCGTTGTCTTGACCGTACCGATTTCCTCGATCTGACCTTCCGTATCGCCCACCCGCACCTGCTGGCCCACCTGAAACAGCTCACGAACATAAATTCCGGCGATGATCTGCCCGGCAATCTCCCGACTGCCGAGGCCCAGGGCAAGCGCCACTGTCAGACCAACGGTAATCAAGGCAATCACAATAACGTGGTTCAGCAGGTCGGTCTTGACCTCAAGCTGGCTGATCGCAACCGAAATACTGATGATGATGACCAGACCCTGAGCAATTCGCCCCAGGCCGGCAGAGTAGTCGATACCTACGCCTTCGGCTGCGCCGCGTACCAGCCCATTGACCAGTTGCGCCAGCAGCACGCCAACCAGCAGCACCAGCGCGGCACCAAATACCTTGGGCAGATACAGCGCCAGCATGTCCAGCGTAGCTGAAACCCGCTGCAGCCCCAGGGATTCGGCAGCCGAGACGAGGAAAATCAGTAGGACAAACCAGTAGACGATTTTACCGATCAGGGTTGAGATCGGCACCTTGACGCCGGCGCGGCCGATAATCTTGGTCAGACCGGTACCGCCGACCAGACGATCCAGGCCCAGTTTGGCCAGCAGTTTGGAAAGCAGCGCGTCGAGCAGTTTGGCGACGACAAAACCCAGCAGCACCACAACAAGGGCGCCGAACAGGTTAGGGATGAAATTTGCGACTTTGGTCCACAATGCAGTCATTGCAGCAAGAAGGCTCTGGGTCCAGAGATTCAATTCCATGCTCAATCAGCCTTATCGATAGAACGGGCACCCGGAATGGTGCGGCGAGAAACAGGAGAGACGTGGGCAGAGCCGTTGTTCACGGCAATCATCAGTGCTTCTGACCAACGGCCCAGCAACCCGAACAACACACCGGCACCGACCTGGCGATTGGCGGTTTTCAGGACGCGTCCCAGACATGCGTCATCATCCCGGCTGGAGGATGAAGAATTGAGCATGTCGCGTAAAGATTCTTCAAACGGATCGTGCATCAGGCACCTCACGTAATGTCAGTCAAAGACGCGACGCGAAAACAACAAGTCACACGCGCCCGTCAAAAACCCGGACAAGCCCGTACTCATACCCAGCGCAATCGCTTGAATAGCCACCACTGCCCGACGGCTAACGCAACAATCAGCGAGCACGCCACCAGAAAGCCGTATGAACTGTCAGAACCGGGTATGCCGCCGACATTGATACCCAGCAAACCGGTGAGAAAACTCATGGGCAGGAAGATACCGGTAATGATCCCGAAACGGTACATGGTGCGGTTCATGTGCTCGCGCAAGCGCCGGTCTTCGGACTCCAGCAGCAGCCCTACCCGCTCGCGGGTCAGCTCGAGCTCTTCCAGATAGCGCGTCAGGCTGTTGTTCAGCTCATTCCAGTAATCGGCGTCGTCATGCGCGAACCACGACAGTTTAATCCGCGAAAGCTGGCCATAAATATCGCGCTGCGGCCCGAGAAACCGGCGTAAACCGGCTGCGCGTCGACGAATATGCAGCAGTTTGCCATGCTCGGGGCTGTACCGTTCGTCGGCGTCGGTTTTTTCTTCCTCTTCATCGACCGATTCGGTGAGTTCGCCGACCAGGTCCTGAACCTTGTCAGTCAGGTATTGCGCCAGGTACAGGATCAACTCCGAGGCACTGGTGGGGCCTTTACCCTGTCCCAGCCTCTCGATCAGTTCCTCAGTGGCCCGCAGCGGACGCAGGCGCAACGAGATCACCCGCTGCGCAGCAGCAAAAATGCGCACCGAGACCATGTCTTCCGGTTCGGCACCGGGGTTGAGGTTCACCCCGCGCAGAAACAGCAGCAACTCTTGCTCCGGCAACGGCAGCAGACGCGGCCGGGTGTTTTCTTCAAGCAACAGGTCGCAGGCAAATTCGCTCAGACCGCTACCGGTGCGCAGCCATGTATGGGTCTGCGGATGACTGCGATCCCAATGCAGCCACAGACTTTCCTGTGGCTGCAGCTCAAGGTCCTGCAACTCGGTTCGAGCGATGAAACGCGCCCCGCCTTTACCGTCCAATACGAGGGCATGAACCAGCCCCCACTGCGCGTTTGCTTCATCGAACATGGATACTTCGCTTATTCCGGCATGGTCAGGGGTGAAGGGGAAATGATGACGCCATTGTTGTCGGCATACAGATACTCTCCCGGACGGAAGGTCACGCCACCGAAGGTGACCAACACATTCAGGTCACCGATTCCGCGTTTCTCGGTTTTTTTTGGATGGCTGGCCAATGCCTGAACACCCAGATCGGTCTGCGCGATGACGTCGACATCGCGGATGCAACCGTAAATCAACATACCTTCCCAGCCGCTTTTGGCCGCTTTCTCTGCCAGCATGTCACCGAGCAAGGCACAACGCAGCGAACCACCACCGTCGACCACCAACACCTTGCCCTTGCCGTCGAGCTCGACCTGCTCTTTGACCAGCGAGTTGTCTTCGAAACATTTAACGGTGACGATCTGGCCACCAAACGAATCGCGACCGCCAAAATTGCTGAACATCGGCTCCACGACCTGAATCAGGTCCGGATAGGCGTCACACAGATCGGGGGTGATGTAGTGCATGAGGTCAACTCCTGTCTCGGGATTGATACGGACCGGCCTGATGAATCAGGCGCGACCGGCTGACGCTAACCATAGCGACTTTAACCGCTAACTGCCCACCGCCGCCTGAAACTCTACAACCTGTTCAGGAACATTCTGCTCGTTCAGCCACGCGATGACCCGCGGCCAGACCTGTTGCTGCGCGGCCTTGCTGACCAGCATCCGCACGTGGTCGAAGTCTTCGTCAAAGCCGTGCTCGCGCCCCAGACAAAGAAACTGTTTGTGCTGCTCTGATCCGATCTGATCGAACAGCGTGCGACAGGCCCACACCGGGTCCTGATGATCGCCAGCCGCAGCAACGGCCAGCAACGGCACCTGAACCTCCTTAAGCCCGGCCCACCAGTTGTTGTCGCGCTCGCCAAAACGCCCGAACAGCCCGTGCCAGCGCAGGCTTTCCAGCACCAGCCCTATCGGCTCATCTTCCGGCCCACGCTTGAAACGCGGCCCCGAGACATGTTCGAAGGACCTGAGCAACAGCCGCGCGGACCATTGCAGCGGCGGAATTTTCAGTGGCCAGTACGTGCGGCTGACCTGACTGCCGAACAACGCCACCGACGCTGCAGTTTCCGGCCCCAGGTATTGGCCGCCCAAGGCGGCCGCCAGGGTTGTGCCGCCCAGCGAGTGACCTATCCAGTGCGGTATCTGACCACTTTGCTCGCAGACGAAAGCGGCAATGGCGGGCACGTCGAAACGGGCATAGTCAGCCACACAGTTGGCGCGATAGTTCTGGTTGCGTGCCGACAAACCGTGCCCGCGCATTTCCGGGATCCAGACGTCATAACCGGCACGCGCCAGATACGGCCCAAGACCGATACCTTTGGGCGAATACCAGAAACGCCGGTTGGAAAAACTGCCATGCAGCAGAATCACCGGGATGCCGCGCACATCGGGCTGATCGACCAGCCCCAGTCGGGTCACCACCAGTTCGACGCTGGGGTCCGGGCTGTTGGCTGGCTTGAGACGGTAGACGTCCTCGACAAGATCGCCGCGACGCTCGGCGCTGATCAAGGCAACGGGAAAAAGCTGGCTACTGCTTTGCATATCACTCTTTATCTGGCTTGACAGACGGGATGAAACATCGGGCTCCGGGGCTATCGCGGCACGCCATAAAAAAGGCGGCTTCCGAAGAAACCGCCTCTTTCAAACACCTGAAGCACATGACGGCTCAGGCCACCCTCGCGTCACAAGAAGGCCGTGTCGCCTCAGACAGGCGCCTGCGCCTCGGCGAGGAAGAACCAGGTTTCCAGCACCGAATCAGGGTTGAGCGATACGCTCTCGATCCCTTGATCCATCAGCCAACGCGCCAGATCAGGATGGTCGGAAGGGCCTTGGCCGCAGATGCCGATGTACTTGCCCGCCTTGTTGCACGCCTGAATGGCATTGGACAGCAGCTTCTTGACCGCCGGGTTACGCTCGTCGAACAGGTGGGCAATGACGCCGGAGTCGCGATCAAGGCCAAGTGTCAGCTGGGTCAGGTCGTTGGAGCCGATGGAGAAACCGTCGAAATACTCGAGGAACTCTTCGGCCAGAATCGCATTGGACGGCAACTCGCACATCATGATGATGCGCAGGCCGTTTTCGCCACGTTTCAGGCCATTGGCGGCCAGCAGGTCGATGACCTGACTCGCCTCACCCAGCGTCCGGACGAATGGCACCATGATCTCGACGTTGGTCAGGCCCATCTCTTCACGCACGCGCTTGAGCGCACGGCACTCCAGCTCGAAACAGTCGCGGAAGTTCTCGCTGATATAGCGCGAAGCACCGCGAAAGCCCAGCATCGGGTTTTCTTCTTCAGGCTCGTATAGCTTGCCGCCGATCAGGTTCGCGTACTCGTTGGACTTGAAGTCCGACAGACGCACGATGACCTTTTTCGGCGTGAACGCGGCGGCCAGGGTGCTGATGCCCTCGACCAGTTTGTCGACGTAGAAACCGACCGGATCATGGTAACCGGCGATGCGCTTGTCGACGCTTTCCTTGATTTCCGGCGGCAGCAGCGAATAGTTGAGCAGCGCCTTGGGGTGCACGCCGATCATGCGGTTGATGATGAACTCCAGACGCGCAAGACCGACACCGGCGTTGGGCAACTGGGCGAAATCAAACGCACGATCCGGGTTGCCGACGTTCATCATGATCTTGAACGGCAGCTCGGGCATCGCATCGACCGAGTTGGTCTTGATGTCGAAACCCAGCTCGCCTTCAAAGATGTAGCCGGTGTCGCCTTCTGCACAGGAAACCGTTACGCCCTGACCATCCTGCAGCGTCTGGGTGGCGTTGCCACAACCGACCACTGCCGGAATGCCCAGCTCGCGCGCGATGATCGCGGCGTGGCAGGTACGACCGCCACGGTTGGTGACAATTGCGCTGGCGCGCTTCATGACCGGTTCCCAGTCCGGGTCGGTCATGTCGGACACCAGCACGTCACCAGGCTGGACCTTGTCCATCTCGGACACGTCCTTGATGATCCGCACCTTGCCTGCGCCGATGCGCTGGCCGATGGCACGACCTTCGACCAGCACCTTGCCGGTCTCCTTGAGCAGGTAGCGTTCCATGACGTTGGCCGAGGCGCGGCTTTTCACGGTTTCCGGACGCGCCTGCACGATGTACAGCTTGCCGTCGTCACCGTCCTTGGCCCATTCGATATCCATCGGGCACTTGTAGTGTTTCTCGATGATCATTGCCTGTTTAGCCAGTTCCGAGACTTCGGCATCGGTCAGGCAGAAGCGCGCACGATCAGCAGGCTCTACGTCGATCACCTTGACCGAACGACCAGCCTTGGCTTCTTCGCCGTAAATCATCTTGATAGCCTTGCTACCCAGATTGCGCCGCAGAATCGCCGGACGGCCAGCAGCCAGCGTGTCCTTATGCACGTAGAACTCGTCCGGGTTGACCGCGCCCTGCACAACCGTCTCGCCCAGGCCGTAGGCACCGGTAATGAACACCACATCGCGGAAACCGGATTCGGTGTCGAGGGTGAACATGACGCCCGCCGTTCCGGTTTCGGAACGCACCATACGCTGCACACCCGCCGACAGCGCGACCAGCTTGTGGTCGAAGCCCTGGTGCACGCGATAGGAAATGGCACGGTCATTGAACAGCGAAGCGAAGACTTCCTTGGCAGCGCGGATAACGTTCTCGACACCGCGAATGTTCAGGAAAGTCTCCTGCTGGCCTGCGAACGAGGCATCCGGCAGGTCTTCAGCGGTCGCAGAAGAGCGCACGGCCACCGCCAGGTTCGGATTGCCGGCTGACAGCTCGGCAAATGCAGTACGAATCTGGGCGTTGAGCGTCTCGGGAAACTCGGCTTCCATGATCCACTGGCGAATCTGCGCACCGGTGCGGGCCAGGGCGTTGACGTCATCGACATCGAGCGCGTCCAGCGCAGCATGGATCTGATCGTTCAGACCGCTCAGCTCAAGAAAATCACGGTAAGCCTGGGCCGTAGTCGCGAAGCCGCCGGGCACTGAGACGCCAGCACCTGCGAGGTTGCTGATCATCTCGCCGAGGGACGAGTTTTTGCCCCCCACGTGCTCTACATCATGGACGCCGAGCTTATCGAGGGAAACTACGTACTCTACCAAGGTGATCTCTCCACTAACTGTGTTTGTTGTTGGGAAAAGCTCATTCACCCGAATCACATGTGATGTGACCTCGGGCGTGTCTGGCCGGGCGCAGGCCCATGCCTTGAAACCGTACCTTCAAAAAAGACGCACCTGCAGGCAGGCACGCCTATGATAGCCAGAATTCGTCAACTGCTTAAGGCCTGGGTCAAAAATGAAACGATCTGCTTTCTTCATCTCGGACGGCACCGGTATCACCGCCGAAACCCTGGGCCAGAGCCTGTTGGCACAATTTGAAAACATTACATTCAACAAGTTCACCAGGCCCTATATCGACAGCGTCGAGAAAGCGCGGGCGATGGTACAACAAATCAATAATGCCGCCGACAAGGACGATGTGCGCCCGATCATCTTCGACACGATCGTCAATCAGGACATCCGCGAGATTCTGGCGACGTCCAATGGCTTCATGATCGACATCTTTTCGACCTTCCTCGCCCCGCTGGAGCAGGAGCTTAGTTCACACTCTTCCTATTCGGTGGGCAAATCGCACTCCATCGGGCATAACTCCAACTACATGGAGCGCATCGAGGCAGTCAACTTTGCGCTGGACAACGACGACGGCGCGCGGACGCATTATTACGACAAGGCCGACATCATCCTGGTTGGCGTGTCGCGCTGCGGCAAAACCCCGACCTGCCTGTACATGGCAATGCAATTCGGTATCCGGGCCGCCAACTATCCGCTGACCGAGGATGACATGGAGAAGCTGCAACTGCCTGCGGCGCTCAAGCAGCATCGCGAAAAGCTGTTCGGCCTGACCATTGACCCGGACCGTCTCACCGCAATCCGTCACGAGCGCAAGCCAAACAGCCGCTATTCCAGTTACGCGCAGTGTGAATTCGAAGTGCGCGAGGTAGAGAGCCTGTTCCGCCGCGAGAACATTCCCAACATCAACTCCACGCATTTTTCGGTGGAAGAAATCTCTGCCAAGGTGCTGGTCGAAAAAGGTGTAGAGCGGCGCTTCAAATAACCGTTGAAGGTAGCCACGTCAGCTGATTTTTTCAGCTGATTTTTTCAGTCGTTTTACTGTGGCACTCGCACCCAGCCTTCCATCAGCACTCTGGCGCTGCGGCTCATGAGGGCTTTGGTGACCTTCCAGTCAGCGCCTTCCTGAACAGCCTGCGCGCCGACCCGCAGCGTGCCGGAGGGATGACCGAAGCGCACCGCGCTGCGCGACTGTCCACCAGCCGCCAGGCTGACCAGCGTCCCCGGAATGGCGGCGGCGGTGCCGATGGCCACGGCAGCGGTGCCCATCATGGCGTGATGCAGCTTGCCCATCGACACGGCACGCACCAGCAGGTCGATATCCTGCGCTACGACAGGTTTGCCACTCGAAGACAGGTAATCGGCAGGCGCTGCTACAAAAGCCACCTTGGGTGTGTGCTGCCGCGTTGCGGCTTCATCAATGCTGCGAATCAGGCCCATGCGCACGGCACCGTAGGCGCGAATGGTTTCCAGACGGGCAAGCGCCTGCGGATCACCATTGATATCGCCCTGCAGCTCGGTACCGCTGTAGCCTATGTCGGCGGCGTTGACGAAAATCGTCGGGATACCGGCGTTGATCATGGTCGCTTTCAGGGTGCCTATACCGGGCACTTCAAGGTCGTCTACCAGGTTGCCGGTGGGAAACATCGAGCCGCCTGCGCCCTCTTCGTCCGCTGCCGGATCAAGAAACTCCAGCGCCACCTCCGCGGCCGGAAAGGTCACGCCGTCCAGTTCGAAATCGCCGGTTTCCTGTACCTCGCCGTTGCTGACGGGCACATGGGCGATGATGGTCTTGCCGATATTGGCCTGCCAGATACGCACGATGACGACGCCGTCTTGCGGCACACGACCAGCATCGAGCAGACCACTGGCGATAGCAAACGAGCCGACGGCCGCCGACAGGTTGCCGCAATTGCCGCTCCAGTCGATGAAAGGCTTATCGATGGACACCTGACCGAACAGGTAATCGACATCGTGGTCGGCCTTGGTGCTGCGCGACACAATGACCGTTTTGCTGGTACTGGACGTCGCCCCGCCCATGCCGTCGATCTGCTTTTCATAGGGGTCCGGGCTGCCGATGACTCGCAGCAGCAACGCATCCCGCGCCGATCCCTGAATCTGTGCAGCTTCGGGCAGGTCCGTCAGCCTGAAAAACACACCCTTGCTGGTGCCACCACGCATGTAAGTGGCGGGGATGCGGATCTGGGGTAAATGAGCCATGAATTCGTTGTCCTGTTCAAAGAGCGCGCTGCGCGCTCAAAATCGGACGCAGAGCGTCCAGAACTGCATGCCCACGCGAAGCATGGGCACGATAGTGCTCTTGCGCACGCTTATCGTTCCTCACGCTCCAGCGTAGCTACGATGCAGTAGCCTCCAGAAAATCCTGAGCAAAACGCTGCAGTACGCCGCCAGCCTCATAAATAGAAAGCTCTTCGGCAGTGTCCAGACGGCACGTCACCGGCACGTCCACACGTTCACCGTTACGGCGCTGGATCACCAGCGTCAAGGTCGCGCGCGGTGTGCGCTGACCGATCACGTCGAAGGTTTCGCTGCCGTCGATGCCCAGCGTCAGGCGGTTGGTGCCCGGTTTGAACTCCAGCGGCAGCACGCCCATGCCGACCAGGTTGGTGCGATGAATACGCTCGAAACCTTCTGCGGCGATGGCTTCGACACCCGCCAGCCTGACGCCTTTGGCGGCCCAGTCACGGGACGAACCCTGCCCGTAATCGGCACCGGCAATGATGATTAATGGTTGCTTGCGGGCCATGTAGGTTTCAATGGCTTCCCACATGCGCGTAACCACGCCCTCGGGCTCGATGCGGGTCAGCGAGCCTTTCCTGACCTTGCCGTCGATCACCGCCATCTCGTTGACCAGTTGCGGGTTGGCAAAGGTTGCCCGCTGGGCCGTCAAGTGGTCGCCCCGGTGGGTTGCGTAGGAGTTGAAGTCCTCCTCCGGCACGCCCATTTTCGCCAGATACTCGCCCGCAGCACTGTCGAGCATGATCGCGTTGGACGGTGACAGGTGATCGGTGGTGATGTTGTCCGGCAGCACGGCCAGTGCGCGCATGCCCTTGAGCGTGCGCTCTCCGGCCAGCGCGCCTTCCCAATAGGGCGGGCGACGGATGTAAGTGCTCATCGGGCGCCAGTCGTACAGCGGCTCGACTTTCGGCCCGGTGTGTTCTTCGATGGCGAACATCGGAATGTAGACCTGACGAAACTGCTCCGGCTTCACCGACGCCTGCACCACGGCATCGATCTCTTCATCGCTCGGCCAAATGTCCTTGAGGCGAATCTCTTTGCCATCGGCCATTCCGAGCACATCGTTTTCGATATCAAACCTGATGGTACCGGCAATGGCGTAGGCCACCACCAGAGGTGGCGAGGCCAGGAAGGCCTGTTTGGCGTAAGGGTGAATACGCCCGTCGAAATTGCGATTACCCGACAACACCGCAGTGGCGTACAGATCGCGGTCGATGATTTCCTGCTGGATCAGTGGGTCCAGCGCGCCGGACATGCCGTTACAGGTGGTACAGGCAAACGCCACGACGCCAAAACCCAATTGCTCCAGTTCGGACGTCAGCCCTGCGGCATCCAGATACAACGCCACGGTTTTCGAGCCCGGTGCCAGCGACGACTTCACCCACGGCTTGCGCATCAGCCCCAGACGATTGGCATTACGCGCCAGCAGGCCTGCCGAAATCACATTGCGCGGGTTGCTGGTGTTGGTGCAGCTGGTAATCGCCGCGATGATCACTGCGCCATCCGGCATCTGCCCCGGCACCTCGTCCCATTGCCCGGCAATGCCTCTGGCGGCCAGATCCGCAGTGGCGACCCGCGCATGGGGGTTGGACGGCCCGGCCATGTTGCGCACCACGCTGGACAGGTCGAAGCTCAGCACGCGCTCGTACTCCACTTCGTGCAGGCTGTCCGACCACAAACCGGTGTGCCGCGCATACAGCTCGACGAGTTTTACCTGCTCGTCTTCACGGCCGGTCAGGCGTAGATAATCGATGGTTTGCGAATCAATGGAAAACATTGCCGCCGTCGCGCCGTATTCCGGTGCCATGTTGGAAATCGTCGCCCGGTCACCGAGGGTCAGGCTCGACGCACCTGCACCATAGAACTCCAGATACGCGCCAACTACCTTCTGCTGACGCAGGTATTCGGTCAGAGCCAGCACCACATCGGTGGCGGTGATACCCGGCTGACGGCGTCCAGTCAGTTCGACGCCGATGATGTCCGGCAGGCGCATCCACGAGGCGCGTCCCAGCATGACGTTTTCGGCCTCGAGGCCGCCGACGCCGATGGCAATCACGCCCAGCGCGTCGACATGTGGCGTGTGGCTGTCTGTCCCCACCAGCGTGTCGGGAAAGGCTACGCCGTCGAGCACCTGCACCACCGGCGACATTTTCTCCAGGTTGATCTGGTGCATGATACCGTTGCCCGGCGGAATCACTTCGACGTTCTTGAACGCCTGCTTGGTCCAGTCAATGAAGTGAAAGCGGTCTTCGTTGCGACGATCTTCGATGGCGCGGTTCTTTGCGAACGCCTGCGGGTCATTACCGTCGGATTCCACTGCCAGCGAATGGTCGACAATTAGCTGCACCGGCACCACCGGGTTTACCTGCGCAGGATCACCGCCCTGCGAGGCAATTGCATCGCGCAGGCCGGCAAGATCGACCAGTGCGGTCTGCCCCAGAATGTCGTGGCAGACCACCCGCGCAGGGAACCACGGAAAGTCCAGATCACGCTTGCGCTCGATGAGCTGGGTCAAAGAAGCACTCAAGGTCGCAGGATCACAACGGCGCACGAGGTTCTCGGCCAGCACTCGCGAGGTGTAGGGCAGCGTGGCATAAGCGCCGGGCTTGAGCGCCTCGACCGCTGCGCGCGCATCGAAATAGTCCAGTCGGGTGCCAGGAAGCGTTTTGCGAAATTCACTGTTCATTGCGGGACTCGATCACGGAGTGTTCGGAATGCGGGCGGGGAACTCGTCAGCGGCTCCCCTGCCCCCTTTTCAGCGCTGCTCGATGGGCAGGAAGCTGCGCTGTTCGACGCCGGTGTATTCGGCGCTCGGACGGATGATGCGATTGTTGGCGCGCTGTTCGAAAACGTGAGCGGCCCAGCCGGTCAGGCGCGAGCAGACAAAGATCGGGGTGAACAGCTTGGTCGGGATGCCCATGAAGTGGTACGCCGAGGCATGGTAGAAGTCGGCGTTGGGGAACAGTTTCTTCTGCTCCCACATGACCTTGTCGATGGCTTCGGAGACAGGGAACAACACGCTGTCGCCCACCTCGTCGGCAAGCTTCTTCGACCAGCCCTTGATGACCTCGTTGCGCGGGTCGGACTCTTTGTAGATGGCATGACCGAAACCCATGATCTTTTCCTTGCGCTCAAGCATCCCCAAGGTGCCTTTGGTGGCTTCCTCAGCCGAAGCGAAACGCTGGATCATTTCCATCGCGGCCTCGTTGGCACCGCCATGCAGCGGGCCGCGCAACGTGCCGATGGCTGCGGTGACGCAGGAAAACAGGTCCGACAGAGTCGACGCGCAGACGCGGGCAGTGAACGTGGAGGCATTGAATTCATGTTCGGCGTACAGAATCAACGACACGTCCATGACCTTGCGGTGCAGTTCGCTGGGGGACTTATCCAGCAGCAGGTGCAGGAAATGCCCGCCGATGGAGTCTTCAGCGGTTGTGCAGTCAATGCGTTTGCCGTCATGACTGAAGCGATACCAGTAGCACATGATCGCCGGGAACGCCGCGAGCAAACGGTCGGTGGCATCGCGCTGCTGATCGAAACTGCGCTCCGGTTCCAGTGTGCCGAGCATTGACGCGCCGGTGCGCATGACGTCCATCGGGTGAGTGTCGGCGGGAATGCGCTCCAGCACTTCCTTCAGGGCCTGAGGCAGATCGCGCAGGCTCTTGAGTTTATCCAGATAAGCAGCCAGCTGGGCCTGGGTCGGCAGCTCGCCGTACAGCAGCAGGTAGGCAACTTCCTCGAACCGGGCCTCAGCGGCCAGTTCGCGCACGTCATAGCCGCGATACGTCAGCCCGGCGCCCGCCATGCCCACCGTGGACAACGCCGTCTGCCCGGCAACCTGCCCGCGCAGCCCGGCACCACTCAATACTTTTGCTTCAGCCATGATGTTCTCCACTATTGTTTTTGTGTGATGGGACGCAGAGCGTCACGAGATAAATTCACACCGGCAGCGCTCATCGTTGTACATCAGCCCAATGAGCCCGGAAAACGGGGCTCAAACTACGATGATGATCGTTCCCACGCTCCGCGTGGTAATGCATTTCGTGACGCTCCGCGTCACACATTGGAGCCTTGACGCGTGATTCAGTCCGTACGAATGCGGGCCTGAGTTTCGATTACGTTTGCTTTCTCGCCAGGCTGGAAACTTGTGACGCAGAGCGTCACGAACTGCATGCCAACGCGGAGCATTGGCACGATGGTCATCTCAAGACCTGTGTATAACGCTGAGCTTGCAGCGTGGGAACAAGAGTTCTCGTTCTGTGCCCATCAGCCCTTTTTCTGCGCAAACAGCGCGTCGAGTTTCTGCTCGAAGGTGTGGTAGTCGATGGCGTCGTACAGCTCCATGCGCGTCTGCATGCTGTCGACCACGTTCTTCTGGCTACCATCGCGACGGATCGCGCCGTAGACATTTTCCGCAGCCTTGTTCATGGCACGGAAGGCAGAAAGCGGGTAAAGGACCAGCGACACGTCGGCCGCGCGCAGCTCATCGACGGTAAACAAGGGTGTAGCGCCAAATTCAGTGATATTGGCCAGGATCGGCACGCCTGCACGGTTGGCAAATTGCTTGTACATCGCCAGCTCGGTGATTGCCTCTGGAAACACCATATCCGCGCCCGCTTCGATACAGGCCGCAGCACGCTCAAGTGCCGATTCCAGACCCTCGACCGCCAGTGCATCGGTGCGCGCCATGATCACGAAACTGTCGTCAGTCCGGGCATCCACGGCAGCCTTGATCCGGTCGACCATTTCCTGCTGCGAGACAATTTCCTTGTTGGGACGATGCCCGCAACGCTTGGCACCCACCTGATCCTCAATGTGAATCGCAGCAGCGCCGGCCTTGATCATCGAGCGCACGGTTCGCGCCACATTGAATGCCGAAGAACCGAAACCGGTGTCGACATCCACCAGCAGCGGCAGGTCGCAGACATCGGTGATGCGGCGCACATCAATCAACACGTCCTCAAGACCGGTAATCCCCAGGTCCGGAATGCCCAGTGACCCTGCCGCAACGCCGCCGCCAGACAGGTAAATAGCCTTGAACCCGGCGCGTTTTGCGAGCAGCGCATGATTGGCATTGATTGCGCCGACCACTTGCAACGGCTGTTCACTGGCGACCGCATCGCGGAAACGCTGGCCGGGAGTATTGTTGTTGTGACTCATTGTTCACCTCGGTCGGGAGCCGCCTGGAAGTGGCGCTCGATGTTGCGTCTGGATGCACCGATATGGCGGCGCATCAACAATTCAGCCAGCTCACCGTCGCGATCAGCGATGGCATCAAGAATACGGTGGTGTTCGGCAAAGGCCTGACGAGGCCGGTTGGGCGTTGTGGAATACTGGATGCGGTACATGCGCACCAGTTGGTACAGCTCGCCACACAGCATCTGGCTGAGGGTACGATTGCCGCTGCCCTGGATGATCCGGTAATGGAAATCGAAATCACCCTCTTGCTGGTAATAGCCGATGCCCGCCTGAAACGCAGCATCGCGCTCATGGGTGTCAAGGACGCCGCGCAATTCATCGATCTCGGCCGGGGTCATGCGCTCGGCGGCCAGGCGGCAGGCCATCCCTTCCAGAGACTCACGGATCTCATAAAGCTCGATCAGCTCGGCATGGCTGAGCGCGACAACACGTGCACCGACGTGCGGCACGCGCACCACCAGTCGCTGCCCTTCGAGCCGGTGAATGGCTTCACGTAACGGCCCGCGACTGATGCCGTAGGTGCGCGCCAGCTCCGGTTCGGAGATCTTGCTACCGGGGGCGATCTCGCCTTTCACAATAGCGGATTGAATGCGTCGGAAAACGTTCTCGGAGAGGGTTTCCGACTCATCAACGATTGCTACTGCCTTCTCGACCGCACCCAGCATTGTCGACACCTTTAGCCTGTTAAGACGCAAATCTAGCCATAAACTGCAAATCAGTCAAAGCAAAACAAAGGATTGTCGACAATATATCAAAAGGACGTCAAAGGTTCCTGCGAGAGAACCTGAACAGACATACAGGTTGATCACTGGCAGCGCCGAGGCTTCATGCTAGAATGCGCCGCGTCCGCACAGCACGCTCCGCACCGGAGCGGCGACTGCGAACTGCCTGCCCTATCACCCTCAGGTCAACTCCATTTGCGCCCTGACCCTGAAGTTGTTCGCTCATCGCGCCAGGATTTATGAGACTGACTAGCCTGCCCACATTGCTCTGCCTGCTGTTCTTTTCCGGCCTGCTGCTGCCCAGCGTCAGCGTGGCCGCCAACAAGACAGTCTATGGCCTCAACGAATACGCCAGCCTCATTGAAATCGACGTCGAGATTGCCGCCAAACTGGATACGGGGGCCAAGACCGCTTCACTGAGCGCCCGCGACATCAAGCATTTCAAACGCAATGGCGAAAGCTGGGTGCGCTTCTATATAGCCAGCGACAGCAAGCATATACACCCCATAGAACGACCTCTGGCCCGGGTCAGCAAGATCAAGCGCCGCGCCGACGACGTTGACCCGAATGAAGAAAACAAATACTCGTCACGTCCGGTGATCAACCTCGATATCTGTATGGGTGAAGCTTTACGCAACATCGAAGTGAACTTGACTGACCGAAGTGCTTTCCAATATCCGCTTTTGATCGGCTCCGAAGCGTTGAAACGCTTCGATGCGCTGGTCGATCCAAGTCTTAAATATGCGGCAGGGAAGCCCGTCTGCGCTTCCGTCGCTCAAAACGCAGAGTAAACCCATGCGCTCTCTTACACTCCATCTGAAGATCCTGATCACTGCCCTTGTGACCCTGGGCATCGCGATCACGGCCTATCAGATACTGGCGCTCGGCATACCCGTCACCGAAGACGAAACCGATGACCTGTGGAATATCGACGCCAAAGTCGAATTCATCGCCAATCCAAAGGATTCGGTGAAGGTCCAGATGTTCGTGCCGCCACTGGCCCACGACTACATCAGCCTCAATGAAAGCTTCATCTCGAACAATTACGGCGTCAGCGTCAACCGCGCTGACGGCAACCGCAAGGTCACCTGGTCGGCCCGTCGCGCCACCGGCAACCAGACGCTTTACTACCGACTGGTACTGACCAAGCGCTACAGCGGTGAGAAACCCAAGGTCAAAGGGCCGATCTTTCGCGACAGCATGACCGTCGAAGGCCCCGAAAAAATTGCAGCCGAGGCACTGCTGGCCCCCATTCGCCAGCACTCTGCGGACGTGGAAACCTTCATCACCGAAGCCATCAAACGCGTCAACAACCTGAATGACGATAACGTCAAGCTGCTGCTGGCCGGTGATAACTCGGCCTCCAACAAGGCCCGGGTCACCGAGCTGCTGCTGTCGATCGCCCACGTACCACTGGAAAAGGCCCACACCATTCGCCTGGATGCCGAGCAGCAGACGCCGGAACTCTGGCTGCGCAGCTTCAATGGCAAGGAATGGCTGTACTTCAACCCGGATACCGGTGAAGCCGGTCTGCCGGATGATCGCCTGTTGTGGTGGACCGGTGAAGACGCCCTGGTCAGTGTCGAAGGGGGCAAGAAAGTGCAAGTCACGTTCAGCCTCAATAACAGTGAAATGAACGCCATGCGTCTCGCCAAACTGACCGATGCCAGCACCGACTCCGACTTCCTCGCCTATTCTCTCTACGGGCTGCCGCTGCAAACCCAGCAGACCTTCATGGTCATGGTCATGATCCCGATTGGCGTACTGGTCATCCTGATCCTGCGCAACCTGATCGGCCTGCAGACACTGGGCACTTTCACGCCCGTGCTGATTGCCCTGGCGTTCCGCGAAACCCAACTGGGCTTCGGCATTATTCTGTTTACGGTGATCACCGCTCTGGGCTTGTCATTGCGCTCGTACCTGGAGCACCTGAAGCTGCAAATGCTGCCACGCCTGTCGGTTGTACTGACTTTCGTTGTGGTGCTGATTGCAGCCATCAGCCTGTTCAGCCACAAGTTGGGGCTCGAGCGCGGACTTTCGGTAGCGCTGTTCCCGATGGTGATCCTGACCATGACCATCGAACGCCTGTCTATTACTTGGGAAGAGCGCGGCGGTAGCCACGCCATGAAAGTCGCGATCGGCACACTGTTCGCGGCATCGTTGGCACACCTGATCATGAGCGTGCCGGAACTGACCTATTTCGTGTTCACCTTCCCGGCAGTGCTGTTGATACTGGTCGGCTTCATGCTGGCGATGGGCAGATACCGTGGCTATCGCCTGACCGAACTGATGCGCTTCAAGGCTTTTCTGAAAGAGGAAAAGACTAAATGATCGGCTGGTGGAAGACCTGGAAGGCGCTTGAGGCCCGCGGCATCATGGGCATCAATCGGCGTAACGCCGACTATGTGCTCAAGTACAACAAGCGCAGCCTTTATCCGGTCGTCGATGACAAGATCATCACCAAGGAGCGAGCCATCGCGGCAGGCATTCACGTGCCGGAAATGTACGGAGTGATTTCCACGGAAAAGGAAATCGACCGGCTTGACGATATCATCGGCGCGCACAGCGACTTCGTAATCAAGCCCGCCCAGGGCGCAGGCGGCGACGGCATTCTGGTCATCGCCGACCGTTTCGAAGAGCGCTTTCGCACCGTCTCGGGACGCATCATCAGCCATGCGGAAATCGAGCATCAGGTGTCCAGCATTCTCACGGGCCTTTATTCGCTGGGCGGACACCGTGACCGGGCGCTGATCGAATACCGGGTTGTTCCGGACCCGATCTTCAAAAGCATCAGTTATGAAGGCGTGCCGGACATCCGCGTCATCGTGCTGATGGGCTATCCGGTGATGGCCATGCTGCGCCTCCCGACCCGCCAGTCAGGTGGCAAGGCCAACCTGCATCAGGGCGCGATTGGCGTCGGTGTGGACTTGGCCACCGGCGTCACCCTGCAAGGCACCTGGCTGAACAACATCATCAGCAAGCACCCGGACACCACCCATTCGGTAGACGGCGTGCAACTGCCCAACTGGGACGGTTTCATGAAGCTTGCCGCCGAGTGTTACGAGCTTTGTGGTCTGGGCTACATTGGTGTCGATATGGTGCTGGACCAGGACAAGGGCCCGCTGATTCTGGAACTCAATGCCCGTCCCGGCCTGAACATTCAGATCGCCAATGACAGTGGCCTGACCCATCGCACTCAGGCCGTCGAGGCGCGTCTGGAGCAGCTGGCTCTTGAAGGACGCCAGGAATCGGCGCAGGAGCGGGTCAGCTTTGTCCAGGACCTGTTCGGTCACGTGCCCGGCGTCTGAACGGACATACCGCTAGGACTGCCGCATCGGCAAGGCTACAATCGCCAGCCGCGTTTCCAAGACCGATATTCGACGATGCCGATCTGCTCGATACACCCCCTGCCCTACAGCGCCGACCCGATCGCGTTCTTTGCGCGAATCCGCGGAGCGCCGGGCGCGGTGCTGCTCGACAGCGGCAGGCCGACCGCCGAGCGCGGCCGATATGACCTGCTCAGTGCATGGCCGCTGCAGGAACTGACCGTTGCCGATGACGAGAATGGAGCCGCCTATCTCCAGCGCTTGCGCGACAGTCTCGAGGCGCTCGGCACAGCGCAATTGCCTGACGGGTGCGAACTGCCCTTCGCTGGCGGCCTGATCGGTTATCTGAGCTATGAGTTTGGTCGACGCCTGGAACCGCTACCGGATCAGGCCATTGACGATCTGCAACTGCCCGAAGCGCGCCTGGGGCTCTACGCCTGGGCGCTGATCAGCGATCATCAGCAACAGACCAGCCAGCTTGTCTTTCACCCAAAGCTGGCCGAGACCGAGCGCAAACGTCTGATTGAGCTGTTCTCTGTCAGCGTCACTCAACCACCCACCGTTTTCCGGCTCAGTCAAGCGTTTCAGGCCAGCATCAATGCGGACGACTATCGACAGGCTTTCGAACGCATTCAGGCCTATATCCAGGCGGGAGACTGTTATCAGGTCAACTTCGCGCAACGCTTTCAGGCGCAATGTACTGGCGACCCGTGGGCCGCTTATTGTGCACTGCGAGCGGCTTGCCCGACGCCGTTCGCCGGCTACTTGAGCCTGCCGGGGCGCGATGCAATCCTGAGCCTTTCTCCGGAACGCTTCGTGCGGGTCAGCGCCAGGCAGGTCGAAACCCGCCCCATCAAAGGTACGCGGCCGCGCAGCCCGGACGCCGCAGAGGATGCCGCGTTCGCCAACGAGCTGCTGGCCAGCGAAAAGGACCGCGCTGAAAACCTGATGATCGTTGACCTGCTGCGCAACGACCTCGGCCGCAGTTGCCGCATCGGCTCGGTGAAAGTCCCCGAGCTGTTCAGCCTCGAAAGCTACCCCAACGTGCACCATCTGGTGAGCAGCGTGACCGGGGAGCTGGCCGCTGGCAACGATGCTCTGGACCTGATCGGTGGCAGCTTCCCCGGTGGCTCCATCACGGGCGCGCCGAAGATCCGCGCCATGCAGATCATCGACGAGCTGGAGCCGACCCGACGCAGCCTGTATTGCGGCTCGTTGATGTACCTGGACGTACGCGGCGAAATGGACAGCTCGATCGCCATCCGCAGCCTGCTGGTCAAGGATGGGCGCATTTCCTGTTGGGGCGGCGGCGGCATTGTGGCGGACTCGAACTGCGAGGCCGAATATCAGGAAACCTTCACCAAGGTCCGTGTGCTGCTGGAAACGCTTGAGGCGCTCTGAGATCCTGCGCGATACGCCTACCTCGCTCCGACTATCGTGCCAATGCTCCGCGTTGGCATGCCTTTCTGGACGCTCCGCGTCCGATCTTGCGCAGGAACCAGAAGTGTAAGCCCTGCGTCTAGAGCGGCAGATCCCGATTCGACGCCTTGATGAACTCTTTTTTCAGCTCATCAAAGGTATGCACCGCCGGAAACTGCGGAAACTCGCGGATAACGTTGTCGGGGGCATGGAACAGGATACCGGCGTCAGCCTCGCCCAGCATGGTGGTGTCGTTGTAGGAGTCGCCTGCCGCAATGATCCGGTAGTACAGGCTTTTGAACGCCAGTACCGACTGACGCTTGGGGTCTCTCTGACGCAACTGGTAACTGACCACCCGGCCGGTTTCATCAGTGATCAGGCGATGACATAGCAGGGTCGAAAAACCCAATTGGCGCATCAGCGGCTGCGAGAACTCGTAGAAAGTGTCGGACAGAATCACTACTTGAAAACGCTCGCGCAACCAGTTGACGAACTCCACTGCACCTTCCAGCGGCTTGAGGGTGGCGATCACTTCCTGAATATCCGACAGTTTCAGACCGTGCTCATCGAGAATACGCAGGCGCTGCTTCATCAGGACGTCGTAGTCGGGAATGTCTCGAGTGGTTGCGCGCAGTGATTCAATACCGGTTTTTTCGGCAAAGGCGATCCATATTTCCGGGACAAGCACACCTTCCAGGTCCAGACAGGCAATTTCCACAGCACACTCCTCAAGGCTTTGGCTATCAACGCAGGCAGCACTCTAGCCTCCGGCAACGGCCACTGAACAGCGGATTTTGTTACCATTGCTGCCATCACGAGCGCTTAAGCGCCACTCTTGCATTCTAGGAAGCCGCCTGATGAGCCAACCTTTCGACGTCGCTGAACTGGCGACGACCTATGCGAACAAGTCTGCACAAGACATTCTGAAACTGGCCTTCGAACACTTCGGTGACGAACTATGGATCTCCTTTAGCGGCGCCGAAGACGTCGTGCTGGTAGACATGGCCTGGAAGCTGAACAAAAACGTCAAGGTCTTCAGTCTCGACACCGGACGCCTGCACCCGGAAACCTATCGTTTCATTGAACAGGTCCGTGACCACTACAAGATCGAGATCGAAATCATCTCGCCGGACCAGAGCAAGCTCGAACCGTTCGTCAAGGAAAAAGGCCTATTCAGCTTTTACCGGGATGGTCATGGCGAATGCTGCGGCGTCCGCAAGATCGAACCGCTGCGCCGCAAACTGTCTGGCGTCACAGCCTGGGCCACCGGCCAGCGCCGCGACCAGAGCCCTGGCACACGCAGCGCCGTTGCCGCGCTGGAAATCGACAGCGCGTTCTCGACCGCCGAACGCACGCTGTACAAATTCAACCCGTTGGCGCAGATGAGCAGCGAAGAAATCTGGGGCTACATCCGCATGCTGGAACTGCCTTACAACAGCCTGCACGAGCGCGGTTTCATCAGCATCGGCTGCGAACCCTGCACCCGCCCGGTATTGCCGAACCAGCACGAACGCGAAGGTCGCTGGTGGTGGGAAGAAGCCACACAGAAGGAATGCGGGCTGCATGCGGGCAACCTGATAGCGCGCAACTGACGCCGCCAGAGGCACGCCTCAACCTGCAAGTTACAGGTCAAAGCGCGTACGGCTCTGACTTGTAACTTGCCGCTGCGACTAGTGCACCGGCAACTCGACGTTGGCAAACAGCTCTTCCATTTCCTGTTTGTTATGGCACTGAATCGCCTTGGCCATGACTTCACGGGTCAGGTGCGGGGCAAACTTTTCGATGAAATCGCACATAAAGCCACGCAGGAAGGTGCCGCGACGGAAAGCGATCTTGGTCACGCTGGACTCGAACAGGTCGCTGGCGTCCAGTACCACCAGATCGCTGTCGACCTCTTCGTCTACCGCCATCCTTGCAACAATGCCCACGCCCAGATTCAGTCTGACGTAGGTCTTGATCACGTCAGCATCCGCAGCCGTAAACACGACCTTGGGCACCAGCCCCCGATGACTGAACGCTTCATCGAGCTTGGAGCGGCCGGTAAAACCGAATACGTAAGTCACAATCGGGTACTCGGCCAGCAGCTCCAGAGTGAGCTTGGGCACCTTGGTCAACGGGTGGCCCTGCGGTACAACAACGCAACGGTTCCAGCGATAGCACGGCATCATCACCAGATCGCTGAACTGCTCAAGCGCTTCGGTGGCAATAGCGAAATCGACCGTCCCGTCAGCGGCCATTTCGGCGATCTGCATTGGCGAGCCCTGATGCATGTGCAAGGCCACGTCAGGGTACTGCTTGATGAAATTACTGATGACCGGCGGCAACGCATAGCGCGCCTGGGTGTGAGTGGTTGCGATCGACAGTGTGCCTTTCTTCTCGTTGGAGAACTCCTGGGCAATCTGCTTGATGCTTTCGACCTTGCGCAGAATCTCGCCTGCGGTGGTGATAATCCGCTCGCCTGCGGGTGTCACACGTGTCAGGTGCTTGCCACTACGGGCGAAAACCTCGACGCCCAGCTCGTCTTCAAGCAGACGAATCTGCTTGCTGATGCCGGGCTGGGAGGTGTAAAGGCTCTGGGCCGTCGCAGAAACGTTGAGGTCGTGGTGCGCCACTTCCCAAATGTAGCGCAGTTGTTGGAGCTTCATATGTATCCCTCAAAGCAGATAAACCCTATGGGTATCAGCGACGGTATATAACTGGATTAATGGTGAGACGAATAATTCTAGAACTTTTTATCACCTTTGTAAGGTGATCGCACGCTCGATTTCACTAAAACCACCAATTGAACCTTCCTCTCCTTACCCTCACTCCTTTTTCAACATCATCGGAACCATGTAGACCGGCACGTCGGAAAATTGCAGGACCCTGGCAGCCGTCCGGCCTATCGAGGTGCCCTCTTCTATCCTGCGACTGTGACTGCCCACCACCAGCAAATCCACCTCCAGCTTGTGCGCCTGCTCGATAATCACACTGGCAGGCTCTCCCTGAACGACACGCACCGTACGAATCAGGGAGAGGTCCGCGTGGCCGTCTCCCAGTTCTTCACGAAAGCCGTCGAGCATTCGTTGCTCTATGGCGTCCAGAAACGTATTAACACCCTTGCCGCGAAGCTCTTTCAAGGCCTCCTCGCCCAGATGGCTCTGCAATACCGACTCGGCGAACAGACCCAAGGGCTCAACGACATGGATTACATACAGCCCTGCGTTGAACGTTCGAGCCAGCGCCAGCGCGTGCTGCGTTACATAAGGCGCGTACAGACCAAGGTCTGTGGCATACAGCATCGAACGAACCATACAACCTCCCGAACAACCGGAATGGCGGAGATTGACTCAGCGTAGCAGCGCATCATCGGCTGCGACGACGGACTTCTCAGCCACCGTTGGCAAGCGGCGTTATTTCATTGCTGATGCCATGCGGAACATGTCCGGTTGCCACCACTTCACGTGCCTTTTCGCAGTGACCGGGCTGATCGTCGAAGAATACATCGGCGGCAAATGCTTCAAGAAAGGCCGACTTCTGCAAGCCGCCGAGAAACAGCGACTCGTCGAGACGAATGTCCCATTCGCGCAAGGTGCGGATCACCCGTTCATGTGCAGGTGCCGAGCGGGCCGTGACCAGCGCGGTACGAATCGGGCAGCTCGCATCGGGAAACTCACGCTGCAATTGATAGAGCGCGGCGAGAAACGGTTTGAAGGGGCCACCACGCAAAGGCTCGCGCGCCGACTCACGCTCGCTGGCCTGAAAGGCAGCCAGGCCGCCGCTCTGGTAAACCCGCTCCGATTCGTCGGAAAACAACACGGCGTCACCATCGAACGCAATCCGCAGCTCGGCGCTGGCTGCACGCCGCGCACCGCCAGAAAGGATTGTCGCCGCAGCAAAACCGGCATCCAGCGCGCTGCGCACATCCTCGGCATGGGTCGACAGAAACAGATGGCAGCCAAACGCAGCCAGATAAGGATAAGGACTGCGCCCACCCGCGAAGGCGGCACGGCTGATGTCCAGGCCGTAATGCTGGATCGAGTTGAACACCCGCAGGCCGGTATCGGCGCTGTTGCGCGACACCAGCACCACTTCCACGCGCGCCTTGTCCAGGCTGGCATTGAGGCTCAGGAGTTTTTCAACCAGCGGGAAAGCGTCGCCCTGCTCGAGAATCTCATCCTCGTGCTCGATCTGATACTTGCGGTAGGCCTCCACGCCGTCGGCCATATACACGTCGTGGCTGTCACGAAGATCGAACAGCGCCCGCGATGAAATCGCCAGCACCAGCTTATGGCCATCAGCCTCTGTCATGAGTCACTCCTCGTTTGCCGAGCGGTTGCCACGGTCAATAAATGCCAGTGCCTGATAAAGCGCCCGCATGCGCGGCATGTCAAACCCTGCAGCAAGCGCGGCAGCGAGGGGCCGGGCATAAATGGCTTCAAGCTCCAGTGGCCGCTTCTCGACCAGGTCGTGATACATGCTGGGCCTGTAGTCCGGCATGCTTTGGGTCACGGTAAACAGATGCTGCGCGAAACCGGGCGGCAAGGCATGACCACAGGCCTCGGCACCCTGTACTACTTCATCCATCAGCGCCTGGATCAATGCCTGACTGTCAGGGTCGGCCATCAATTGGCTGGTACTGGTCTGCAACAAGGCCGACAGCCCGTTGTAGGGCACATTCCAGACCAGCTTCTGCCAGCGGGCCTGCTGCAGATTGGCCATGACGGGGGCGTCGATACCGGCCGTCTTGAACAAGGCCGCGCAGGCTTCGACGACCGCCATGCGGCTCGCCTGGTCGCCTGCCGGGCCGCTGTGATAGCCGATACTGACCGCGCCGAAGGCTTCATGAGCGACGACGCCGGGCGCAATCCGGTTGACGCAGACGAAACATAGCCCGCCCAATATATGCAGGCTGTCGGGCAGCACGCTGCGCAACTGATCTTCGACGGCCAGACCGTTCTGCAGCAGCAACACTTTGGCGTCCGGCGCAGCGGCCTGGCTAATGATCGGCCCCAGCGCGGCATTGCCAGTGCTCTTGGTGCCAACCAGCAACCAGTCGCAAGGCGGCATGTCAGCCGCCGAGCGATAGGCTTGAACGGGTTTGAGATGCAGATCGCCATGCACGGCACTACTGACCTGCAACCCCTCGCGCGCAACCGCCTCAAACTCGCTGCGCAACAAAAAATGCACGTCGTATCCGGCACGCGCCAGCATCAGCCCGTAAAAGCCGCCGATGGCACCTGTACCAATAATGCCGACACGCGGACGACGGAAATCAACACTCATGACCTCTCCCTTGGCTGTCAGATTATTTCGGGCCTCACACTATCCGTCGCAGCGGATTGTCTTGCAATACAGCAGCGCGGCCCGGCGGGCAGTTACCCGTAACCTGCCCGATACCTCGTTTACTTATTGTCGAACAGCGCGATAACGCGCTAAGGTTCGGCTCCCCGCTGCGCTCAAACCTGCTGGGCACCGCCGCACGGGGGACCGTTGGCGGCCAGTACCCGCGACCTGATGAGTAACACGATGGCTGATTTACCGATTGACGACCTTAACGTTGCCTCCAACGAGACTCTGATCACCCCGGATCAGCTCAAGCGCGAAATCCCTCTGACCGACGCTGCCCTGCACACCGTCAGCCAGGGTCGCGAGGTGATTCGCAACATCCTCGATGGCAATGATCACCGCCTGTTCATCGTGATCGGCCCCTGCTCGATCCACGACCTGAAGGCAGCCAAGGAGTATGCAGAGCGCCTCAAGGCGTTGGCGGCAGAAGTGTCCGACACGCTGTATCTGGTCATGCGCGTCTATTTCGAGAAGCCACGCACTACCGTGGGCTGGAAAGGCCTGATCAACGACCCGTACCTGGATGACTCGTTCAAGATCCAGGATGGCCTGCATATCGGTCGCCAGTTGCTGCTGGACCTGGCTGAAATGGGTTTGCCAACCGCCACCGAAGCACTCGACCCGATCTCCCCGCAGTATCTGCAGGACCTGATCAGCTGGTCGGCCATTGGCGCGCGCACCACCGAATCCCAGACTCACCGCGAGATGGCTTCCGGCCTGTCGTCGGCAGTCGGCTTCAAGAACGGCACCGACGGCGGCCTGACCGTTGCCATCAACGCCTTGCAATCGGTCTCGAGCCCGCACCGCTTCCTCGGCATCAACCAGGAAGGTGGCGTGTCGATCGTGACCACCAAGGGCAATGCCTACGGCCATGTCGTGCTGCGCGGCGGCAATGGCAAGCCCAACTATGATTCGGTCAGCGTCGCGCTGTGCGAACAGGCCCTGAACAAGTCCGGCATTCGCCCGAACATCATGGTCGACTGCAGCCATGCCAACTCCAACAAGGACCCGGCCCTGCAGCCGCTGGTAATGGAAAACGTCGCCAACCAGATTCTGGAAGGCAACGAATCGATTATCGGCCTGATGGTTGAGAGTCACTTGAACTGGGGCTGTCAGGCGATTCCGAAGGACCTGTCGGAATTGCAGTACGGCGTATCCATTACCGATGCCTGCATCGACTGGGAAAGCACTGAAAAGACCCTGCGCAGCATGCACGCGAAACTCAAGGGCGTACTGCCCGCTCGCAAGCGCAAGTAACTGCTTGACCGATTAACCTGCAACAACGAAAACGCCGAGCATATGCTCGGCGTTTTTCATGCTTACGGTCAGTAAGCTCGATGTATCAGAGCTTGGCCGCCTGCGACTGCAGGTCATGCAGTTCCATATAGCGCTCGACATAAGAGCAGGACGGTATGACGGAATAGCCCATGCTGCCTGCATAGTCCAGGGCTTCCTTGGTCAGGGCGGCGGCTATACCGCGTCCACGCAAGGCATCGGGCACAAAGGTCCGGTAGAAATCCAGCGTCTGCTTGCCGAGATCCATGTACGTCAGGTAGGCACGGTGGCCGTCGATAATGATTTCGAAATGGTGGCCGACTTCGTCATGGTGGATGGACAACGCCTCGCTCATCGCTACTCCTCGCGGGTCTTGGAATTTGACCCCTACCTTACCGGTCTTTTTCCGGCGAAGGAACATCTACGCCGCCCAGTGTCTGTTTTCGACACCGGTAAGAGCATTGCCGATCTCGACGCACATCACACTGAGATAGTAGGCACCATTGCCGGATATGCTCAAGCGCGGTCGGATTAAAAATGCCTGGAAATGCTCCCGCACCGACCGACAGTCAAACATCCAAGGTTTTTGCAGATGTTCAACGCGTTGTGCGGAACCGCCGATACGGACAGGGGCCCAGTGAAAGTGGATAGTTTTTGTACAGAACGCTTGAGAAGTAACGCGGAACACTTTCAAAGCAGGGAATTTTAGCAGCTTCTTGCGCTGGGTCCGTTTACTTACTACAAACAATGGGTACTATGTACGCCGGTCGTTTTCTCATTTTCGAGAGATGACTAATTTGAACAAAATTCCTTGAAGGTGAACACGATGAACAACGTTCTGAAATTCTCTGCTCTGGCTCTGGCCGCAGTTCTGGCTACCGGTTGCAGCAGCGTATCCAAAGAAACCGAAGCTCGTCTGACAGCTACCGAAGACGCAGCAGCTCGTTCGCAAGCACGTGCCGACGAAGCCTACCGCAAGGCTGACGAAGCTCTGGCTGCTGCTCAAAAAGCTCAGCAAACTGCTGACGAAGCCAACGAGCGCGCTCTGCGCATGCTGGACAAAGCTAGCCGCAAGTAATAATCCCCCGGGATTATTGAAAGCCGATCCGGCAACGGGTCGGCTTTTTTTATGCCTGTTATCTGGCTGGGTGATGGCTTACAGATTGGCACGATAGTGAGGTTCGACTCAGGTCACCTTTGTTATCCCAGACGCCGCTCGTTCCTCACGCTCCGCGTCACACGGCGGTTCTGCGATGTCAGGTGGATCGGGGTTCGACTCAGGTCACCTTTGTTATCCCAAACGCCGCTCGTTCCTCACGCTCCGCGTGGGAATGCAGTTCGTGACGCTCTGCGTCACACGGCGGTTCTGCGATGTCAGGTGGATCGGGGTTCGACTCAGGTCACCTTTGTTATCCCAAACGCCGCTCGTTCCTCACGCTCCGCGTGGGAATGCAGTTCGTGACGCTCTGCGTCACACGGCGGTTCCGAGACATCAGTGATATATGTTTCTAGCTCAGGTCACCTTTGCGCCCTTACGGCGCCCTACTT
>NZ_LKEK01000061.1:0-67009 GCF_001466905.1 Pseudomonas sp. ICMP 3272
GGACTCGAACCCGCGACCCCCGGCGTGACAGGCCGGTATTCTAACCGACTGAACTACCGCTGCGTATCGCTGTAAACCTGTTTGAAACAAACCTTAGGTAGTTTGCTTCCTGTACTCGTGACTGAAAGACCCTTGGGTTTTTCAATCGCAGACCCGGCGAACCCGATCTGTACAAATATGGCGCAGCGGACGGGACTCGAACCCGCGACCCCTACCCGGCGAACCCGATCTGTACAAATATGGCGCAGCGGACGGGACTCGAACCCGCGACCCCCGGCGTGACAGGCCGGTATTCTAACCGACTGAACTACCGCTGCGCATTGTGGACTTGCGTCCTTTTGATACTTTGAAAGCCCTCGTACTTCAGCTTTCAAACTCAACGATGGTGGGTGATGACGGGATCGAACCGCCGACCCGCTGCTTGTAAGGCAGCTGCTCTCCCAGCTGAGCTAATCACCCTTTGCTTCGTTGAGGCCGCGAAATTTACGCACCTAACGAACCTAAGTCAATAGCCTGATTGAAGTTTTTTAAAAAACAGGCTCAATCGCAAAACCGCTACCACACATCAAAAGCACAACAAAGAGTCAATGTTGGCAGACTGCACGAAACTATTCGGCGTAGACCATCTTGCGCGTCATGCCGCCGTCGACCACAAATTCCTGCCCGGTCACAAAACCGGCGTTTCTGGACAACAACCACGCAACCATCGCGGCCACATCTTCTACCGTCCCTACCCTGCCGGCAGGATGCTGGGCGTGATCGGTCTCGGACAACGGCTCGGCCTTGCGCAACGAGGGGTCGCGCGCATCAATCCAGCCGGGACTGACGGCGTTGACACGTATCTCCGGCCCCAGACTGATTGCCAGCGCGTGCGTCAGCGCCATCAGGCCGCCCTTGCTGGCCGCATAAGCTTCGGTATCGGCCTCGGACTGGCGGGAGCGAGTAGAGGTAAGGTTGACGATGCTGCCACAGTGCGCACGCAGGTAAGGCGCGCAATGCTTGGCGAGCAGCATCGGGCCACCAAGATTGACAGCCAGTACCCGATTCCAGTGCGACAGCTCAAGGCTTTCCAGCGTAGTGTTGTGAGGGTCGGCGATCGCTGCGTTGCACACCAGCGCATCGAGACGGCCAAACTGCCTGAGCACCTCGGCCACACCTGCCGCAACCTGCTCTTCACTGGCAACATCCATGGCAATGAACAGGGCATTTTCACCCAGCGCACCGGCCACTTTCGAACCACGCGCACGATCCAGATCGGTCAACACGACTTGCCAGCCTTCGGCAATCAGCCACGCTGCAATGCCGAGCCCGATCCCGCGAGCGGCACCGGTCACCAGGGCGACACGACCATTGTGGACGCTGGAAAATTTCAACGCCCACGCCTCACCCGGCTTGCCACTGGCCGGTTTGCTGGTCTCGCTACTCACAACGCCGCCAGACCACGGGCCAGGTCAGCCTGCAGATCAGCCACGTCTTCCAGCCCCACTGCAACCCGAATCAGGCTGTCGCGAATACCTGCGGCCTCACGTTCCTGAGGTGCCAGACGGCCGTGAGAGGTGGTGCTCGGGTGAGTGATCGTGGTTTTGCTGTCGCCCAGGTTGGCGGTGATCGAAATCAGTCGCGTGGCATCGATGAAGCGCCATGCGCCGTCCTTGCCACCCTTGACCTCGAAGCTCACCACCGCACCGAAACCCTTTTGCTGACGCTGGGCCAACTCGTGCTGCGGGTGGCTCTTCAGCCCCGCGTAATGGACTTTTTCGATGCCATCCTGCTGCTCGAGCCACTGTGCCAGTGCCTGGGCATTGGCACAGTGAGCGCGCATGCGCAGGTTCAGGGTTTCCAGCCCCTTGAGGAAGATCCACGCGTTGAACGGGCTGAGCGTCGGCCCGGCGGTACGCAGGAAACCGACCACTTCCTTCATCTGCTCGCTGCGGCCGGCAACCACGCCGCCCATGCAGCGACCCTGGCCGTCGATAAACTTGGTAGCCGAATGCACGACGATATCAGCACCCAGCAACAGCGGCTGCTGCAAGGCCGGCGTACAGAAACAGTTGTCGACGATCAGCATCGTACCTTTGGCGTGAGCGATTTCAGCCAATGCAGCGATGTCCACCAGCTCGGCCAATGGATTGGACGGCGACTCGACAAACAGCATTTTGGTGTTGGGCTTGATCGCCGCGTCCCAGCCGCTCAGCTCTGCGAGCGGAACGTAATCCACCTCGATGCCAAAGCGTTTGAAGTACTTGTCGAACAGGCTGATGGTCGAGCCGAAGACGCTGCGCGACACCAGCACATGGTCACCGGCACTGCACAGGCTCATCACGACCGCCAGGGTCGCCGCCATGCCGGTGGCCGTAGCGACGGCCTGTTCGGCGCCTTCCAGCGCGGCAATGCGCTCTTCAAAAGAGCGCACGGTCGGGTTGGTATAACGCGAGTAGACGTTGCCGGGCACCTCGCCAGCGAAACGCGCGGCCGCATCGGCAGCCGTGCGAAAGACATAGCTGGAAGTAAAGAACATGGGGTCGCCATGTTCACCTTCCGGGGTGCGGTGTTGCCCGGCACGTACGGCAAGGGTATCGAACCCCACACCTTCAAGGTCGCTGTCCAGCCGACCTGCATCCCATTCCTGAGTCATGCCGCCCACTCCTTGTCCAATTTAGTTGTTGTACAGATCGATGATCGCGCTCACGGCCTGAGTCTTGATCTTGGAGGCGTCGTTACGCGCGCTCTCGATCCTGTTCAGATAATGCTCGTCGATGTCACCGGTCACGTACTTGCCATCGAAAACCGAGCAGTCGAAGTTATCGATCTTGATCTTCTTGCTGCCACTGACCGCTTCGATCAGATCATTCAGATCCTGATAAACCAGCCAGTCGGCACCGATAAGGTCGGCAACGTCCTGAGTGGAGCGGTTGTGGGCGATCAGCTCGTGAGCACTCGGCATGTCGATGCCGTAGACGTTGGGGTAGCGCACGGCAGGGGCCGCCGAGCAGAAGTAGACATTCTTGGCACCGGCTTCGCGGGCCATCTGGATGATCTGCTTGCAGGTCGTGCCGCGCACGATGGAGTCATCCACCAGCATCACGTTCTTGCCGCGGAATTCCAGCTCGATTGCGTTGAGCTTCTGACGCACGGATTTCTTGCGTGCTGCCTGGCCCGGCATGATGAAGGTCCGACCGATGTAACGGTTCTTGACGAAACCTTCGCGGAACTTGACGCCCAGATGGTTGGCCAGTTCCAGCGCAGCGGTACGGCTGGTGTCCGGAATCGGGATGACCACATCGATGTCGTGATCCGGACGCTCGCGCAGGATCTTGTCGGCCAGCTTCTCGCCCATGCGCAAGCGCGCCTTGTAGACCGAAATGCCGTCGATGATCGAGTCTGGACGTGCCAGATAAACGTGTTCGAAGATGCACGGTGCATACTTGGGGTTGGCCGCACACTGGCGGGTATGCAGCTTGCCGTCTTCAGTGATGTAGACCGCTTCGCCCGGTGCCAGGTCGCGAATCAGGGTAAAGCCGAGCACGTCCAGCGACACGCTCTCCGACGCGATCATGTATTCGACGCCTTCGTCGGTATGACGCTGGCCGAACACGATAGGACGAATGGCGTCCGGGTCACGGAAGCCGACAATGCCGTAGCCGGTGATCATTGCCACGACCGCATAGCCGCCACGGCAGCGATTATGCACGTCGGTCACTGCCGCGAAGATATCCTCTTCGGTGGGCTGCAACTTGCCACGCACGGCCAGCTCATGAGCGAAGACGTTGAGCAGCACTTCCGAATCGGAATTGGTGTTCACATGGCGCAGGTCGGATTCGTAAATCTCCTTGGCCAGTTGTTCGACGTTGGTGAGGTTGCCGTTGTGCGCCAACGTGATGCCATAAGGCGAGTTGACGTAGAACGGCTGGGCCTCTGCTGACGTCGAGCTGCCCGCCGTTGGATAGCGCACATGACCGATGCCCATATGCCCGACCAGGCGCTGCATATGACGTTGATGAAACACATCACGCACCAATCCGTTGTCCTTGCGCAGGAATAACCGGCCATCGTGGCTGGTTACGATACCGGCAGCGTCCTGGCCGCGGTGCTGGAGGACGGTAAGCGCGTCATACAGCGCCTGATTGACGTTCGACTTGCCGACGATACCGACGATGCCACACATGCGACACAACCCCTACTTAGTGGAACTGGATTTACCGAGCACATCCTGCGGCATTGTAGACGGCAGGATCTGTTCCTTGAACGGCAGATCAGCGGGTACGCTGATGCCGCTGGCGAGCCACTTGCTGGACATCCCTAGAATCAGGTTTTTCGACCAGTCAGCGACCATGAGAAATTGCGGCACCAGCCTGGACTGCTGCCACCATTGATCCTGTTGCACCGGCCCCAGGCTCAACAGCCCTACCGCCACAACGACAAGCAGGCCTCCGCGCGCTGCGCCGAAGACCATGCCGAGAAAACGATCGGTCCCGGAAAGCCCGGTGACGCGAATCAGCTCGCCTATCAGAAAGTTGACCATGGCGCCTACCAGCAAGGTGGCGACAAAAAGAATGGTGCAGCTCGCAATCACGCGGGCCGAGGGTGTTTCTATGTAATTGACCAGATACTGCGACAGCCCTGCGCCGAACATCCAGGCCACAACGCCTGCAATGATCCACGTCGTCAACGACAGTGCTTCTTTTACGAAGCCGCGCTTCAGACTGATCAGGGCGGAGATGGCGACAATTCCCAGAATTGCCCAGTCAACCGGAGTAAATGGCACGTTGCAGCCTGCAGACGGATAAGGCGGCGCATTTTAGCAGAGCGCCCGCCTGCCGGTAAGCAGCGATTACCGGCGCGAGGCATTTTCCTTTGATGCAAGGGCACAAGGTGCCGAACGGTCAGCCCCGCTCAGGCTGAAAGCGCACCACAATGCCTTTGAGCTTTTGCTGTTTGTCGAGCTGATCACGCAGACGATCAGCTTCGGCACGCTCGATAAGCGGGCCGACAAATACCCGATTAACGCCATCGGCAGTGCGAATGTAGGCATTGTAACCCTGAGTTCGCAGGGTCTTTTGCAGGTTGTCGGCGTTGGCACGGTTGGACATGCTTGCCAGTTGAACCGACCAACTGATCGACAGCCCGTTGGCATCGACGCCAGCAGGTGCTGCTGGCTTGGCGGGTGCCGCCGGGGCTGCCGCAGGCGCAGGTGCAGGTGCCGGCTTGGCAGCAGGCTTCGGCGCCGGGGCGCTGGCAACCGGGGGTGCAGCCGGAGTGCTTGGGGCAGGCGCGATCGGCATGGACGGCGGCTGGCTGCTGCTCATGTCATCGTCGTTGGGCACAGGCTCCTGAGGCAGGGCCTGAGGCTCCGGAACAGGCACCGGGTCGACACGGATCTGCGAAGCAGCAGGTGCCTGGGGTGCGGACGGTGCATCGACCCGCACCTGACGCGTTTCATCTTCACGTGTGAAGAGCATGGGCAAGAAGATCACCGCCACAGCAATCAGTACCAGTGCGCCAACCATTCGCTGCTTGAATACGTTATCCAGCAAAGCCATTTGCAGCGTCCTCATCGGTGTACCGGGCCAACCATTCCAGGGCCTCGGCAACACAGTAAAATGATCCGAACAGCAGAATCTCGTCATCGGGCGTGGCGTGCGCGCACTGAGCTTCCAGCGCCAACGCAACACTCTGATAGGACGTCACGCAGGCGCCAAGGTTCTGCAAGGCCGAATGCAACTCTTCTGCGGGTCGGCTGCGCGAGGTAGGAAGCGGTGCAACGGCCCACTCATCGATGACCGGGACCAGATGCGCGACTACACCTTCAAGGTCCTTGTCACTCAACAGGCCGAATACGGCGCGACGCTTGCCGGCAACCGGTTGGCGCGCGAGGCATTGCTCCAGAAATTGCGCCGCATGGGGGTTGTGCCCCACATCGAGGAGCAGATTGAGCCGCTTGCCTTGCCAGCTGACAGTTCTGCGATCAAGACGACCGGCGAGCCGGGTCTGCGCCAGAACCTGCCCTACTGCATCCGTTTGCAGCGGGTACCCCAGCAAGGCAAACGCCTGAAGTGCCAACGCTGCGTTCTGCATAGGCAGGTCCAGCAGTGGCAGACCGCGCAGTTCGACCTGTTCGCCGTGAGCAACACCACGCCAGTCCCAACTGTCCTTGCCTATCGAGAGGTCGAAATCACGACCACGCATCAGCAGCGGGCAACCCAACTCACGAGCCTTGGCCAGCAGCGGCTCGGGTGGTTCCGGATCGCCGCACAACGCTGGGCAACCGGCACGAAAGATTCCGGCCTTTTCGAAGGCGACCGACTCACGGGTGTTACCCAGATATTCGGCGTGATCAACACCGATACTGGTGACCAGCGCGAAATCCGCATCAACAAGATTTACCGCATCCAGGCGACCACCCAGACCGACCTCCAGAACCACCGCATCCAGCCGGGCCTGTTCGAACAGCCAGAATGCCGCCAGCGTGCCCATTTCGAAATAAGTCAGGGTTACATCGCCACGCGCCGCTTCAACCGCCGCGAAGGCATCGCATAATTCCAGGTCGGTTGCCTCGACACCCTGCACTTTCACCCGCTCGTTGTAGCGAATCAGATGTGGGGAGCTGTAGACACCGACTTTCAAGCCCTGAGCCTGCAACAAGGCAGCGACAAAGGCACAGGTTGACCCCTTGCCGTTGGTGCCCGTCACCGTAATCACCCTGGGAGCCGGACGCGTCAGCCCCAACTGCTGCGCTACCTGCCGAGAACGATCCAGCCCCATGTCGATGGCGGATGGATGCAGTTGCTCCAGGTAAGCGAGCCAGTCGCTCAGGGATGTAGAGGTCATATCGTGGCCGGTGCCGGTGGAACGACGATAGGCTCGATGACCGGCGCTACAAAACGAGGCGTCGGCAGGTTCATCATCTGCGCCAGCAGGTTACCCAGACGCGGACGAAGCTCGCTACGCGAGATGATCATGTCGATAGCACCGTGATCCAGCAGGAACTCGCTACGCTGGAAGCCCTCTGGCAGCTTCTCGCGAACGGTTTGCTCGATCACGCGAGGACCGGCGAAACCGATCAGCGCCTTGGGCTCGGCAACGATGACATCGCCCAGCATGGCCAGACTGGCGGAAACGCCGCCGTAGACCGGGTCGGTCAACACCGAGATAAAGGGCAGGCCTTCTTCACGAAGACGTGCCAGAACGGCCGAGGTCTTGGCCATCTGCATCAGCGAGATCAGTGCTTCCTGCATGCGTGCACCGCCGGAAGCGGCGAAGCAGATCATCGGGCAACGATTTTCCAGGGCGTAGTTGGCGGCGCGCACGAAACGCTCGCCGACAATGGCACCCATGGAACCGCCCATGAACGAGAACTCGAACGCTGAAGCCACCACCGGCATGCCCAGCAACGTGCCGCTCATGGAAATCAGCGCATCCATTTCACCGGTCTGTTTCTGCGCAGCGGTCAGGCGGTCCTTGTATTTCTTGCCGTCACGGAATTTCAGACGGTCGACCGGCTCAAGATCGGCACCCAGCTCTTCGCGGCCTTCGACATCCAGAAAAATGTTCAGGCGGGCACGCGCGCCGATACGCATGTGGTGGTTGCACTTGGGGCAGACGTCCAGGGTCTTTTCCAGCTCAGGGCGATACAGCACCGCCTCACAGGACGGGCATTTGTGCCAGAGGCCTTCGGGAACCGAGCTCTTCTTGACCTCGGAACGCATGATCGATGGGATCAGTTTGTCTACCAACCAGTTGCTCATGCTTTATATCTCCAGTACCGGTGTGGCTCGAACGACTGACAAATCAAACGCCAGTCGCATGCCCTCAGATAAATTCGTATATGGACGACGATGAAAGGATAGCGATCGACCCAAGGCCGGACCTGCACACCCCTCACCCCGATTTTTCACAACGACGGCGTTGCACCCTGGCACCACCGCTTACTTGATTCGACCCGCATGCCTTGTGGCAGGGACAGGCTTATGGACGGCGGCCGACCGGCAACCGTCACATCAGGTGCCATGCACTGCACTCATGAACGCAAGGATCTTTTCCCGATCCTTGATGCCCTTGCTCTTTTCGACACCGCCGCTGACATCCACGGCGTAGGGCCGGACCTGGGCAATGGCCTGTGCCACATTCGCCGACGTCAGCCCGCCCGCCAGAATGACCGGTTTATCCAGATCGTCCGGAATCAGCGCCCAATCAAAGGTTTCCCCGGTACCGCCAGGAACACCCTCTACATAGGTATCGAGCAGCACGCCTCGCGCATTGCGATAGGTACGGCAAACCTGAGCGATGTCATCCCCCGCCTTGACCCGCAAAGCCTTGATGTAGGGACGATGATAACCGTCGCACTCCTCCGGCGTTTCATCGCCATGAAACTGCAGCATGTCCAGCGCAACCGCATCCAGCGTCTCGTTGAGTTCGCAGCGGCTGGCGTTGACGAACAGGCCGACAGTGGTGATGAACGGCGGCAACGCGGCGATGATGGCGCGAGCCTGCAACACCGTTACCGCACGCGGGCTTTTCGGGTAGAACACCAGGCCAATTGCATCGGCTCCTGCCTCGGCTGCAGCCAGAGCATCCTCTATGCGGGTAATCCCGCAGATCTTGCTGCGAACGGCTGACATGTAGTGAGTAACCTCAGACCTTTCGGAAAGTCCCGGATGTTAGCAAATGCTGCTCGGGTCGTCAGCCGTCCAGTTCTGCAAAGCCCGTAAGAAAATGCGGACCTACAAAACGCTCGGGCAGCGGAAATTCATCACGGTACTCGACCTGCACGAGGTACAGACCATAAGGATGGGCCGTCACACCACCGGTACGCCGAACCCGGCTTTCCAGCACATCCCGCGCCCACTCGACCGGACGTTCGCCAGTGCCGATGGTCATCAGAACACCGGCGATGTTGCGCACCATATGATGCAGGAAGGCATTGGCGCGCACGTCGATCACGATCATCTTGCCGTGACGCGTCACGCGCAGGTGGTGCAACTGTTTGACTGGCGACTTGGCCTGACACTGGCCGGCGCGAAAAGCGCTGAAGTCATGAGTACCGACCAGATACTCGGCTGCCAGTGCCATGCGCTCCACATCCAGCGGGCGGTGATTCCAGGTGATTTCCTGATTCAGGTGCGCCGGACGAATCTGATCGTTGTAGATCACGTAGCGATAACGACGGGCAATGGCCTTGAAGCGGGCATGAAACGTCGCGGGCATGACCCTGGCCCAGGTTACGCTGACGTCATGGGGCAGATTGATATTTGCGCCCATGACCCAGGCCTTCATGGTGCGCTCGGCCTGCGTATCGAAATGCACCACTTGCCCGCAGGCATGCACGCCGGCATCTGTGCGGCCGGCACACATCAGTGATACCGGTGATGCAGCCACTTTTGACAAAGCGTCTTCAAGAGTTTCCTGCACGGTCAGCACACCGGATGCCTGACGTTGCCAGCCGCAATAGCGCGAGCCCTTGTATTCAACGCCCAGCGCGATTCGGGAAAAGCCCTCGGCAGCCATTTCGGCTGCCGGGTTGTCTATGTTCGCCAAAGTGGTACAGCCTGTCGGTTCGCGAAAAGTCGGTCATTATACGGTCGCAAGAAAAACACGCTACCAAGCCGGACAATTGAAATGCAAACGGCCGCATAAGCGGCCGTTTGCAGGTTGCCTTAGTGGGATCAGGCCAGCCGCGAAAGCATCTCCCGCGCTTCGCTTTTCTGTCCGTCATCGCCCTCGGTGACCACTTCGTCAAGAATATCCCGGGCACCGTCTGCATCGCCCATGTCGATATAGGCGCGCGCCAGATCAAGCTTGGTCGCGGCTTCGTCAGTGCCGGCCATGAAGTCGAAGTCCGGTTCGTCATCCAGTGCCGCGGCATCTTCGGCCGTGAACCTTGGTTCATCGAGCGGCGGATGCTCGAGATTCTGCGAAAGCCGGTCCAGCTCGGCATTGACGTCGTCGATTTCGGTCGCGAATGCCTGACTGGCCTGATCGGTTTCAATCTCGTCCGCCAGCGACAGATCAAAGTCTTCCGGAAGCTCGAGATCATCACTGACAGGCGGCACAGACGGCGTTTCACCCAGATCAAGCGGGTCACTGCCAAGGCCGAGCAGGAAGTCATCTTCGTTCTTGAGCGCCGGATCTTCCTCCGACAGGTCCAGATCGAAGTCGGCAAGGTCTTCCGGCGTTGTCGCTGCACGGGCCTCTTCCTGTTGCTGCATGATCGACTCGAAGCTCAGCTCCTCGTCATCCGCTGCTGCCGACACCTTCGGCTCATCCAGCATCAGGTCGTCAAGCTCGTTCACAGTGGTGACTTCAGGCGTGGGCGCTTCTTCGAACTCGTCCAGGCTCAAGTCAAAATCGTGATCGAACGGGTCCGCCTCTTCGGCAGGTTCAGCGGCCAGCGGCGTAACCACTTCAGGTTCGGACTCGGGATCTGCTGTTACAGCGATTTCAGGCTCAGGCTCAACCTCTTGCTCTGCCGAATCATCGGCCAACAGCTCTTCAACATACTTGGCGTCAAGCTCTGCAACCAGCGCAGCAGCACTGGCAGCTGCTGCCGCCGCGGCCACTGCCGGAGCAGCCGACGCAGTGGCAGATTCAGAAACCGCTGGCGCAGCAACAGGCGCTACCGGTTTCAGGGTCGAGTTAAGTTCTTCCTGCTGCTCGACCTCAGCTTCACGCTTTCCCGCTGCCACCAGTTTGCGTTCGTGGGCTGCGTAGGCTTTGTTATTACCCTGCTCGGCGTAGATTTCCATCAGCTTGAGGCGAATATCATCGCGCTTCGGATCTTCCTTCACCGCTTCCTCAAGCAATTCGACAGCCTGATTCATGCGCCCGTAAGCAATATGAATCTCGGCCTGAAGCAACGGATCGGCAGGACGCTCGCGAGCCGCGGTGGCAGCGGCGGCGGCACCAGCGGCCCCCATGCGAACATTCGGTGGTGGCACATCCAGGCCGTCGAAGCTGGCTGGCGGTGCATTCATGTCCATGTCTGAAACAAAATCCGACTCCTCAGCCAGAGCACGCGCCATGCGCTTGTGCTTCTCGGCTTCGGCCTTCGCAGCGCGACGACGCGCCAGGAACAACAGCAACAAGGCCAGAATCAACAATACGGCACCGCCGATCAGGCCAAGCAGTACCGGGTTGTTGAGGATCTTCTGCAGCGCGTCTTCATCTTCGGCTGCAGCCACCGGCTCCACAGCCAGCGGCTGATCAGCTGCAGGAGTCGCAACCTCGGCGGCACCTGCCGGCAATGCATCTTCAGGAGCAATCTCGCCAGCCGGTTTGACCGGAGCACCATTGGCATCGACCAGCGAAGCAGGCACTGCCGCATTGGCAGGTGTGGTTGCTTGCGGGGTGGCAGCAGCCGGAGGCACAGTTGCACCGGCGGCCTGCATTTTGGCCAACTGACCGTTTTTCAGCTCAATCAGGCGCTGTAGTTTGTCGAGCTGGCTTTGCAGGTCGTTCATGCGGCTTTTCAGCTCGGCATTATCACGACGCGTGGTGTCCAGCGCTTCCTGAGCCACCGCCAGCTTGTTGCCAAGATCACTGTCGCCCGCTGCACCTTTTGCCGCAGGCTTGCCGCTTGCCGAAACCAGGCTCAGGTTGTCGGAGGTATCGACCTTTGAAGGAGCAGCGCCAGCGCGATCACGGCGGGTGGCATCGACCTGGCGCGTGCCGGCAGGCAGGCGACGGCCTTCACGCCAAGCGCTGTACTGCCGGGAAACTTCTGCAACTGCCTGCGGTTGTGGCAACGCGGTGGTTTGCTGCGGAGTCGGAAGGCGCAGCACCTGTCCTTTCTTCAAGCGGTTGATGTTGCCACCGATGAACGCTTCCGGATTCAACGCCTGAATGGCCAGCATGGTTTGCTGGACAGTGCCGCCAGTACGTACCTTCGCGGCAATTTCCCACAAGGTGTCGTTATTGGCGGTGACATATTGTGCCTGTTTATCCGCGGCAGGCGGCGGCAATGCTGGCGCACTGGCGGCAGGTGCTGGAGCCTCGGGTGCCGCAGACTCTGCCGACGGCGCTACCGTCGCCAGTTGCGCGGGTGCGGCAGGAGCAGCAGCTGGTGCCGGGGCAGCGGCCGCAGCGGCGGCCTCTGGAGAAAACTTCGGAGGATCGAGCAGAAGGCTGTATTCACGCAGCAACCGGCCATTTGGCCAGAGCACCTGAACCAGGAACTTCACATAAGGCTCGCGCACCGGCTTGCTGGAAGTAATGCGCAGGACACTTTTACCGCTGGCGTTGATAACCGGGGTAAAAGTGAGATCGTTGAGAAATGCCTGACGGGTAACACCCGCCTGAGCGAAGTCGGCAGTGGTCGCCAGGCTCGGCACAACTTGCGTTGCGTTAAGCCCCTGCGCCTCGGTCAACTCGATTTCCGCTACCAAGGGCTGATTCAGGGTCGACTTGACCGACAATTCCCCGAGCCCCAGCGCCTGCGCCATACCCGATGACAGCGCTGAAGCCGCAGCGATTGCTAATACCAGTTTACGAACCTGAACCATAGCCCATCCCTTGTTTAAAGATTCCCCGAGATCCGGGGAGGTAGTCCTGCATTTGGGTGTAAGGCGTATCGCCGCTAAAACAATTATTCAAATTGTTGCCAAGTATCTTTTACACATAGTCTTTTATCAACAATTCGCCAACCTGCACAGCATTCAGCGCAGCACCTTTTCGCACATTATCTGATGTCAGCCACAGATTGAGCTGCTCGGGATCGTCGGTTCCCGCCCGAACGCGTCCCACATAAACCACGTCCTGCCCCACAGCATCACCCACCGGCGTAGGGTAATCACCCGCATCGACCAGTTCGATTCCGGCGGCAGACTCGAGTGCCGCACTGATTGCCGCAACATCGACCGAACCTGCGGTGCGCAGCGTTACGGTAAAGCTGTCGCCAAAGAACACCGGCACTTGAATGCAGGTGGCAGAGACTTTGAGCGATGGCAGCGTCAGCAGTTCGCGTAATTCATCAACCAGACGCCGTTCCAGCGGCAAATGCCCCGACTCGTCAGGCGTACCCACCTGGGCCAGTACGTTGAACGCCATCTGACGATCAAAAAAGCGGGTTTCCAGCGGACGGACATTCAACAGCTCGGTAGTCTGACGCGCCAGCTCGCTGACACCTTCGCGCCCGAGTGCTGAGACCGCGAGACAGGCCGTGACTGTCACGGACTGGATATCGATCAACCCGCGCAACGGCGCCAGAGCCAGTGCGACCGCAGTGGCAGAGGCGCTCGGGCTGGCCACCAGCGAGGCGGCCGCGCCGCTGTGCAAAAGCGTAGCATTTATTTCCGGCACGATATTAGGTGCCTGCGAGGAGGGAAATGCACCGGACAAGTCGACGACCGAGCACCCCGCCGCCACGGCCTTTTCGGCGTAACTGCGGCTTACCGCCGGGCCAGCGGCGAAGAACGCCAGGCGCACCTTGCTGAAGTCGAACTCATCGACTTCCCGTACGCGTACATTCTTGCCCCGAAACGGCACCGAGTGACCCGCAGACTCGATACTTGCCAGCAGGTGCAGATTGCCGACCGGGAAGTTGCGCTCCTCCAGCACCTGGACAACGGTTTCGCCGACAGTACCGGTTGCGCCGATTACGGCGATATCAAAGGACTGGCTCATGCAAAAACCTCAGGGAAATCAGGGAGCGGCACTTTAACTGTCGCACTGGCGACAGGCAATTCAAGCCGGCAAATAGCCGTGTTTTTCAAGGTTCAAGACCCACCGGAAAAAACACGCCATGACTCCAGACACCCAGCCAGCGCTGCCCGTTGATCTCGCGGGAGACCGCCAGCTCGACCAGTTGATAAAAGACATTGCGGTGAATCAGCGCCTCAAGATTGCTCCGCACATGGATATACGGCGCTGGCTCCTGAGTATCAGGGTTTGTAACAACCCGCAAAGGGTGCTCCGGCCCCGCTTCAGTCTGATCCTCGACATTGGTCAGGAAGCGCAGCACCTGACCCTCACCCTCTCCCAGCACCTCAAGGGTTACGGCGACAAAAGGCGCGTCATCGACCTTGATGCCGACTTTCTCGACAGGGGTAATCAGAAAATAGTCATCGCCGTCGCGACGCATGATCGTCGAGAACAACCTGACCATTGGTTTGCGGCCGATCGGCGTGCCCAGGTAATACCATGTCCCGTCTCGGGCGATACGCATGTCGATATCGCCACAGAAATCCGGATTCCACAAATGAACAGGCGGCAACCCCTTGGTTTTGGGGATCTGCGCAAACAGATCACCCGCCTTGTTTGAATCGGTCACTCCACTCTCCTGACGCTGGCCTAACGTTCGACGCCCAATAAGGTACGAGCGTAGTCCTCAAGAGGCGGACCCAGCAAATCTTCGGGGCTTTTGTCGTAAAGCGTCAGCAATCCGCCACGGCTGCGAATACGCGCGCTGTCGATAAGATAACGGGTGCTGGTTTCGATCAGCATCAGTTGAATGACACCGCTGTCGACACCCAGACGGTCCACGGCTTCCTGATCGGCCCACTGATCGCCGGTACCGATGCGATCATCGGCCTTGGCGAAACGGGTGTAGAGCAAATAGTGTGCACCTGCACTGCGCGCCTCGATCATGGCCTCATCCAGGCCCATTGGCCCACGGGCACGGCGGACCATCGGGAAGTACTCGATGAACCCCTTGAAGGCCTCTTCAGCCACCACATTGGGCCGTGGGTAGGCATTGCCTGGCGGCACGAAGGCACCTTGCGCGATGTAAATGAACGAGTCGGGCTGCACACGCCAGTTGGCAGTACGGCGAGTGTCACTGTGATCGAGCAGACCCGCATCGCTGAATTGCTCGCGAACCCCCTCGCCCATGTCACTGACTTTCATGCAGCCACTCAACGCCAGAAGCGCGAGCAGCATAACCAGGCTACGCATTATCCCCTCCCAAATGCCGGTGACGGAAAACCGGCGAATGGTCGTCGGATGCAGCTTCCGCGCCATCTCTGGCACAGCAGGCACCAAAGCCTTGAAGCAGATGCTCAAGACCTGGCCGGAGCGTTATTCCGTAGCAGGGTCAGGCTTGGGCTCGGCGATGACGTCGGCATCGCGCTTGCGCTTGTTGCCCATACGCACGCCGATGTCCATGAGGAAGTGAAAGAAGCCTTCCTGATCTTCCAGCACATTGCTCCAGAACGGCGAGTGGTACAGCGCAACGGCGCCATGCACCAGTGCCCAGGCGGCACAGTAGTGGTAGTAAGGCGGGACATCTTCAAGCTTGCCTTCGGTGATGCGGCCTTTGATCAGCAGCGTCAGGTGTTCGAAGTTGGAGGCGCGGATCTTGTGCAGCTCTTCGACCAGCTCGGGCACCTGATTGCCCTTGACCACTTTTTCCTCCAGGCGGTCGAACAGACGATAGCGCTGAGGATCACGCATACGGAATTCGAAGTAGGCACGTGAGAGCGCCTCCTTGTCCTTGTCGACATCAGCGGAGTGCAGCAGCTCGTTCAGGTCCCGCTCATAGTCGAGCATCAAGCGCAGGTAGATTTCTGCCTTGGACTTGAAGTGCTTGTAGATGGTGCCTTTGCCAATGCCGACGGCGTCCGCGATCATCTCGACGGTGACGCTGTCTTCGCCCTGCTCCAGGAACAGCTTTAGCGCGGTGTCGAGAATTTCCTGCTCACGGCGGCGAAATTCACGGACCTTACGAGGTTCTTTCTGCATAGAGAGGTCTGTCAGGATCGAAATCGAAGCCGGGTATTATGCCCAATCGGCGCTAAATTGCACGGATCATCCTTACTTGTCGACCTTTATGAACGAAACCGGCGAAAAATTCGAAGTCTGGCGTCCGCTTCGCAAACCGGATACACGACGGCATGCTACGACGCAGGCAGTACCGGAGATGCAGCGACAAACTCCAGGTAACCCGTGATCACTACATACAACGTGAAATAGGCAAAAATCAGCGCCGAGGCAATGTACGACCAGCGCAACATCCGCTCCCCCATGAAGCGCCCTCCCTGATGTGCCAGCGCGCACAGCGAGATAGACCAGACCACGCCCGCCGCGACGAACCCGACAAGAAAGGTCGAGGCACTGGCAAGATCAGAGCCCTGTCGAGCAATCAGCGCACCGCCGACTGCAGCAAACCAGAGAATGGCGCTGGGTGATGACATCGCCAGAAAAATTCCGTGCAGGAACAACGCCACGCTGGATTTTTCCGATTGAACATCCTGATTATCGAGACCGGTGCTGACCGCGGTGGCGCTCATGACCATCCTGAAGCAGAACCAGGCCAACACCGCCGTACCGCCGAGCCAGAGCACGTAGCGTACGACTTCATATTGCAGCAACACCGCCATGCCGAGCATGGCCAGCACCGCATAGACCAGATCGCCGACACAGGTTCCCAACCCAAGCCATAGGCCCTTGGAAAAGCCGCGCTGCATGGACAGCGTGATCATGGCTATGTTTGCCAGGCCAATATCCAGGCATAGCGACAGACTCAGTAGAAAACCGTTGGAAAACTCCACTCGAACACTCCGACCAGGCACTGAAAAACCTCGGCATGCCTGATCTGCTGGCGTACACGGGCTAATTTGATGCGATGGCCTTGCATCCCGTCCGGCAAAAAGTGCTCATCAAGGACTCAAGAATCGCTTTAGTATTCCAAAACTGTTTAAAAAACGATCAAAAGACACTGGACGGTACGCCATGCTGGGCAATACTTAAGCCGCTGACAGGTCATCATTCCCCAAATGACTCGCCAGTAAAGGTGCCTAAGGACTAGCGTGCCTTTGTTTTACTCCTAATGGTCTTAACCCGGCTTCACCCCCCCAGAATCCGGGTTTTTTTTGCCTGCGATTTGCCGCCGGTCAACGTGCACGCCACTCAGCGTTGAACATGCGCCAGCGGGAACAGGCGAGCGAAGTTAGCGGTGGTCTGCTCGGCGAAATGCTCGTAGGACTCGCCCCGCAGCATTGCCAGAAACTCGGCAACTTCACGTACGTACTGCGGCAGATTCGGTTTGCCCCGATAAGGGATAGGCGCAAGGTACGGGGAATCGGTCTCGACCAGCAGCCGGTCAGCGGGGACTTGCCTTGCGACATCCCGCAGGGCGTCGGCGTTGCGAAAGGTCACGATGCCGGACAGCGAGATGTAGTACCCCATATCCAGCGCCGCCCTGGCCATCTCCCAGTCTTCGGTGAAGCAATGCAGAACGCCCGCCTGAGGCAGCGCCGCATCACGCAGAAGGCTCAATGTATCGGCGCGCGCGCCACGGGTATGGATGATCACCGGCTTGCCAGTGACACTGGCTGCCTCCAGGTGCAACCGAAAAGAAGCCTGCTGCAGCTCGGCAGCTTCGGGTTCGTAGTAATAGTCCAGACCGGTTTCACCTATCGCCACCACTCGCGGGTGATCCAGCTCCTTGAGCAACCAGTCCAGAGGCGGCATCTCACCGGGCTTCACGTCCAGCGGATGAATGCCTACCGAGCAGTCGACATCGGCGTAGCGCTCGGCCAGCGCCTTAACCGCGCCCGCGTTGTCGGCGCTGACACCGATGCAGAGAAAATGCCCGACTCCCCTGCCACGGGCGGCTTCAAGGGCTGCATCCAGCGAGCCGTCGTGCTGGGCAAGGTCAAGGCGATCAAGGTGACAATGGGAATCTACAAGCATGGGTTAAAACACAACTACATCGTATGGGTTGGACGATCGGACTTCAGAGCACCGACCAGATGAGTTTCGATCAGATTGCGCGCGGTATTGTCGCCATCATTGAATTGCACGCCGACACCGGCAGTCCGGTTGCCCTGCGCACCTTTTGGCGTAATCCAGGCGACGCGGCCAGCCACCGGAACCTTCTCCGGTTCGTCCATCAGATTGAGCAGCATGAACACTTCATCACCCAGCTTGTAGCTTTTGCTGGTGGGGATGAACAGCCCGCCGTTTCTGATGAATGGCATGTAGGCAGCGTAAAGCACGGATTTGTCCTTGATGGTCAGGGACAGAATGCCATTACGTGGACCTGTGTTCAGCGGCAGACTCATGACAACACCTCAACGGTTCCGGATAACGCAGAGTCTACGCCTGTCCCGGCAGGCCTGCCCACTGCACCAGCAATGCTTCAAGCAGCAAGACCCGGTTTAGATTGGCCTTGGACATGACTTTTTGCCTCTGTGCCAGAATCCAGTCCTGGATCTCCAGCACTTTTGCGCGAGAAGACTTCTGCGCCAGGTATTGAACGACCTTGCGCATGTCGCCCAGACCAAGGCCTTCCTCGTCCTGCGTCATCTGATAGCGCAGGATCAGGTGCGACCAGTCACAGAACCAGTCGAACAACAATAACAACGGGATATCCTTCCAGCCTTCGGCCAGTTGGGTAGCCGATTGCTGTTGCTTGAGTAGCTTCTTGACACCATCCACCACCAGCGCGCGTTGTTCGCGAACGCCTTGCGTTTGGAGTGCCACAGCAGCCAGCGGCGACCCCGCTGCCAGCGTCAGTAATTCGAACCGTTCTTCCTGCGTGCAATCAGGCAGGGCATCGCCCAGCCAGTCCAGGCTCATCTGTTCGCTGGGCAATGGGCAGGCTTGCTGCACACAGCGACTCTTGACCGTTGGCAGCAAGCGGCTGGGTTGATGGCTGACCAGCAACAGAACGGTATTGCCCGAAGGCTCCTCCAGACTCTTCAACAAGGCATTGGCAGCGTTGATGTTCATCGCTTCCACCGGCTCGACAAGCACCACCTTGCGACCGCCCATCTGGGCGGTCTGCACCACAAAGCTCACCAGGTCACGGACCTGATCAACCTTGATCGGCTTATCTGCTTCTTCCGGCTCCAGCACATAGTTGTCCGGATGACTGCCTGCCGCCAGCAGCAGGCAGGATTTGCAATGCCCGCAGGCCTCAAGCGCTTCGGGAGCCTTGCACAGCAGGCTGGCCATCAGGCGCTCGGCCAGTGCCCGCTTGCCGATACCGGCCGGACCGTGCAGCAGATAGGCATGAGCGTGCTGAGCACGACCGGCCATCTGCTGCCAGAGTGATGCCTGCCAGGGGTAGGCTTCAGCCACGTCGCAGCTCCAGCAACTGGGGCAGCAATGCATCAAGGGAAGCCTGAACGTCGGCCAGCGGCTGGGCCGCGTCCACCAGAAGATACCGAGCAGGATCAGCCTTCGCCCGCTGCAGATAAGTCGAGCGCACCGCGTCGAAGAAAGCCCGACCTTCCTGCTCGAAGCGATCCAGTCGGCCACGTGCTGCGGCGCGTGACAGACCGATTTCCACCGGCAGGTCAAACACCAGCGTCAGATCAGGCCGCAGATCGCCTTGAACAAATTCTTCCAGCACGGCAATACGCTGCTGAGACAGGCCGCGGCCCCCACCTTGATACGCGTAGGTTGCGTCGGTAAAGCGATCACAGAGCACCACCTCGCCACGCGCCAGAGCCGGGCGAATGACCTCGGCCAAATGCTGTGCACGCGCAGCAAACACCAGCAGCAGTTCGGTGTCGGCGCTCATGGCCTCGTCGCTGGGCGCCAGCAGCAGCTCGCGAATGCGCTCGGCCAGCGGAGTGCCGCCCGGCTCGCGGGTCAGCAATACCTGAACGCCCTGCGCGCGAAGCTGCGCCGCCAGGTATTCGCGATTGGTACTTTTGCCAGCACCTTCCGGGCCTTCAAGGGTGATAAACAAGCCAGTCACAGGTAATCCTTAATTGTTTCCATCATTGCGCATTCAGCTCGGGCTGCGGGGCATCCGGTGCAGTCGCGGGCTCGGGCTCTGAAGAGGGAGAATCAGTTGATGGTGCCGGTGCAGCAGGTGCCGGGCTAGAGCGATAATCTGCGCGGCGCTTGAGCTGATAGTCACGCACCGCTGCGTTATGGGCATCCAGATCGTCCGAGAACACATGGCTGCCGTCCCCCTTGGCTACGAAATACAGGCTGCTGCCCGCTACCGGATTGAGCGCGGCATGAATCGCCTCGCGCCCCACCAGCGAAATCGGTGTCGGCGGCATACCGGCTATCACGTAGGTATTGTAAGGCGTGGGCTCCTTGAGATTGGCCCGGGTCAACTTGCCGTTGTAGCGCTCGCCCATGCCATAGATCACGGTCGGATCAGTCTGCAACTGCATGCCCAGCTTCAAGCGACGCACGAACACACCCGCAATCTGGCCGCGCTCCTGAGGTACGCCGGTTTCCTTCTCGACCAGCGACGCCATGATCAGGGCCTGATAAGGATTGGAATACGGAGCCTCAGACGACCTGGCGTTCCATTCTTCATCCAGCACTTCTTCCAGACGACTGTAAGCCTGCCTGAGCAATTCAGCATCGGTCATGCCGCGCACATAGCGATAGGTGTCAGGAAAGAAACGCCCTTCAGGGAATACATCGGGATGGCCGATTTTTGCCATCAGCTCGCCGTCGGACAAGCCAGCCAGCGTCTGATCGAGCTTGGCCTGTTTGGCCAGCGCAGCCCGCACCTGACGGAAATTCCAGCCCTCGACCAGGGTCAGGCTGTATTGCACGACCTCCTTGCGCTTCCAGACGTCGAACAGCCCCTTGACGTTCATGCCCGGCACCATGCGGTATTCGCCGCTGTGCAGAGCCTGTCCGGAGAGATTGAAACGCCAGTAAAGGCGCAACCAGAAAGCGTCCTTGATCACGCCATCGGCCTGCAGTCGATTAAGTACGCCAGTCGGCGTTGAACCGGCCGGAACATCCAGCAGTTGCTCCTGAGCCACTTCGAGCGGCTGGTTCAGCGCCTGATATTGCTGCCAGAACGCAAAGCCGAGCAGAAGGCCTGCCAGAACGACAGCTGTTTCCAGCAACACCAATATTTTTCGGATCACAAATCAGATATCCAGAAGGGTGCGAGCAATACCTTGCAGTTTACGGGTGAGCGGCCCGACCGGCCAGCTCAAGACAGTAAAGCCGCGAACCGGCCAGACGCCGTAGACGCTATTGCATAGAAACACTTCGTCCGCCGATTCAAGGTCGGACAGGTGCAAATCACGGATATCGACAACCAGACCCAGGTTTCGTGCCTGATCCAGCAACTCGGCACGCATCACTCCAGCAACCCCGCAGCGGCTCAGATCGGCAGTCAGCAGGCGTCCCTGACTGACCAGAAACAGATTGCTGTAAACACCCTCGATCAATCGCCCAGAGGTATCGCGCATCAAGCCTTCGGCATGCTCGCTATCGCTCCATTCCGAGCGAGCCAGTACCTGCTCCAGACGATTGAGGTGCTTGAGTCCAGCCAGAAGCGGCTGTTCCGCCAGACGCGTCTGGCAGGCAAACAGGCGCACGCCCTGCTCGGCATGTGCACCGGGGTAGGCCGGTGCAGGACTGCCTTGCAGGATTCGGCGAGGTTGGGTATCGGGGGCCGGCGCATAGCCGCGCTGGCTATCGCCACGGGTGAGTATCAGCTTCATGACCCCGTCGCCGAGCTCAGCGGCGAAGCGGGTCATTTCTGCGCGAACCAGTGCATGATCGACTGCAATCGACAGGCGCTGACACCCGCTTTCAACACGCTGCAGGTGGCGCTCCAGTAGCAATGGCTGCCCGGCCCTCACCGCGATGGTTTCAAACAACCCATCGCCGTAGGCCAGCCCGCGATCCTTGAGGGGCAAGGCGTCTGCGGGGCAGCCATCGACCCAGCTTGGCATTACTCGGCGAACCGACGGAATACCAGCGAGCCATTGGTGCCACCGAAACCGAAGGAGTTCGACAGAACAACATCGATCGGCATGCGGCGCGCTTCGTGAGGCACGAAGTCCAGATCGCAGCCTTCGCTTGGCTCATCCAGGTTGATGGTCGGCGGAGCCACCTGATCAACCATTGCCAGCACGCTGAAGATCGCCTCGACAGCACCGGCGGCGCCCAGCAGGTGGCCGGTCATCGACTTGGTCGAACTGACAGCCAGCTTGTAGGCGTGATCACCAAACACCGACTTGATCGCAGAGGCCTCGGCCAGATCGCCCGCAGGCGTCGACGTACCGTGTGCGTTGATGTACTGCACCTGATCGGCATTGACCTTCGCATCACGCAACGCATTGACGATGCAGCGTGCAGCACCGGCACCGTCATCAGGTGGCGAGGTCATGTGATAAGCATCGCCGCTCATGCCAAACCCGACCAGTTCAGCGTAGATGGTCGCGCCGCGTGCTTTGGCGTGTTCAAGCTCTTCAAGCACCATCGCACCGGCACCGTCAGACAGGACGAAACCATCACGGCCTTTGTCCCAGGGACGGCTGGCACGCGTCGGGTCGTCGTTGCGAGTCGACAGCGCACGTGCGGCACCGAAACCACCCAGCCCCAGGCCACAGGCAGCCATTTCAGCACCACCGGCAATCATCACGTCCGCTTCGTCATAGGCGATGTTACGCGCCGCCATGCCGATGCAGTGGGTTGCCGTGGTGCAAGCCGTCGCAATGGAATAGTTAGGCCCCTGTGCACCCAGATGGATAGACAGGAAACCGGAAATCATGTTGATGATCGAGCCCGGCACGAAAAACGGTGAAATCCGTCCTGGGCCTTGCTCGTGCAGCAGACGACTGCTGTTTTCGATGTTGGTCAGACCACCGATACCCGAACCCATAGCGACGCCGATGCGCTCACGGTTTGCATCAGTGACTTCGAGGCCTGCATTACGCACCGCCTGAAAGCTGGCCGCGAGGCCATACTGAATGAAGAGATCGAGCCGGCGCGCTTCTTTGGGCGCGAGGTATTCTTCGACGTTGAAACCCTTGACCGAACCGCCGAAACGGGTGGTGAAGGCTGACAAGTCCGTGTGCTCGATAAGGCCAATGCCACTGCGGCCCGCCAGAATGCCCTGCCAACTGCTGGGCACGTCATTGCCCAGTGGCGAAAGCATGCCCATCCCGGTGACCACGACGCGTCTACGCGACACAGGACTCTCCTTCTCTCTTGTTTACGGAACAATCATTTACGAACAATCACAGCGTTTTCTAAAGAAAAAACCGCACGCCGGTTAAAGCAGTGCGGTTTTCCCGTGACAGCAGTCAGCGATTACAAATCTTAAGCCTGGTGGCTAGTGACGTAGTCGATTGCTGCTTGAACGGTAGTGATCTTTTCCGCTTCTTCGTCAGGGATTTCGGTCTCGAATTCCTCTTCCAGAGCCATTACCAGCTCGACAGTGTCCAGGGAGTCAGCGCCCAGGTCTTCAACGAAAGAAGCAGTGTTGACAACCTCTTCTGATTTGACGCCAAGTTGCTCTGCAACGATTTTCTTGACGCGCTCTTCGATGGTGCTCATACCTAGTTTTAACTCCTAGTGGAAATGTTCAGGCATCTGGCCAGTGGGTAAGTGTATAGAAGAGGTTTTGCGAATTTCAAGCTTAACGCTCTCCCCTTATGCCCAACCGTACCTTTGCCCACGCATAGATTGCAGCTTTATAACGGATTTTAGACAGCTCGTATGACATTTTTTTGAAACAGGTGGTCACATTAGCTCATGTACATGCCGCCGTTAACAGGGATTGTGGCCCCGGTAACGTACCCTGCGCCTTCGGAGGCAAGAAAAGCGACTACATGCGCAATCTCTTCGGCCTGCCCCAGGCGGCCCAGGGGTATCTGGGTAATCAGTGACTCACGCTGAGCCTCAGGCAGCTCACGCGTCATATCGGTGTCGATGAAACCAGGCGCAACCGAGTTCACGGTTACTGCCCGCGAGCCCACTTCACGGGCCAGAGCCCTGCTGAAACCTTCCAGCCCGGCCTTCGCGGAAGCATAGTTTACTTGACCGGCGTTGCCCATGGCACCCACAACCGAACCAATGCTGATAATACGGCCCCAACGCGCTTTGGTCATGCCGCGCAAAACACCCTTGGAAAGGCGGAAAAGGCTATTCAGATTGGTGTTGACGACGTCATACCATTCGTCATCTTTCATGCGCATCATCAGATTATCACGGGTGATGCCGGCATTATTGACCAGAATCAACGGTGCACCGACGCGCTCCTGAATGGTCGACAGGACCGAATTCACAGACTCGGCATCGCAGACATCGAGCATCAGGCCAAAGCCTTCGATGCCGTTTTCCTTGAACGTCGCACTGATGCGCTCGGCGCCGGACTCAGAGGTCGCGGTGCCCACAACGACAGCACCATTGCGACCCAATTCCAGGGCGATGGCTTGACCAATACCGCGACTCGCACCGGTTACCAGTGCAACTTTACCTTGAAGGCTCATACAGGCTTCTCCTAATCAGGCCAGTGCCGCGCGCGCGGCGGCAAAGGCGTCCGGGGTATCAAGGTTGTAAGTAATCACGCCTTCGGCGCAACGCTTGTTCAGACCGGCCAGGACTTTACCCGGCCCACACTCCACAAGCTGGGTCGCACCACGGCTCGCCAGGCATTGAATGGATTCAACCCAGCGAACCGGCTTGTACAGCTGTTCCAGCAAGTCACGCTTGAGCGTCACCAGGTCACTGACTGCGCTGGCACTGACGTTCTGTACCAATGCGATTTCAGGCGCCTGCCATTCAATGGCTTCAACAGCCTCGGCGAAACGCTCGGCGGCCGGACGCATCAGTTCGCAGTGCGACGGCACGCTGACCGGCAACGGCAATGCGCGCTTGGCACCCCGCGCCTTGCACAGCTCCATGGCGCGCTTGACGGCCTCGGCGGAACCGGCGATCACCACCTGGCCCGGCGAGTTGAAATTAACCGCACTGACAACTTCGCCCTGTGCTGCTTCGGCACAGGCAGCGATAACGTCGGCATCATCAAGACCCAGAATGGCGGCCATGCCGCCTTGACCGGCCGGCACCGCTTCCTGCATCAACTGACCGCGACGCTCAACGAGCTTCACCGCATCAGCCAGACTCAGGCTTTGCGCAGCTACCAGCGCACTGTATTCACCCAGACTGTGACCTGCGACGAACGCGGGAACGGCGCCGCCCTCGGCCAGCCACACATGCCACAAGGCTACGGAAGCGGTCAGAATGGCAGGCTGGGTCTTGTCGGTCTGATTGAGCAGCTCGGCAGGACCGTTCTGGGTCAACGCCCACAGGTCATAGCCAAGGGCTTCGGAAGCCTGCTCGAAAGTGTCGAGAATCAACGGATGTTGCGCGCCTTGCTCGGCGAGCATGCCGAGAGATTGCGATCCTTGACCCGGAAAGACGAATGCGAGGGATGCAGACATTTGACAAGCCTCTGAATTGTTGTCGCCAAAATGGGCGTCCGGACAGGCCGAACGCGGGTATTCAAATTTACATGACTGATCGGTTGGATGACTGACCAGTCTGATGCGTCACATTTTCAGGCTCGGCCGTTCTCAAGCAGCAATTCAAGCCGCCCCTTCAGGCGCTGCGGCAGGTTTTCACGGGATTCAACGATCGCTCGCTGAATCGCACTCTGGAACCCTGAAACACTGGCCGAACCGTGGCTTTTAACCACAACCCCCTGCAACCCGAGCAGGCTCGCGCCATTATGACGGGCAGGTGCCAGATCAGTCTGCAGTCGCCTGAGCAACGGCAACGCCAGCGCTCCGACCGCCCTGCTCAGCAGGTTGCGGTTGAACAGCGTATCGATTCTGGCGGCAATCATGGTCGCCAGCCCCTCGCTCGACTTGAGCAATACATTGCCGACAAAGCCATCACACACCACGACGTCAGCCTCACCCCGGTACAAGCCATCGCCTTCGATGTAGCCAATGTAGTTGAGCCCCTGAGCTGCCTGCAAAAGACCGGCGGCAAGCTTGACCTGCTGATTGCCCTTGATGTCTTCCGTGCCCACGTTAAGCAAGGCAACCCTGGGTTTTGTGACGCCCAGGGTCTCGGCAAGAACAGAGCCCATTACCGCAAACTGATAAAGCGCCTCGGCGCTGCAATCGACGTTCGCACCCAGGTCGAGCAACTGGCAATGGCCAGACCGGGTGGGAATGGCTGCGATCATCGCGGGACGGTCGATACCGGGCAAGGTCTTGAGCACAAACCGCGAAAGCGCCATCAACGCACCGGTATTACCAGCGCTGACACATGCCTGGGCCTGCCCGCTCGCAACAAGCTCAAGCGCAACGCGCATGGACGAGTCAGGCTTGCCACGCAGGGCCTGGGACGGGCGCTCGTCCATTGCAATGGCTTCATTGGCGTTTACGACACGCAGGCGCGAGCGATCCACAGCACCATGACGGGCAATGAGTTCTTCAATCAGGGAGGCTTGGCCGACGAGGACCAGATGAAGCGAGGGCGTAGCTGTCAGGCACGCGAGGCTTGCCTGAACAATGTTGCGGGGACCGAAGTCCCCGCCCATTGCGTCGATCGCGATGATCGGAGCGGACAAGAAATTACTCGTCAGCGCCCTTGTCGATCACTTTACGACCACGGTATACGCCTTCTGGCGATACGTGGTGACGCAGGTGAATTTCACCAGTGGTCTTTTCTACCGACAGAGTGCTTGCCTCAAGAGCGTCGTGCGAACGACGCATGTCACGGGCAGAGCGGGATTTTTTGTTCTGCTGAACAGCCATAATTGATTAACTCCTAAACGTTTGGGTCACGCTTTAACTGCGCCAATACACTGAACGGGTTGGACCGCGTTACCTCGTCCACGCTCGGTTCGGGCTCATCGAGACCCGCCGGTTGCTGGCATTCTTCAGGATGATGAGCAGGCACAATGGGCAAGGCGAGCAATAGCTCCTCCTCGATCAATGCCAGCAGATCCAAAGGATCTTCGCCCAGTTCCAGCACGTCATAACCTTTCGGTAACGACTGGGTATTCGCACCCTCCTTCACCACGGCGTAACTGCATTCGCTGTGGATCGGCAGGGTCACCAGCTCAAGACAACGCTGGCAAACCATCTTGACCGGGACGTCTATCGAACTGTGTATAACCACAGAACGGCGTTCGTCACGCTCAAAAACGAATTTCGCCTGCACCGTACCGACAGTATCGGCAAGCGGGTCGCAGAGTCTCTTCAAATCGCCCAGCAGCACTTCACCCTGAAGGGTAGTGCCGCGATCAGACAATTTGCGCGGGTCAACGTGAGATGGAATCGGGTCATTCAACATAGGCGCAGCATTCTAGGGATGCCCCCTTGGCATGTCAAAGGAAATTCAGGCCTGTTCGTCACTCCGGCCACTCTTTAGAATCGACGCTCAGCCTACGGAGATCCGCATGCCATCCCTGCTCCTTGCCTCCAGCTCTTCATACCGGCGCGAACTGCTCACTCGTCTGCGCCTGCCATTCACCTGCAAGTCCCCGGACATTGATGAAAGTCACCGACCGGACGAGACCGCACACGACCTCGTTCGGCGCCTTGCCTTAGAGAAAGCCGAGGCGCTGGCGGGCGAATATCCGGCCCACCTGATCATTGGCTCCGACCAGGTCGCCGTCCTGAACGGACAGATACTCGGCAAGCCCCACACCTTCGAGCGTGCACTTGAGCAACTGACGGCTGCCAGTGGCACCAGCGTGACCTTTCTGACCGGACTGGCCCTGCTTAATAGCTCGACAGGCAAGTACCAGGTCGATTGCGTACCCTTTACCGTGCACATGCGCGAACTCGATCAAGCCAGCATCGAACGCTATCTGCATGCAGAGCAACCTTATGACTGCGCCGGCAGCTTCAAGGCTGAAGGGTTGGGGGTCAGCCTGTTTCGCAGCACCGAAGGCAGCGACGCGACCAGCCTGATCGGCCTGCCACTGATACGCCTTGTGGACATGCTAATAAAGGAAGGGATCAGCGTACCCTGACGCTCAGACAAAGAACCCGGCCATTGGCCGGGTTCTTTGTTTCTACATCAAGCCGTCAGCGCAGGCTTGGACCGTTGAAGCCGACCAGCATGGCAATGCGCTCAGCGATACTGGTGCCCAGCTTTTTCGAAAAGCGATCAAAAGGCGACTCTTCGACGGTGTATTCAACGATATCCTTTTCCTTGATCACATCCCGCGCGACATAACTAGCGCTGCCCAGACCGTCCACCAGACCGAGCGCAACGGCCTGCTCACCGGTCCAGATCAGCCCCGAAAACAGCTCGGGATGATCCTTGTCCTTCAGACGATCGCCACGACCCTGCTTGACGCTGGCAATGAACTGACGATGCGTTGTGTCCAGCACACCTTGCCAGAACTGCGTCTCATCGGCCTTCTGCGGCTGGAACGGGTCAAGAAATGCCTTGTGCTCGCCCGACGTGTAGGTACGACGATCAACGCCGAGCTTGTCCATGGCACCGACAAACCCGAACCCGGCCGCCGTCACACCGATCGAACCCACCAGACTGGCCTTGTCGGCGTAGATCTGGTCGGCAGCGCTGGCGATGTAATAAGCACCCGAAGCACCCAGGTCGGTAATGACCGCATAAACCTTGATGTCCGGCTTTGCAGCACGCAGACGACGGATTTCGTCATAGACATAGCCCGACTGCACAGGACTGCCGCCCGGGCTGTTGATACGCAGAATCACGCCCTTGGTTTTCTCATCCTCGAACGCCTTCTGCAGCGCCGTGACGATATTCTCGGCACTGGCCGACTCCTTGTCGGCAATCACCCCCTGCACATCAATCAGCGCAGTGTGGCTGGAGCGGCGCGATGTACCACCTTCGAAATCCAGCATCGGAACAACCACTGCAACGAACAGAAACGCGAACGTCAGCAGCTTGAAGAAGATCCCCCAGCGACGCGCACGACGCTGCTCCTGAACGCTGGCCAGCAGCGTCTTTTCAAGAAGTTTCCAGCTTTTTGCTTCTTCCTTGCCATTGACGCCCTCGTCCGCACTTTGCGAGACGGGTGCCTTCCATTCGTCAGACATGTTCCAATCACTCCAACCCTAAAACTAGACGCCGCGCCCATTCAACCAGGTGCGCAGCTCGGAAAAATGCTCAATAGCCAATCGTGGCTGAAACTGGCGCAACGACTCCAGCGACTGAGCGCCATAACCCACCGCAACCGAATCCATACCTGCGTTGCGGGCCATCAGCAGATCGAATGACGCATCGCCAATCATCAACGAACGCTGCGGCGCAACATCACAATGCGCCATGATCTCGTTCAACATCAGCGGGTCCGGCTTGCTGGCGGTTTCGTCGGCAGCCCGGGTGGCATCGAAGTAATCGCCCCAGCCATTGGCTTGTAGCACCCGATCCAGCCCACGGCGCGCCTTGCCGGTAGCGACCGCCAGACGATAGCCGTCCTCGCGAAACGCCTGCATCGACTCCAAAACGCCCTCGAACAGCGGCGAAGGCACGTTATCCATTGCCATATAGCTGTCAGCATAGCGCTGCCGAAAGTCGATCACCTGATTGTCACTGATCTGCGGATAAAGGGTTCGAATCGCCTCGGGCAGACCCAGACCGATAATGCCCTTGATCGCCGGATCGTCACGAACCTCAAGATCAGTCTCGATAGCCGCGGTACGCATGGCCAGAACAATTCGCCCCACAGAGTCGGCCAGCGTGCCGTCCCAGTCAAAAATCAACAGATCGTAATCACGGCGCACTCAAACGCTCCACTGTCTTGGCCCACATTTCATCCACAGGCGCCTGCACATTCAGTTTGCTGCCATCGGGCATCGGCACCGTCAGCATGTAGGCGTGCAGAAACAGACGCTTGCCGCCCAGATCGCGAATTTCGCGACTGAAATTCTCGTCACCGTATTTGGTATCACCTGCAATGGCGTGCCCCGCATGCAGCGTGTGCACGCGGATCTGGTGCGTGCGCCCGGTCACCGGCTTGGCTTCGACCATGGTGGCAAAGTCACCGAAACGACGCAGCACCTTGAAAATCGTCAGGGCCTCCTTACCCTCTTCATTGACCTCGACCATGCGCTCGCCGGAACGCAGATTGCTTTTCATCAGTGGCGCACGCACCTGCTTTTGAGCCGTTGCCCAGTTACCGCGGACCAGCGCCATGTAGCGCTTGTCGACACCGTCACCGCGCAAGGCTTCGTGCAGGTGGCGCAGCATGCTGCGTTTCTTGGCAATCATCAGCAGGCCCGATGTATCGCGGTCCAGGCGGTGCACAAGTTCAAGCTCCTTGGCATCCGGACGCAACTGACGGAATGCTTCGATTACCCCGAAGCTCAGGCCGCTGCCGCCATGCACAGCGATACCCGCAGGCTTGTTGAGCACGATCAGCGCCTTGTCTTCGTAGACAATCGCAGCCTCGAGGCGCTGCAGCAGAGCCTGCGCAACCGGCACCGGCTCGTCGCGCTCAGGCACGCGTACAGGAGGAATGCGCACGATATCGCCTGCCTGCAACTTATACTCCGGCTTGATCCGCCCCTTGTTCACACGCACTTCGCCTTTGCGCAAAATGCGGTAAATCAAGGTTTTGGGCACACCCTTGAGATAAGTGATCAGAAAATTATCGATGCGTTGACCGGCAAGTTCCGGGGCAACCTCAACCAGCTGGACGCCGGGGGTTGGAGGGGCAATATTCGTCATGTCGCAAATGATAACAATTTTTTATGGATTTGAAGCACTTAATGATTGCTGCTATAGTCGCGAACGCCGCCAAAAGCGGCCGGACAGCGGACCAACGGTTGACAACCGGCCCTGACCAACGCAATTCACAAGGACGGGAGGCCGTCCTACGCAGTGTTCGGTGACAACGGAGCACGCTGAAAACGTAACGAGCGCAGGTGACATGAGGCCGGAAACACGCCTGACAGCAGAGCAGACAGCTCGCGGCCAGTGCGGACAGTTCATGGCCAGTTCACAAAGTGCAGTCGCTTTCAGACGCTACGAGCGAATGCTTCGGGAACAACGCCTCAAGCCATGATGCGCGACCTTCCCTATCGAAGATCGCGGTAAATGCCAACCCGCTGCGGATTCTGCGCGCGGCAGCACCCGAATTATCAGGGATACGTGTAGGGTGGAGACGCACAACCATCGGACTGTGTAGCACAAGGCTTGTTCTAGACGCTTCATCTCGTCCGCTACCGATGGTCGATTCCTCCTCCTGACAAAGCTTTTGCTGAAAAGGGTGTCTTATGCCACCACAGCAAGCAGGAAACGTCGTCGCGACCCTCCGCCCCCTCTGGGCGAGGACCTCGCTAGACACTGGAGTGTCCAACCACTCCTGACGTGCCCTGACACCGACCGTGAGAAGTCGTGTGTGCCGAACGCCGTTTCCGGCAGCCCGGAAACCGACGGTACTACATGAAAAGAATGCTGATTAACGCAACTCAACCCGAAGAGTTGCGTGTTGCACTGGTAGACGGCCAGCGCCTCTACGACCTGGACATCGAGTCAGGTGCACGCGAGCAGAAGAAGGCCAACATCTATAAAGGCCGAATCACTCGCATCGAACCCAGCCTTGAGGCTGCCTTTGTCGATTTCGGCTCTGAGCGCCACGGCTTTCTGCCCCTCAAGGAAATCTCCCGCGAGTACTTCAAGAAAGCCCCTGAAGGCCGCGTCAACATCAAGGACGTCCTGAGCGAAGGCCAGGAAGTCATCGTTCAGGTCGAGAAAGAAGAGCGTGGCAACAAGGGCGCAGCCCTGACCACCTTCATCAGCCTTGCAGGCCGTTATCTGGTCCTGATGCCGAACAACCCTCGCGCCGGTGGCATCTCGCGCCGTATCGAAGGCGAAGAGCGCAACGAACTGCGTGAAGCCCTCAACGGCCTGATCGCTCCAGCCGACATGGGTCTGATCGTTCGTACTGCCGGCCTGGGCCGCAGCAGCGAAGAAATGCAGTGGGACCTCGATTACCTGCTGCAACTGTGGACCGCCATCAAGGAAGCGTCCCTGGACCGTTCGGCCCCTTTCCTGATCTATCAGGAAAGCAACGTCATCATCCGCGCCATCCGTGACTACCTGCGTCAGGACATCGGTGAAGTCCTGATTGACAGCGTCGAAGCCCAGGAAGAAGCCCTGACGTTCATCCGTCAGGTGATGCCGCAGTACGCCAGCAAGATCAAACTGTACGAAGACAGCGTTCCACTGTTCAACCGCTTCCAGATCGAAAGCCAGATCGAAACCGCGTTCCAGCGCGTGGTCGAACTGCCTTCCGGTGGCTCCATCGTCATCGATCCGACCGAAGCCCTGGTGTCCATCGACATCAACTCGGCACGTGCTACCAAAGGCAGCGACATCGAAGAAACCGCCCTGCAGACCAACCTTGAAGCGGCTGAGGAAATCGCCCGTCAATTGCGTCTGCGTGACATCGGCGGCCTGATCGTCATCGACTTCATCGACATGACACCGGCCAAGAACCAGCGCGCCGTGGAAGAAAAAGTCCGCGAAAGCCTGGAAGCCGACCGCGCCCGCGTGCAGATCGGTCGCATTTCGCGCTTCGGTCTGCTGGAAATGTCCCGTCAGCGCCTGCGTCCATCGCTGGGCGAAAGCAGCGGCATTGTCTGCCCTCGCTGCAACGGCACCGGCATCATCCGTGATGTTGAATCGCTTTCGCTGGCCATCCTGCGCCTGATCGAAGAAGAAGCCCTGAAAGACCGCACTGCCGAAGTGCGCGCTCAGGTGCCGATTCCGGTCGCGGCTTTCCTGCTCAACGAAAAACGCAATTCGATCACCAAGATCGAGCTGCGCACCCGTGCGCGCATCATCATCCTGCCGAACGACCAGCTGGAAACCCCGCACTTCGAAGTTCAGCGTCTGCGTGATGACAGCCCGGAAGCACACAACAGCCAGACCAGCTACGAAATCGCCGCGGCTGCAGCCGAAGTGGAAGAAATCGCCCCGCTGGCTGCCGCAACCCGCACTCTTGTTCGCCAGGAAGCAGCCGTCAAGACTGCACCTGCTCGTGCCAATGCGCCGGTTCCGGTAGAAGCCGTTACGCCTGCTCCGACGCCTGCACCGGTCGCTCATGAGCCAAGCCTGTTCAAGGGCCTGGTGAAATCCCTGGTCAGCCTGTTTGCGACCAAGGAAGAGCCTGCCGCTCCGGTAGTGGTTGAAAAACCTGCTGCCGAACAGCGTCCGGCCCGTAACGAGGAGCGCCGCAACGGTCGCCAACAGAGCCGTGGCCGCAACAACCGTCGTGACGAAGAGCGCAAGCCTCGTGAAGAACGCGCACCCCGCGAAGAACGTGCCGAACGCGCGCCGCGCGAAGAGCGCGCCCCACGTGAGGAACGTGCGCCTCGTGAAGAACGCGCACCTCGTGAAGAGCGTACGGTTCGCGAACCGCGTGAAGCCCGCGAGGATTCAACACCACGTGAAGAGCGTCCAGCCCGTACTTCCCGCGAGCGCAAGCCACGTGAAGCACGCGAAGATCGTCCGGTCCGCGAACTGCGCGAGCCTCTGGATGCAGCCCCTGCCGTAAACCTTGCTCGTGAAGAGCGTCCTGAACGCGCACCACGCGAAGAACGCCAGCCGCGCGCACCTCGCGAAGAACGTCAACCACGCGCCGAACAGGCCGCGGCTGCCGTGAGCGAAGAGGAAGTGCTGCTCAACGAAGAGCAGATCAATGACGAGAACCAGGAAGGCAACGACGGTAGCGAAGGCGACCGCCCTCGCCGCCGCTCCCGCGGTCAGCGTCGTCGCAGCAACCGTCGTGAGCGTCAACGTGATGCCAATGGCAACGTGATCGAAGGCTCTGAAGAAAACGGTTCCGAAGAAAACGGCTCGGCAGAAAATGCTGAACAAGGCAGCAGCGCCACCGACCTGTCGGCTGGTCTGGGATTCACCGCAGCAGCTGCGACTGGCGGCGTGATCAGCGCCACAGCAGAAGCCGATGCACACCAGCAGGCCGAGCGAGCCAACAGCACTGTAGACGCTCCAGCCGTAGAGCCTGCACAGCAAGCGCCTGTTGCCGAAGCCAATACTGCCAAGGCACCGGAAGCTGACGCACCGGCAATTGAAGCATCCACTCCAGAAACTCCGGCAGCAGCAGAACCGGTCGTTGAAGCGCCTGCCGTTGAAGCGCCGGTTGCGGATAATGCGCCAGTCGCCAAACCGGCTCCGGAAGTAGAGGTTCAACCTGCTGCGGTCGAAGCACCTGCCATTGCCGCGCAGACCGAACTGTTCGAAGCGCCGCATGCCGAGCGCGTCGTACCGTTCACACCAACGCCAGAGCCAGCGCCACAAGCGCCGGTCGAAGCAGCGGCTCATGAAGAAGTGCCAGCCACTGAATCGTCCGAACTGCCAACGCCTGCTACTCCTGCGGCCGAGCCTGTCGTCGTGAAGGAGGAGCCTGCTCCTTACGTCGCGCCCAAGGCCGTCGAAGAAGCAGCGCCTGCACCTGCAGAGCAACAACCTGTGATCGTGGAAACACCGGCAGCACCGGTCAGCAGCACCGGCCGTGCACCGAACGATCCTCGTGAAGTTCGTCGTCGCAAGCGTGAAGAAGAAGCACGCCGTCAGCAGGAAGCCGCTGCTGCCAGCACTCCAGTCATCGCCGAAGCAGCACCTGTTGCCGCTGAAGCAGAATCGGTCCAGCCTTCTCAGGCTATCGAGGAAAAGACTGAAGAAGCGGCGACTGAGCAACCAGCAGTCAAACCGCAACATGAAGCCGAGAAAGAAAACGAGCCTAAACCACTCGTTTAACTNCCCGCCTGTGCAGACAGGCGGGGCTTTTTCATGTCCGCTGATTGAGGACTGCACTGCGTTCATCTTCAATACACAGCGCTTGATCTAATCCCTTCGCGAGCAAGCGAAGCGTCGCCCGGCTCGCTCCCACAAGAGACCATCCCCAGGCTGTCAGTAGAGGTTCGGCTCCATCTCCAGCTCAACGCCAAAACGCTCGACGATGTCACTCTGGATGCGGCGCGCCAGGCTCAATAGCTGCAAGCCACTGGCCTGCCCGTAATTGACCAGTACCAGTGACTGGAGCTTATGCACGCCAGCGTCGCCGTCACGATAGCCCTTCCAGCCAGCCTGTTCGATCAACCACCCCGCTGCCAGCTTCACCCGGCCATCGACCTGCGGATAGCCGACGACACCTGGGTGCTGCTGTTTGATCGTTGTGTACAGTTCGGCAGGGATAATCGGGTTTTTGAAGAAACTGCCGGCATTGCCCAGCACCGCGGGGTCAGGCAGCTTTTCACTGCGAATGGCGCAGATCGCACGGCTGACATCGAACGGCGTCGGCCGATCAATACCCAGCTCGTCGAGACGCTGACGAACCGGGCCATATTCGAGGTGCAGGCGAGCTACGCGGCTGAGCTTGAAACGCACACGCAGGATCAACCAGCGCGCGACCTGATGCTTGAACACGCTGTCGCGGTAGCCGAACGCACAGTCCTCCAGAGAAAACTCGCGCAATTCGCCCGTTTCACGATCCAGCGCAGTCAGGCTATGGAAGACATCCTTGATCTCGACGCCATAGGCACCGATGTTCTGCATGGGTGCCGCACCAACGGTGCCTGGAATCAGACTGAGGTTTTCCAGCCCCGCCAGCCCCAGCTCCAGACAGGACTGCACGAACGGATGCCAAGGCTCGCCAGCCTCTGCCTCGACAATCGACTCGAGACAGTCCTCATGTACGATGCGAATGCCGCGGCTGGCCATGCGCAGCACCAATGACTGCACATCACCGCTAAGCAGCAGGTTACTGCCACCACCGATGACCAGCAGCGGTACATCGTGCTCGGCCGAATACGCCAGGGCTTCGCGAACATCGTCATCGCTGTGCGCTTCGGCAAACAACCGGGCCTGAACATCCACGCCAAAGGTGTTGAAAGGTTTGAGGGAAATCGCGGATTGCACCTGAAAGGTCATGCCCCTGCCTTCCCGAGCCACTGGATAAACCGCATCAACCCTCCAGCAAGCGCCTTACGCGCTCAAGGTCTTCAGGTGTATCGACACCACCGGGTGGTGCTTCAAGCGCGTCGGCAACGTGAATTCGCACGCCATTCCACAACGCACGCAGCTGCTCCAGGCTTTCGGTGTTTTCCAGCCAGCACGGCCCCCAACTGACGAAGTCATGAAGAAAGCCCGCACGATAGGCGTAGATACCGATATGACGACGATAAGGCACGCCAGCAGGCAACTCGTCCCTGTTTGCGGCCAATGCATCGCGCGCCCACGGCAAGGGCGCCCGGCTGAACGTCAGCGCCAGGCCGTTGATGTCTGTTGCGACCTTGACGATGTTGGGGTTGAACAACGCCGCTACGTCGTCGATAGGCTCGGCCAGCGTAGACATGCCGGCTTCGGGGTGAGCCGCCAGATTGGACGCCACCTGATCGATCACCGCAGGCGGGATCATCGGCTCGTCGCCTTGCACATTGACCACAATCGCATCAGCAGCCAGCCCCAATTGCGCCGCCACCTCGGCCAGACGATCGGTGCCGGAATTGTGATCCTCGCGGGTCAGCAGCACTTCGGCACCAAAAGCCTGACAGGCCTCAACAATGCGCGCATCGTCGGTAGCAATTACCACACGCTCGGCGCTGCTTTTGCACGCCTGCTCCCAGACAAGCTGGACCATGGGCTTGCCGGCAATGGTTTTCAGTGGCTTGCCGGGAAAGCGGCTGGAGCCATAACGCGCAGGAATGACCACGGTGAACGCTGCTGTCATTTTTCCAGCCGCTCATCGGTACTCAAGGTGCGCGCTTCGCTTTCGAGCATCACCGGGATGCCGTCGCGAACCGGGTAGGCAAGGCCTGCCCCTTTGCTGATCAGCTCGGTCTTGTCGGCGCTGAGCTTCAATGGTCCCTTGCAGACAGGGCAAGCGAGGATATCGAGTAGTTTGGTGTCCATAGGAGATCCTGAAGCAATCATGGAGAGAGACGTAGCAGTTGCTCATCGAACCAGTCGACAAAAGCATTGGACGGTACTGCATCCACTGCCAGATACCACCAGTCATCGGCTGCAAAGGCACGACATTTCACCGCATCCTTCTCGGTCATGACCAAGGGTAATGAAGGCGTGAATGTCAGCGCCTGGGCACTGTAGACCGCATGGTCGGCGAACGCGTGAGCCACCGGCCGCCAGTGTAATCCTTCGAGGGTATTGAAGAAACGTTGAGGATTGCCGATTCCGGCGACCGCATGCAGCGCCTGCCCGGCCGGGAAATAATCCACCGGCTGGCGTTCGCCACTGCGAAGATTGATAAGGGCTGACGGTTTGAGCATAAATGCGTAGCCATCATCACGATCAGCCATCGCGCCGTTGTAAAGCAAAGCGTCGACACTGCCTAGGCGCTCAACCGGCTCGCGCAATGGCCCGGCAGGCAGACAACGAAGGTTGCCCAGCCCGCGGGCGGCATCGATCAGCACCAGCTCCAGATCGCGGGCCAGACGATAATGTTGCAGGCCATCGTCGGAAAGAATCAGATCCAGAGGCTCGGCAGCGAGCAGGGCCTGCACGGCGCGACTGCGATCCGGATCGATCATCAGCGGCACGCCACTGCGTTTGACGATGAGCAAAGGCTCATCGCCCGCCTCGCTGGCACTTTGGTCGGCCTTGACGCGCCACGGCAGGCTGGGAGGCTTGGCACCATAACCGCGACTGACCACACCGACACGCAGGCCACGACGACGGCAGTGCTCGATCATCCATAGAATCAGTGGCGTCTTGCCAGTGCCGCCGATGGTAATATTACCCACCACAATAACCGGCACCGGAGCGCGGTAGATGCTGCCCTCACCCGCCAGAAAGCGCGCGCGTTTGCCATCGACGACACGCCGATAAAGGCATTCGAGCGGACGCAAAAGCGCCAGCGCAGGGTGGCCCTTGTACCAGGCATCAAGCAAACGGTCGGTAAATGCCATCAGTTAGCCGGCGTGGCCTCGACAGTGGTCATGCGCAAATGGCTGAAACCCAGTTTACCCGCCGCATCCATGGCCGTAATCACCGATTGGTGCGGGGTCTTGCCGTCGGCACTGATCGACAACGGCAGGCTGGTATCGCCCGCCGACTCGCGTTGCAGCGCTTCGATCAGGGTTGCCAGATCGTTCTTGGGCAACAGTTGGTTGTTCAGCGAGAAGATCCCGTCGGCGTTGATGGCGATGTCCAGATGCTTAGCGCTGGCGTCCACCTCCGGCGTACCGGTGACCGCCTGTGGCAGATCCACCCGCAGCTGGGTTTCACGGGTGAACGTGGTCGTCACGATGAAAAACAGCAGCAGGATGAACACCACATCAATCAGAGAGACCAGATTGATGTCGATGTTTTCCCGGGGTCTGCGACGGCGAAATTTCACTTCTTCTTGCCCCCGCCCGCTCTGGCCAGCGACTTGAGATCGATTTTGGCGTCGATCAGATCGACATCGCGGTCGCCCTGCACCACTTCAACCAGACGAATGGCCTGCTGCTCCATGCCGACCACCAGCTCATCGACGCGACTTTGCAGAAAGCGATGAAAGAAGATTGCCGGAATAGCCACGATAAGGCCCGACGCGGTACAGATCAGCGCCTTGGAGATACCACCGGCGAGCACACCGGCATTGGCCGTGGCCCCCGAACTGTTGAACGAGCCGAAAATATCGATCATGCCCAGCACCGTACCCAGCAAGCCAAGCAGCGGTGCCATGGCCGCAATCGAACCCAGCGCGCTCAGGTAGCGCTCCAGTTCATGGATAACCCGGGCGGCGGCTTCTTCGATGCATTCCTTCATGATCTCGCGACCGTGCCTGGAATTGGCCAGACCTGCGGCGAGAATTTCACCCAGAGGCGAGTCGGCGCGCAGTTGCTTGAGCTTTTCGCCGTCGAGCTTCTTTTCCTGAATCCACTGCCAGACCTGTCCGAGCAGATGCGGCGGCGTGATACGGCTGGCACGCAGCGTCCACAGACGCTCGATGATAATGCCGGCAGCGGCGATGGAGCTCAAAATAATCGGCAGCATCATCCAGCCGCCAGATTTGACCAGTTCCCACACAGTGATCACTCCCTCGAAAAATTGGCGCCACTCTATCATAGGGTCGCCAAGTGCCGAACGCCGAGATCGATATCCCTTCACTCAGTCACGCCAGAAACGCCGTTGCGCGCGCTCTGCCTGCGGCGTGCCGAACGTACCCAGACGCAGACTGACAGCGCCCAGCTCAGCGCTGTCATAACTGGCCATACCCAGCCATCGATAACGCGCCATGACCAACGGATGCGGGTGGCCGAAGGCGTTGTTACGGCCACGGGAGATCAGCACGCCAACCGCTCCGACGGCCTGAAGAAATACTTTGGATGACGAGGTCCGGCTGCCGTGATGCGGGGACTGCAACCAATGGGCACGAAGGTCGAAACCGCTGGCGATTGCCGCACGTTCCGCGTCGACGTCGATATCACCCGTCAGCAGCAGACGCTCGCCCCCGGCGTCGACACTCAACATGCAGGATGCGGGATTGCCATCAGGCCCCTGCTCCCAGCGCCAGGTGGAGAACACCACCCCATCCCACTCCCAGCGCGCATCGCTCTCACACAAGCGCGCGTCGAGTTGCGGCGCGAGCCTGGCCAGCTCACCGCCCAGTACACGGTCAACCGGAAATGCCTGATGAACCGCCGCTGCGCCCCCGGCATGATCGGAGTCGGCGTGACTGATCAACATCAGGTCCAGATGACGCACACCGGCCTTGCGCATGGCGGGCACGACCACGCGCTGACCGATATCGAACTCGCCGAAACGTGGACCTGCGTCGTACAAGAGCGTGTGATTTCGAGTGCGCAGGAGAATGGCCAGGCCCTGCCCCACGTCCAACTGCAATACTTCTACCTGGCCTGCAGGCACTGAGTCGAGCGGCGGAAAAACGCACAACAACAGCAATGGCCAACCCAGCGGACGCATCGGCACGCCTTTGGGCAGTAATAAAATGAAGGCCCCGAGCAGACTAAGCAGCCACGCCCAGCCCGGCATTGCACTGGGCAACCAGGCGGGCAAGACCGCGGCAACCCAGCCGAGAAACATAAACAGCCACTCCAGCGCTCCTCCGGCCAGCCAGAGCAAGCCTTCGCCCACAACAGGGACCGGCAGCAGCAGTGTTCCAAGCAACGCAGGCGGCAGGACGATCAAGCTGACCCAAGGCACAGCCAGCAAATTGGCAAACGGCCCGCTGAGGCTGATCGGCAGGTTCAGCGCCAGCAGAACAGGCAGCAAGCCAATTGCGATCAGCCACTGCGCACGCGTCCAGCTTTGCCACCAATTCCAGGCACCGAGACGTCCACTGAAAATCAGCACCAGAATGCCAACCGCCGCGAAAGACAGCCAGAACCCCGGCTGCAGTGTCACCAGCGGCTCGAAAATCAGCACCGCGTTGAATGACAGTAACAACGGCCAGACAACGCCCAGGTGCCGAAAGCGCAAACGCCACAGCAGCACCATCGCGACCATCACACAGGCACGCCGTACCGGCACCTCGAAACCGGCCAGCAGCCCGTAACCCAGCGCAGCGATGAACGCCAGCGCACAGGCACAAGGCAGCCAGGGTAAAGCCCGTGGCCACAGCCCCCAGCGTGCAAGGCCTGCGACCAGCGCGTAAATCACCCCGGCCAGCAAACCGATATGCTGGCCGGAAATCACCAGCAGATGCACCGTGCCGGTGTCCTGCAGCACCTGCCAATCGGTGCTCGACAACCCGGAGCCATCGCCCAGCACCAGCGCCGCCAAGCCGCCCTCTCTGCCCTGCGCATCGACCGCCAGCAAGCGCTGACGAATAAGGTCGCGCCACGCCCCGTGCGCAGGTGTCAGCAGTTGACCATCCACCACCGTACCGGTGGCACCGATGCGCTGCGCCAACAGCCAGGCTTCGTAATCAAAAGCATCAGGATTGACCAGCCCGGCCGGCCGCTTGAGTTTGACCGCCATGCGCCAGCGCTCACCGCTGTTGACCTGCGGACCGCCGTACCACGCCACCCGGATGCGTGCAGGCAATATGGCCCTGCGCGACCTTGCCCCTTCCAGTTCGAAACGCACCACGCCCTCGGCGACACTGGGCAAACCGACTACCTTGCCTTGCAGCCAAAGCGTCTGACCGTCCAGACGATGAACCAGACGGTCATTCAACGCCCACTGCGCAGAAACACACGCCCAAGTAAAACCGAGCAGGAACAGCGCCAGTGGATAGGTACGAAGCGGTAGCAGCATCAACGCCAGTATCGGCATCAGCAGCAACAGCCAGGTCGGCGGCAAAGCAGGCAGAAAGCGTAAGGCCACAAGCCCCGACGCGAGCGCGATCATCCCTGTGCGCATGGTGATTCCTTGAAGCGGAAAGCTTCAAGGATCAGCGCAATATCGAAATGTCGGAAGTGATGGTGTGTTGCAAAACCTGAACAGCCGTTCTCGGCAGACAGGCGACCCGCCAGGCTGGCGGGTCGCAAAGCATGTGTTACTGACGCATACCGCGCCCGCTCACCAGCAACCGTGCGCAGCCGAAGTACAGCACAAACGTTGCCACGATCATGAACGCCAGGGCGATGCTGATCTTGATGTCGGAGACGCCCAGAATGCCGTAGCGGAAGGCGTTGACCATGTGCAGGACCGGGTTGGCCAGCGACACGGTCTGCCAGAACGGCGGCAACAGGTTGATCGAATAGAACACGCCGCCCAGGTAAGTCAGCGGGGTCAGGACGAAGGTCGGGATGATCGAGATATCGTCGAAGTTGCGCGCGAACACTGCGTTGATGAAGCCCAGCAGCGAGAAGATGGTGGCGGTCAACACCACCACCAGAATGGTCACGCCCAAGTGGTGCACTTGCAGGTCGGTGAAAAACATCGACAGCATGGTGACGATGAAACCGACCATCAGACCACGCAACACACCGCCCAGGGTGTAACCGACCAGAATGGTGTGCGGGGAAACCGGCGAGACCATCAGTTCTTCGATGGAGTGCTGAAACTTGGCACCAAAGAAGCTGGATACCACGTTGCCGTAGGAGTTGGTGATCACCGACATCATGATCAGCCCCGGCACGATGTACTGCATGTAGGTAAAGCCGCCCATGTCGCCAATCTGGCGGCCGATCAGGTTACCGAAGATCACGAAGTACAGAACCATGGTGATCGCAGGCGGCAGCAGGGTCTGCGGCCAGATCCGCATGAAGCGATGGACCTCGCGGTAAACGATGGTCTTCAGGGCAATCAGGTTGGGGCGCAACTCGCCGCTCTGCACAGTCATAGCGCCACCTTCGCAAGGTTTTTTTCCACCAGGGACACAAACAACTCCTCAAGGCGATTGGATTTATTGCGCAGGCTCAAGACTTCGATGTTCTGGAAAGCGAGCTGGCTAAACAGCGCGGTGATGCCGACATTCTTGTCGACCTGAACTTCCAGGGTGTGGCTGTCGAGCAAACGGCAAGGGAAACCGGGCAGCTGCGGCGCGGTCTGCCAGGACGCCTTCAGATCCAGCACGAAGGTTTCGACAGTCAGGGTGCTGAGCAATTGCTTCATGCCGGTGTTCTGCACGATCACCCCGTGGTCGATAATGCCGATGTTGCGGCACAGCTGCTCGGCCTCTTCCAGGTAGTGCGTGGTGAGGATGATGGTGATGCCTTTTTGATTCAGTTCGGTCAGGAACGTCCACATCGAACGGCGCAACTCGATGTCCACACCAGCAGTGGGCTCATCGAGGATCAACAGGCGCGGCTCGTGAATCAGCGCACGGGCGATCATCAGACGCCGCTTCATGCCGCCGGACAGCGAACGAGAAGGCACATCGCGCTTTTCCCAAAGCCCCAGCTGCGTCAGGTACTGCTCGGCGCGCTCCTTGGCGATTTTCGCCGGGATGCCGTAGTAGCCCGCCTGAGTGACGACGATGTCCAGGGTCTTCTCGAACTGGTTGAAGTTGAACTCCTGCGGCACGACACCGATGCAACGCTTGAGCGCGGCGGGCTCGCGATCCAGGTCGTGGCCAAAGATGTTCACCGTACCGCTGGTCTTGTTAACCAGCGTCGAAATGATACCGATGGTGGTGGATTTGCCAGCGCCGTTGGGGCCCAGCAAGGCGAAGAAATCACCCTCGGCGACGTCCAGATCAATGCCACTCAAGGCCTGGAAACCGTTGCCGTAGGTTTTGGTTAGCTGCCGAATGGACAGAGCGGAAGACATATCGGAAAGAGTACTCATCAGGAAAAAGGAATGAAGCAGACCGGGAACACACGCCTGTCATGACGACCCAGGCATGCAATGGTGCTTGGCTGGGTCATTCAAGTACAGACACATCTGTTAATAGTAAATATCAAGAGCCGGACATGAGCCCGGTCAACTATTTTAAAGGCTCAGACTGCATGCTCAGGTCAGCGGACTCATGACGGCCTTGCGATACGCCGGACGCGTCTTGAGGCGTTCATACCAGGCTTGGAGGTGGGGCAGCGGCGGACGTTCAATCGGCATTTCGAACCAGCCGTAGGCGAAGCACCCCAGGGGAATGTCGCCCATGCCGAAAGCCTCGCCGGACAGGTAAGGCTGGCGAGACAGTGCCTCATCGGCGACCAGCAGCAGGCTGTGCAGGGTCTTGATGCCTTGCTCGATGGCCGGCCAGTCCTGTTTCTCGGGCGGCGTGCGTACCACGCCCCAGAACACCGGGCTGAACGGGGCCGCGATGGTCGAGGAGGTCCAGTCCATCCACTTGTCGGCGTTGGCGCGGGCCTGAAGGTCAGCGGGGTACAGGTCCGAGTCCGGGGCATGGCGGGCGGCCAGGTAGCGTACGATCGCGTTCGACTCCCAAAGCACGAAGTCGCCGTCTTCAATCATGGGAATCCGGCCATTGGGGTTTTTCGCGCGGTAAGCCGCTTCATTGACCAGCCCGAATGCCCCACCGGCGTCCTGCGTCTCATAGGGCACGCCCACTTCTTCGGCAATCCAGAGTGCCTTGCGCACATTGCTGGAATTCTTCCGTCCCCAGATCTTGAGCATTGCGTTCCCCTCGCAGTCGCTGATAAATAAAGGCTCACAGTCTACCCCGAAGCGGCGGCAACTTCCTCGTCAACCAGGGGTCACTATCGATGTCGCCTCACCACTGCCCGGCGACCAGTTCTTGATCGCTGCCACGGCGGCGGTCATCACGGAGGAATACCTATGCTGTTGTTGTGGATTGTAGTGCTGGTCGTCGGCATTGCCTGGCTGGCCCATCGGCGTACCGCCCCGCTCCCGGCGCTTGGCGTGGTAGCCGTCTACCTGCTGGCCATGGGCATTTTCAGCCACGCGCCAGGATGGCTGCTGACTGTTTTCTGGGTGCTTTGGCTGGCAGTGTTCGTACCTGTTGTGCTGCCCGACCTGCGCCGTAAGCACTTCACTGCGCCCATGTTCAGCTGGTTTCAGAAAGTCCTGCCGCCCATGTCGGAAACCGAGCGCGATGCGATTGACGCCGGTACCGTCTGGTGGGATGGCGAGCTGTTCAGCGGTCGCCCGGACTGGGACAAGCTGCTGGCCTACCCAAAAGTCCAGCTCACCGAAGAAGAACAGGCCTTTATCGACGGCCCGACCGAAGAACTCTGCGCGATGGTCAGCGACTGGGAAATCGGCCAGGCAATGGACCTGCCGCCCGAAGCCTGGGCGCACATGAAAGAACACGGTTTCTTTGCCCTGATCATTCCGAAAGAATTCGGTGGCAAGGGCTTCTCGGCCTACGCCCACTCTCAGGTGGCCATGAAGCTGGCCACCCGCAGCGGCGACCTGGCCTCCACCGTGATGGTGCCTAACTCCCTCGGCCCTGCTGAATTGCTGCTGCATTACGGCACCGACGAACAGCGCAACCATTACCTGCCACGTCTGGCACGTGGCGAAGATATCCCCTGCTTCGCGCTGACGGGTCCATTGGCAGGTTCCGATGCGGGCGCGATGCCCGACACCGGAATCATCTGCAAAGGCCAGTGGCAAGGCGAAGAAGTCATCGGCCTGCGCCTGACCTGGGAAAAGCGCTACATCACCCTTGGCCCGGTCGCCACCCTGCTTGGCCTGGCCTTCAAGGCTTACGACCCTGAGCATCTGCTAGGCGAAGAAGAAGATCTGGGCATAAGCCTGGCATTGATTCCAACCGACACGCCAGGCGTTGAAATCGGCCGTCGCCACTTGCCGCTGGGCGCGGCGTTCATGAACGGCCCGAATTCGGGCAAGGACGTCTTTGTCCCACTGAGCTACCTGATCGGTGGCCAGCCAATGCTTGGCAAAGGCTGGATGATGCTGATGAACTGCCTGTCGGTAGGCCGTTCGATTTCGCTGCCCGCGGTCGGCACCGGCGCTGCCAAGTACACCAGCCTGGTCACAGGCCAGTACGCCAAGGTGCGCGAGCAATTCAATGTACCGCTGTCGGCGTTCGAAGGTATTCAGGAAGCACTGGCGCGTATCGGCGGCAACGCCTGGCTGATGGACAGCGCGCGCATGCTGACCGCCAATGCGGTCGATCTGGGCGAAAAGCCCTCGGTGCTCTCCGCGATCCTCAAATACCACCTGACCGAGCGTGGCCGCGAATGTATCGGTCACGCCATGGATGTGCATGGTGGCAAGGGCATCATCATGGGCCCGAACAACTACCTGGGCCGCAACTGGCAAGGCGCGCCGATCTTCATCACCGTCGAAGGGGCGAATATCCTTTCACGTAACCTGATGATCTTTGGCCAGGGTGCCATTCGCTGCCATCCATTCGTACTCAAGGAAATGGCCTTGGCCGGGCGCGAAGACAAGCAGCAGGCGCTGCTCGAGTTTGACGCGCTTCTGCTCAAGCATATCGGCTTTGCGGTGAGCAACGCTGCCAGCACACTGATTCTTAATCTGGGCTTTGGCCATTTCGAAAGAGCACCGGGCAACAGCCTGAGCCAAGGCTACTTCCGCGCGTTGAACCGTCAGGCAGCAGCGTTCGCGATGTTGGCGGACTTGAGCATGATGCTGCTGGGCGGCGAGTTGAAACGCCGTGAGCGCCTGTCGGCGCGTCTCGGTGATGTGCTCAGTCATATGTATCTGGCTTCGGCGGCACTCAAGCGCTACCACGATCTTGGCTCGCCGGATCACATGAGCCCGCTGTTTCGCTGGGCCATGGAAGAAAGTCTGGGCCATTCAGAACGTGCCATGGACGAAATTCTCGGCAACTTCCCTAACCGTGTGCTGGGTGGGCTGTTGCGTGCAGTGGTGTTCCCGTTCGGTCGTCGTCACAAGGGCCCTTCGGACAAGCTGGACGCCGAAGTTGCACAGGTACTGGGCCGCGCCAAGGGCGATCCGACACTGGAGGAGTTGCTGGCAGGCTGCTATCGCCCGCAATCGGCAGAAGATCCGGTCGGCGCGCTGCAACACGCCATCGACTTGCTGAGCGCCGCCTATCCGCTGCACAAGAAGCTGCAAGTGGCGCTCAAGAGTGGTCAGATCAAACCGGCCGCAGGCGAGCACGCCATCGACGCTGCGTTGCGCATCGGTGCCTTGCAGGCAGAAGAGGCACAGACACTGCGTACAGCCGAAGCCGCCCGTCGCAAGGTGATCGACGTGGATGATTTCGACAAGGAAGAACTGACCCAGGCAGCGGGCAAGATTCGCTGATAGTCAGGTCACACCACACAGCAGGCGCGTAGAGCTTTATACTCTCGCGCCTGTTTTTGCATTTGAGGATTACCCGATGGCCGACGCCACTCTCGATCACCAACTTGGCCTGCTGGCACACCTGCGCAGCATTCTGGTCGCGCTGGGCGAGGCCGAGCAGGTTCCGGAAGAAAGCCACGCGCTGTTCATGGAGCGCTTCGACGAACTGGTCGAGCAACTGCCGCAGGACCCGATAGAAAGCCAGTACCTGGGCCAGGACATCCTGTGTCAGGTCATCCAGCGCTACCCGCAAATCGCCCACCTGGTGCCTCGCGACCTGCTGTGGTTTTTTGCCGGTGACTGCCTGCATTTCATGCCGGATGATGAAATCGAGCTGTATCAGGCGCTGGAAGAGCGCCGTTACGAAGCCGAGCAGAACGATGAACCATTTGACTGGAACCAGGAAAAGCAACTGCTGGCCATGTCGACACAGGGCAGCAAACACTGATCACCCAGTGCTCTCAAGCCTGGCCCGGAGGCTATTCCGGGCAGGTTGCCTGTTACTCACGCCAATACGTATCAGCAGGCAACACATCGACAAATACGATCATTCCGTTCCGGGATTCGAATCAGTTTATCGAATAGACAGGCATACCATGACACTCCCTGGCGCCTGAAAAGGCCACCTGATAAGGAGTGCTCTCTTTCCATGACTCAATTTCGTAAAGTCCTGTCGATTCAGGCAGGCCAACCTGCCTCTGACGGCGCGGGAGTCAAACTGACACGCGTTTTCGGCGGACGGGGCGTGGAACAATTCGATCCATTCCTGATGCTGGACGAGTTCGGGTCGGACGTGCCTGATGACTATATCGCGGGCTTTCCACCTCATCCGCACCGTGGCTTCGAAACCGTGACCTACATGCTTGAAGGCCGCATGCGTCACGAAGACCATATGGGCAATGTGGGCCTGCTGCAGGGCGGCGGCGTACAGTGGATGACCGCCGCACGCGGGATCATTCACAGCGAAATGCCTGAACAGGAAGAAGGCACCATGCGAGGTTTTCAGCTATGGCTGAACCTGCCGGGCAAGAACAAGCTGAACGACGCCAGTTATAAGGACATCCAGCCGGAAAACGTTCCTCGCCTGACCACTGCAGCCGGTGTGCAGGTGGTGGTATTGGCCGGGCATTTCGACGATGGCCAGGTTCAACAGGCCGGTGCGGTACAGCGCCCGGATACCGAGCCCCTGTACTTTGACTTCGACATGCCTGCCGGCAGTCGTATCAGCCCGCGCATGCCCGAAGGGCATCTTGCATTGCTGTACGTTTACGAAGGCAGTATCGAAATAGAAGGCAGCGCACAGTCAGTGAGCAAGCGCCATCTTGCGCGCCTGTCTGACACCGGTGATTTGCAGATCAGCAGCACCAAGGGTGCACGCGTCTTGTTGATTGCCGGCAAGCCCTTGCGCGAGCCGATCGTGCAGTACGGGCCGTTCGTGATGAACACCCGCGAAGAGATTGACCAGGCGTTGCGTGATTTCCGGGAAGATCGTCTGACGGCGTGACAGGCTAAAGTGAGCAGATACTCTCACGCAGGTAATCAGGAAACCGTGCACCTCGCTTGAAGTGCACGGTTTCGCAACTACTGTCTCGTGACAGAGACGAGCGCGACTCAGACCAGCACAGGGTTCTGCTTGCCTGGGTCGATCTTGTAGCGTTCGATGGCCTGGGCCACGACCTTACGCTCGACCTTGCCGTCATCGGCCAGCGCCTTGAGCGCAGCCACAGCCACGAAGTAACGGTCCACCTCGAAGAAATGACGCAGCGATTCACGGGTATCGGACTGACCAAAACCATCCGTACCCAGCGCCACGAAACGACGCAGGGGTACGAATGGACGGATTTGGTCAGCGAAAATCTTCATGTAATCCGTTGCTACTACGACCGGCCCTTCCCTGTCGGCGAGACAGCTTTCAACGTAGCTCAGGCGCGGCTCCTGCTCAGGGTGCAGCAGGTTCCAGCGCTCGACGTCCTGGCCTTCACGGCGCAGCTCGGTGAGGCTGGTAACACTCCAGACTTCACTGCTCACACCAAAGTCGTCCTCCAGCAATCTGGCGGCTGCAATGACTTCGAGAAGGATCGACCCGCAGCCCATCAATTGCACGTGTTTGCCGGAGTTGACCGACGCACTGGCCTGCAATGGGTACATCCCTTTGATAATGCCGGCTTCGGCGCCCTCGGGCAGATCAGGGTGCGGGTAGTTCTCGTTGAGCAAGGTGATGTAGTAATAGATGTCCTCATTTTCGGCAAACATGCGGCGCATGCCGTCCTGAATGATCACCGCCAGTTCGAAGGCAAACGTCGGGTCGTAAGACACACAGCACGGTATCGTCGACGACATCACGTGGCTGTGCCCGTCATCATGCTGCAGGCCTTCGCCCATCAGCGTGGTCCGGCCTGAGGTGGCCCCCAGCAGAAAGCCCCTGGCCCTGGCATCACCCGCCGCCCAGGCCAGATCGCCCACACGCTGGAAACCGAACATCGAATAGAAGATATAGAACGGCACGGTCATCACGCCATGGTTGGCGTAGGACGTACTGGCTGCAATCCATGAGGAAATGGCGCCGGACTCGTTCAGCCCTTCCTGCATGATCTGCCCGTCGGTGCTTTCCTTGTAGTAGCTCAGTTGCCCTGCATCCTGTGGCGTGTACAACTGACCGACATGGGAATGGATGCCGATCTGGCGGAACAGGTTCTCCATACCAAAGGTTCGCGACTCGTCCGGCACAATCGGCACAATCAACTTGCCGATGTTCGGGTCCTTGAGCAGCGTCGAAAGGATGCGCACAAAGGCCATGGTCGTCGATATACCGCGATCACCGGTGCTTTTCAGCTGGGTATCCAGCACCGAAAGCGGCGGAACCTGCAAGGTGGCCGCGTCACTGAAACGCGCCGGAATGTAACCGCCCAACTGAGCCCGGCGGGCCTTGAGGTACAGCGCTTCGGTACTGCCCTCGGCGGGTTTCAGATAAGGCATGTCGCCCAGTTGATCATCGGTGATGTCCAGAGAGAAACGGTCGCGGAAGGCCCTGATTGCCTCTGCCCCGAGTTTCTTCAACTGGTGATTGATGTTCTGCCCCTCGCCCGCCTCGCCCATGCCGAAACCTTTGACCGTCTTGGCCAGAATCACGGTCGGCCCGCCCTTGTGACGCATTGCGGCAGCGTAGGCGTTGTAGACTTTTTCCGGATCGTGCCCGCCCCGCGAGAGCTTCCAGATATCGTCGTCGCTCATGTCGCTGACCAGCTCCAGCAACTCCGGGTACTTGCCGAAGAAATGCTCACGCACGTAGGCGCCGTTCTGGGATTTGTAGTTCTGGTACTCGCCGTCCACGCATTCCATCATGCGCTGACGCAGCAGCCCGCTCTTGTCCTTCTCCAGCAGCGCATCCCAGCCACTGCCCCAGATGACCTTGATTACGTTCCAGCCAGCGGCGCGATACAGGCTTTCGAATTCCTGAATGACCTTGCTGTTGCCACGCACCGGGCCGTCGAGACGCTGCAGGTTGCAGTTGACCACGAAGATGATGTTGTCGAGCTTTTCGCGCCCGGCCAGCGCAATGGCCGCCTGAGACTCGGGCTGGTCCATTTCGCCATCGCCGAGAAATGCCCAGACCTTGCGGCCCTGATGCTCCTTGAGCCCGCGATTTTCCAGGTAACGCATGAAGCGCGCCTGATACGCCGCCGTAATTGGCCCAAGCCCCATGGAGACCGTAGGGAACTGCCAGAAGTCCGGCATCAGACGCGGATGTGGATAGGACGAAATGCCATCGCGATCCGTTTCGCGACGGAAGTTGTCCAGTTGCTCTTCGCTCAGGCGACCTTCCAGATACGCCCTGCCGTAAATGCCCGGCGAAGAATGGCCCTGAATGTAAACCAGATCGCCAGCGAACTGCTCGGTACGGCCACGGAAGAAGTGATCAAACCCCACGTCATAGAGCACGGCGGCAGACGCGTAGGAGGCGATATGGCCGCCCACACCGGAATGCTTGCCGGCACGCAGTACCATCGCCAGGGCGTTCCAGCGGATGAACGCGTTGATACGCTTTTCAACCTGAAGGTCACCCGGATAAGGCTGCTGACGGTCGCTGGGAATAGTGTTGACGTAGGGCGTCGTGACCCGACCATAGAAATCGCCGTGTTGAGCGACATCGAAGTCCAGCAACTGATCGATCAGGTAGTGCGCGCGCGGGCGCCCTTCACTGTTGAGTACCGACTCAATCGATTCGAGCCATTCGCGGGTTTCTTGCGGATCCTCGTCAAGAAACCGGGGTTGCTGTGCCATCGTCGTCTCCTACTGTGATGCGGCAGTGGACGCCGGACAGGCGTCTGCCTTGAAAAATCTGATTGCAATTGCAATCACATGCCGGAATTTATCCCGTGCTCGGTTACTATTGCAACCCTCAAGAATTTCAGACAAAGGTGATTCATGTCGTCAGCCGAACCGGATACGTGGTTCAGATTCGTCAGGGCGCACCGCTGTCTTATTCGCGAAATCGAACGACGTCTGGCGGCGGCCGAGCTGCCCCCATACGCTTGGTATGACGCGCTCTGGGGTGTGGAAAGCGGGCCTCAGGGCATGCGCCGCATGCATGAACTGGCCGATGTCATGGCCATCGAACGCTACAACCTGACCCGCCTCATCGACCGCCTTGAAAGCGAAGGGCTGGTGGAGCGCCACAGGTCCGACAGCGACGGCCGGGGCGCTGTGGCAGCGATCACCGACAAGGGCCGGGCACTGCGCAAACAGATGTGGCAGATCTACGAAACGGCGGTTGACGAGCTGTTTCTGGCGCAATTCGACGCCCCGCAGCGCCGCGTGTTTGCTGATGCGCTGGAGCGTGCCGCACTGGCAGCCCGACAAAGTGGCAGTACAAGCTGACATCAGACCAGCCGATAGCGTTGCAGGGCGAGTTTCAGCGGCTCGTAACTCAGTTGCCCGCCCTCCGCAAGCGCGGTCAGGGCCTGAACGACAATCCACTCGGGGCTGATTGCAGGCTTACCTTGCGGCGCAGCGGAATCGGCTCCCAAGGCAACAAACCGTCCGGGGACATGTTCACGCAGTTGCTCGGCCACGGCCTGCGGATAACCGGTGACCGCCACCACGGCGTCGTGCCCTTCGCCGAGGCAATCACGCAGGTGCCAGGACCGAGGGGTCTTCAAGGGATGGAAACGATTCCAGCGTCGGCCAGAGCCGGCATCGCGCGCCAGTCGGGTATAGCTGGGGCAGCTCCAGATTTCGCAATCGACATTCCAGTGCTCCTTGAGCAGGCTTGCCGCCTGATGCACCGAACGCAGGGCCAGGCCCGCGCCCAGCAGGCGTACGCGACGGCCGTCATTGCCGGAAACGGCATCGCCAACCCGATACATACCTTGCACAGCCGCCGCAGCCTGCGTCTCGCTCAACGCACTGACCTGATCATTGGATTCGTCATGCAACGCCATGTAATAGAAACCGGCCCGGCCTTCAACATACAGACTGTGCAAGGCGTGCAGCGTGATCGCCCGCGCCTCCGCAGCATCCGCAGGGTCGTAAGGCTGACACTTGCTGTTTGAAAGGAGCCACAACGGCAGCCACGGATGAGCGCCCTTGGGCCAGCGAGATGGCAACGTCTCGATGTCGTTGCAGAAAATTCCACGTTGGGATGACTCCGATGCCAGCGCGCTCAGTTCGGCCGAGGTTTCGCTGCTGATCATGTAGATCAGAGGCAATTCGACCTTGCCGGCCTGTGCAGCAAATCGCAAAGGCCAGGCGCTGGCGAGCACGCCCTCCTGTTCGCAGGCCATGTGCTTGCTGGCTCGCACCACGGATATACGCCGCGAGGTAGACGGGTCTCGGGTCAGACGCTCGACGATGTCGGCCATCGCAAACAGGGGTGAACAGCAGCCGCGCAGTGCAAGCCCCGCAGCCGCTTGAATCTTTTCCATGCAAGCCAGCGCTGCGACCCGGGTTTGCGGCGCCAACTGGTGGCCATTTGCGCTGTTCATCTCTACTCCTTGCTGTCGGACAAGCGTCCTTGCACCATAATGGAACGAAGAATATGATTGCAATCGCAACAAAATCATAATTGGTGTGCGTGATCACAGTGCAGGGCCCAACGCCCGAACACGCGTGCACTCGCATGCGAATGCTTCGACGAGAGCACTTTTTTACAGCCTAAACCTGTGTTCAAAATCAAAAGACACAGGTAGTCCATGTTTTCATGTACTACTTAAATTACAAATGAGGATAATGAGTACAGCCAGGCCGAGAACAAAACAATAAACAAGGTATTACATGGAGGTTCGTACCGTGAAAGCCCAACTTGACTGCCCACCGTTGAAGATAAACGGGGCCCCCGCCCCGCTCCGTCAACTGATCGAAGACTTTGAAAACGATCTGCACCACATTGGCGATTTCACTTATGCCTACTTTTCCACGCCCAAGACGCGTAATGTCAAACCCGTCATTTTGTCCAATTACCCCGACTCCTGGCTGAAATCTTATGTAGCCTCAAACTATCACCTCATTGACCCCATCATCAAACATGCCTGGCATAGCATTACGCCATTCTTCTGGAGAGAGGCCCGCAATGCCGCTCAAGGCGTCGAGACCGACGATTTCCTGAAACGATCGGCCAAATATCAACTGTCCTCGGGGGCCACTTTCACCCTGCACGATGCCAGCGGGCTTTTTGCCGCACTGAGTCTTTGCAATGCCCGGCAGCAGAATGATTTCGATCAGCGAATCCGCGAAAAGGCCGCCGATATCCAGATGAGTCTCATCCGCTTCCATGACCGTTTGATCAAGACCCGAGCGCCCCATGAACTCTTTCCGCAGCCCACCCAGTGCAAGTTGTCCACCCGCGAAACAGGTGTGTTGAAATGGGTGGCCATGGGCAAGTCGTACAGCGAAATCGCTGAAATATTTTCCATCTCGGAACGCACCGTGAAGTTTCACATGTCCAACGTCTCCAGCAAGCTCGAAGTGCGCACTGCCAAGCAGGCAGTCTACAAAGCCATCAACATGGGCATGGTCTGACTCAGGCAGCGCTGTGCATGCAGGCTGGCGGTGCGGGGTCTGACACGCCAAGCGCTATCGGCCAACGCAGCAGGTCATCCGTAACAGGCTGTCTGAGGGCAATATTCCCGAGCAGCCGCTGATGGTTGTCGGCCGTCACCGGCATCTCCAGCAGCAGCACTGTCTCGCCTGGCGATGCTTCACCGGTCGACAGCACATGGTGCTCCCATCCGGACTTGCGCACGATCCGCGCCATTGCCTTGCTGACCACCGTGATGATCGATTGCAAACCGGACAACGCAGCATGGTTGTGCATGGAGAACAGCAGCATTTCGGTCAGTGGTGCGTGCAGAATACCCAGCGAGCGTGCCCGGGCCGTGTCGACAAAGAACCGGCTCGACTCCGCCATGGCAGCATTTTTGGGCGCAGGGCAGTCAAAAAAACTGCGGAATGGGCCTTCCAGCATGTAGGGATCACAGGTGTTGATCAGCCTTAGTCCGGCCAGCGGAACCCCGTTCCAGCTTCCGACAAGGTAAGTGGTATTGGCATTGTCGTATTCATCAAATTCAAATGCATGACTCACACGAACTTTCCACTCAAGCCGATCTGAAAAAATCTTCTTGCGCATGGAATATAGCGTTTCCAGCAACGTAACGGGCATCGTCGTGTAACTGGCTAGCTGAAACTCAAACCCGCTCGACATATAAACTCCACCTTGCACAACCAGCGTGAAGCATCGCGTATTTCAAACGGTAAATCTACTGTACCTAAGAACAGGTCAATACCTTGAAATATAACATTCTGTTATTTGCACTTAGGTACAGTGTTATTTCAGCCAAAAATAAGGAAATCTGCTTCGGCGTTCTGGATATCCAGGACGGCTGCACCCCAAACAATAATGACTCGATAGGGATAATGGTATGAACAGTCTATATGCCGGTATCGACACCTTGAACGCGGTTCCTGTTCTGGACGATATTACCCAACACGAAATCTCTGCCCTCAAAACCCGTTTCAACCTGGCCGATGCGCACACTCATCAGGATCAGAGCGACACTCAGCGCATGATCGTCGCCAGCCTGCCTGAGCTGTGGTATCAGGCGCAGAACCAGACCCAATACCAGAGTGAGCAGGCCTTCATTCATGCCTTTTTCACCTTCCATGGCCAGCACCATGCGCTGAAACGCCACGACGAAATCTATCTCGTCTACGCAGCGTCCATCGCCATGCATATTACCGCGACCTACCTGCGCAAACAGAACATGAGTGTCGGGCTGATCGAGCCTTGCTTCGACAACCTGCACGATCTCTTGAAACACATGGAAGTGCCCATGTCGGCACTCGATGAAAGTCTGTTCACCTCATCGACCGAGGTGTACGCAAACTTGCAGAAAGCGGCCATCGGGCTGGATGCGATCTTTCTGGTCGATCCCAATAACCCGACCGGTTCCAGCCTGTTTGCCGACGGACCGGATACGTTCGTCGAAGTGGCCAGATACTGCCGCGATTACAACAAACTGCTGATACTCGATTTCTGTTTCGCGTCGTTCTTCAAGGCGGCCGGTCGGGAACGCGTGGACGCCTACGCGATTCTCGACGATATCGGCACGCAATACCTGGTCATGGAAGACACTGGCAAGACCTGGCCGCTGCAAGACACCAAATGCGCCACCCTCATGGCCAGCCAGGACATCAACGCCGATATCTACAGCATCGTCACCAGCGTCCTTTTGAACGTCTCGCCGTTCATCCTCAATGTAGTGACCCGCTACATCGAGGACAGCAACGACGATGACTTCAACTCCGTGCGTTCGGTGCTGGACGTCAACCGCCGCATGGCCCGGGCGGGTCTTGAGGGCAGGGTTTTGCAGTATGTGGAACCGATGATCGACACCAGCGTGGCGTGGTTCGAGATTCTGCCCACTGGCATTAACGCCGATGAGTTGCAGGCTTATCTGCTGCAATGGGACGTGTACGTGCTGCCGGGCAAATATTTCTACTGGAGCCAGCCCGAAAAAGGCCAGCGTTACATACGTCTGGCACTGGCACGCAAACCGGACGAATTCGCGGCTGCGGTTCAGGTCATCGCCAAGGCACTGGAGAACTTCCATGTCTGACTTCGACCTGCCAATGATCGACGCAACAGTGTTCATGGGCATGCACCACGCCGATCCCGGTGTGCGTGACAAATCCCTGGGCTTCTTTTCCCGGTTCTACGAAAGCAGCGTGCAGATGAATTTCGCCCAGATAGGCATTTGCGACGCCATTATCTGGAAGAAAAGCCGTGCCTTGCAGGACGTGTACTACCCGTTCATGGATGTACTGCACACTGACATGGCCATCCAGCGCCAGGGCTGCAGCGAATACATACTCCAGCGCGCCGCGACGGACACACTGCTCAAAGGCCTGCCCGTCGAAAAGAAACTGCTGGCGGCGCAGGTACTGGAGCAGGAAATCCCGTTTTATACCCACGATCCGGAGCTGCTGCGCCTGCACGTCCTGCAGCCTTTCCTGCAGCCGTTCGAAAGCCCCGTCAGACAGCCTGCGTTCCCGGAGATGTTGCAACGTCTCTATGACCAGTCGAGTGCCATGGTGATCCGCAACGAGGACTTTGAACATGTCTGGTAAAACCATTCTGGTGCCGCTGGTAACGCCTCTGAACGAACAGGCGCAGGTCTGCGAAACCAGTCTTGAACGTCTTTTGAGCAGCCTCGCAGCCCACGTCGACGGCTACATTCCATGCCTGACCTCCGGAGAAGGCTGGCGGCTGTCGCGCCAGCAGTGGCTACAGATGCTGGAGCTGACCCTACGCCACGCAGGCGACAAGCTGGTCATCGCCGGGATTGAGCGCAGTTCGACGCAGGAGGTACTGGACTTTGCCCTGATGGCTCAGGATGCCGGCGCGCAAGCGGTGATGTTCACCTCGCCGTTTACACCCGGTATCAGTCAGCAGGTGATCATCGACCATTACCAGACCATTCATGACGCGACCCGTCTGGATATCTTCATGTACAACGAGGCCGCCCTGTCAGGCAACGAGAAGACCTTCGCCACCCTCGAGGCCATCGCGCAGTTACCCAGGGTGATTGGCCTCAAGGACTCGCCATCCATGCCTCGCTCGCAGGATCAGGTGGATGCCATTCGGCAACAAGGCGTCGACTACTTTATCGGCTGGGAAATGCAGCTGGCTGGCGAACTGGAGTCCGACGGCAACGTGGTGTCCCTCGCCAACCTGGAACCGCTGCTCTGTCGGCAGGCGGCTGCCCGCCAACAGCCAGCGCTCAGTCAGGAAATCGCGACGCTCAATGAACGGTATCTGCTGAGTGCGTCCGACTGGTACGCCCAGGTCAAGCGCGAGCTTAAAGCCCGCGGCGTGATCGACAGCGATCTGGTTATGACCGAGGAGGCTGCTTAATGGAAAACATGCAAAAGCAACTGTTTCTGGCCAATCGTGCACTTATCGAAAAACTCGTGCCTATCCCACAGGAGCTCCTGGCATTCGAGCAGCACTGGATCGACGACGCCATCGAACGCAGCATGACTGCGGATGTTCCAGGTGATCTCGCCGGTCTGCGCAGGATGCTGGCAGAGCTGGTCGAACTGGAGAGCAGCGAAGTACCGCCCAGCGCGCACTATGTCGGCAGCGACATGACGCTCGACGAGTTCCGGATTCTGGTTCAGGAGTTTGCGCTGGATGGTCTGACCGAAGCGCAGGTGTTCTATCATCTGATGCCCAGGCTCAGCCTGCCCGCGCAAATGCCCATGCTGCGCATGATGATCGACGAGTTCGGCTCGGGAAACCTCAAGCGCTCGCATACCACGCTGTATCAGGACCTGCTGCGCGAACTGGACATGCCGCTGGACCTGCAATTCTACGTGGAGGCCAACTCCAGTGCCGGTTTCACCTTTCCCAACATGTTCTGCTGGCTGGCCATGCGCGCGGATGACCCATCATGGTTTGCCGGGGTCATTACCTACTTCGAGACCGTGGTGCCGTTCTTTTTCGAGTGTTACACCCAACTCTGCGAGCGCTTGCAGATCCAGGCTCATACCTACTACTCAGAACACGTTCATATCGACGTTTTCCATGCCATCGAGGGGCAGCGCCTGCTCAAGGCCATGGACGTCAGCGGTGATCTGGACCCGGTAAAAGCGTGGCGCGGCATCTGCATGGGGCGCGAGATCACCAACCTGGCATTCGACCTGGCCGTAGAGAAAGCTCGTCGACTCAAGCACTTCAACAAGGAGGCCAACCTTGAACGAGCCTGCTGAGTTTCGTCGTCCCGACACGTTCACCGTGCATATCGGCCAGGAGCAATACCTGGTACCGAGCAGTTGCCCACATCGTGAGGGCTGGCTGGAGCATGGCGTGGTCAACGAGAAACGCCGGTCCATTACCTGCCCCCTGCACTTCTCGGTGTTCAGCCTCGAAACCGGAGAGCAATTGAGCGGCCCGCCTTGTGGCAACCTGCAGGTTCGGCGACTGAGGTAGAAGCGCGTCCCACGGCAGGATTGGCTCCTGCCGTGGAGGCGTCATGTGAGGCGCAGGAACCTTTTCAGTTCCGCACCCTGGGCAATCGCATCGTGTCGGCCCAATTCGATCAGTTCGCTGCAATAACCCGATTCAAACAACAGATAGCTCAGGACACTGGCGCCACTGCTTTTGGTCGCGCCCGGCCCGCGGAGGAACGTGCGCAATGCAGGCGGAAGTTCACGGCGGTGCCGGGCAGCGATTTCGTCCAGCGGGCGGCTTGGGGAAATCACCAGAACTTCCACCGGCTCCATACCCGGCTGCCTGATCTGATCGCCAGGCAGCAACGCGCTGGCCATGTTCAAGCGCTCCAGCAACTCGATATCGCTTTCCAGATTATCGATGAACGTGCTGTTGAGCATGTGGCCGCTGATCTGCGCCAGACTTGGCTGTATGCCGATTGGCGCACGCGGCGCCGGCCTTTCGGTTTTCAGCCCGCGCGGATTGCCGCTAACGCCTACGACCAGAACACGATTGGCACCCAGATGCAGCGCCGGACTGATCGGCGCCGACTGACGCACGGCACCGTCACCAAAGTATTCCTGATCCAGCATCACCGGGGCGAACAGCAAGGGAATGGCTGAACTGGCCAGCAAGTGATCCACGGTCAGTTGAGTCGGACGGCCGATACGCCGATGGCGCAGCCAGGGCTCGATGGTGCCACGGCCTTGATAGAACGTGACTGCCTGCCCTGATTCATAGCCAAAAGCTGTTACCGCCACGGCGCGCAGGTGATGGGCATCAATGGCGGCCTCGATTCCGGACAGGTCCAGCCGCTCGTTGAGCAGTTCACGCAGAGGAGAGCTGTTGAGCAAGGCAACCGGGATATTTCGCCCGAAGCCCATCAGGCTGCGGCCGAAAAAACGGCTGGCCTGATGAATCACACCAGACCAGTCGCTGCGCAGCACCTGATGGCTGCGGAACGACTGCCAAAACTCGGTCAACTGGTGAATGGCAATGCGAAAGTGCAGCGCGCCGCTGGCCAGTTTCACCGCGTTGATCGCCCCGGCCGACGTACCGACAATGACCGGAAAGGGATTGGGAGAACCAGGCGGCAGCAAGTCGGCAATGCCGGCAAGTACGCCAACCTGATACGCAGCACGCGCACCGCCACCTGACAAAATAAGCCCGGTCACGGGCTCGACTTCGGTTACAGCCTGGGTCACTACTGCGGTATCTGGCATCTACAACTGGCCTCAGTGGTCAACGACGCTTTTTATCTACGTTTGTTATATAGCTTCGGTTCGCCAGCCGGTCGACTCTTGAAGCGCCGATGCGCCCAAAGATACTGTTCCGGGCATTCAGTGATAGCACTTTCTACCCATTGATTGATACGCAAGCAATCGGCTTCGTCGCTTTCACCCGGAAAATCCTGCAGCGGTGGGTGAATAACCAGCCTGTAACCGCTGCCGTCCGCCAGACGCTGCTGAGTGAAGGGCACCACTTGAGCACGGCCCAGACGAGCAAATTTGCTGGTAGCGGTCACGGTCGCGGCCTGAATGCCGAACAGCGGCACAAAGATGCTCTGCTTGGCGCCATAGTCCTGATCCGGTGCATACCAGATGGCCCGGCCGGCACGCAGCAACTTGAGCATGCCACGCACGTCGTCGCGCTCGACAGCCAGCGAATCAAGGTTGTGCCGCTCGCGTCCGCGACGCTGGACGAAATCGAACAGTGGGCTCTTGTGTTCGCGGTACATGCCGTCGATTGTGTGTTGCTGGCCCAGCAGCGCCGCGCCGATCTCCAGCGTGGTGAAGTGCAGCGCCATCAGAATCACGCCCTCGCCTTTTTGTTGGGCATTCTGCAAATGCTCAAGCCCTTCGACATGGGCAAGCCTGGCCAAACGTTTTTTCGACCACCACCAGCTCATGGCCATCTCGAAGAAGGCGATCCCGGTGGAGGCGAAGTTTTCCTTGAGCAGACGCTTGCGCTCGGCCGCAGACAAATGAGGAAAACACAGCTCAAGATTGCGTGACGCGATATTTTTTCGATCAGTGGCCACTCGGTACATGACCGCACCCAATGCCCGACCGATGGCCAGCAGGGCGCGAAACGGCAACTGGACAACCAGCCATAAAAGCCCCAGCCCCAGCCACAACGGCCAGAAACGGGGGTGAAGGAAACTGGCTTTAAAGCGCGGGCGATCCATTTGGGCTTCCGTCAGAACAAAGGCCGCGCATTCTACAACGGTTCTACCTGCTTGCGGCTCGCGGGCGTTCTCGCTATAAGTCTCGGCACTTTTAGCGACAAGCTGTTGTGTATATCAACCATGAGCCAGATTGAATCGCAAAACCCGGAACCTGTATTTCAGCTCAAGGGCAGCATGCTCGCCATCACCGTGATGGAGCTGGCCCGGACCAACCTTGAAGCGCTCGACCGGCAACTGGCGGCGAAAGTGGCACAAGCCCCCAACTTCTTCAGCAATACGCCGTTGATCCTGGCTCTGGACAAACTCGCGCCGAACGAAGGCCCGGTGGATCTCCCCGGGCTGGTGCGTATCTGTCGCCAGCACGGTCTGCGCACCCTGGCTATCCGTGCCAACCGCATCGAAGACATCGCCGCAGCCATTGCCGTTGATCTCCCGGTGCTGCCGCCGTCCGGCGCACGTGAGCGCGTAATCGACCCGATTGAAGTCGAAGCGCCGAAAAAGATCCCGGAAAAACCACCCGAACCGCTCATTAAGCCGACCCGCGTGATAACCGCTCCGGTGCGCGGCGGTCAGCAGATTTATGCCCAGGGCGGCGATCTGGTTGTGGTTGCGCCGGTCAGTCCCGGTGCGGAACTTCTGGCCGATGGAAACATCCATGTGTACGGCCCAATGCGCGGCAGGGCACTGGCGGGAATAAAAGGCGACACGAAAGCACGAATCTTCTGTCAGCAGTTGAGTGCAGAGCTGATTTCGATTGCCGGGCAATACAAGGTTTCCGAGGACTTGCGCAGGGACCCTCTATGGGGCTCGCCGGTCCAGGTCAGCCTGTCAGGTGATGTGTTGAACATCATTCGTCTTTAACGGATACTGCCGCAATTTTCAAAGTATCTCTGATTCGTCGCGAAACCGTCGTGAAGGCGGCAGGAAGTTCTGACAAGCACTGCTTTTCAGCGGGTATATGAGTTGAAAGTAATAGCTTAACGCTACCTTTCCGGAATCAGACCCCAGAATTGACACAATGCTTCGACGGGCGCGGCGCCAGGAGATGCTCTTCAGGGACTTAATGTCCTTTTCCTCTAGGGGTGATACACCTTGGCCAAGATTCTCGTTGTTACATCCGGCAAGGGTGGTGTGGGCAAGACCACCACCAGCGCCGCTATCGGTACCGGTCTCGCATTGCGTGGTCACAAGACAGTCATCGTCGACTTCGACGTCGGCCTGCGTAACCTCGACCTGATCATGGGTTGCGAGCGTCGGGTCGTGTATGACTTCGTCAACGTGGTCAATGGCGAAGCCAACCTGCAACAGGCGCTGATCAAGGACAAGAAGATCGAAGGCCTGTACGTGCTGGCTGCCAGCCAGACCCGTGACAAGGAAGCACTGACCAAGGAGGGCGTTGAAAAAGTCCTCATGGAGCTGAAGGAATCTTTCGAATACATCGTCTGCGATTCGCCGGCAGGTATCGAGACCGGTGCTCACCTGGCCATGTATTTCGCCGATGAAGCGATCGTCGTGACCAACCCCGAAGTATCCTCTGTGCGTGACTCCGACCGTATGCTGGGCCTGCTGGCCAGCAAATCACGTCGTGCCGAACGCGGCGAAGACCCAATCAAGGAACACCTGCTGCTGACTCGCTACAACCCTGAACGTGTCAGCAAGGGCGAAATGCTTGGTGTGGAAGACGTCAAGGAAATCCTTGCTGTTACCCTGCTCGGCGTGATCCCCGAATCCCAGGCTGTCCTGAAAGCCTCCAACCAGGGCGTGCCGGTCATCCTCGATGACCAGAGCGATGCTGGCCAGGCCTACAGCGATGCCGTTGACCGCCTGCTGGGCAAAGACCGGGAACATCGCTTCCTGGATGTGCAGAAGAAAGGATTCTTTGAACGTCTGTTCGGGGGTAATTAATGAATATTTTTGACTTCTTTCGTGACCGCAAAAAAGAAAGCACGGCCTCGGTAGCGAAAGAGCGTCTGCAGATCATCGTTGCGCACGAACGCGGCCAGCGCAGTACTCCGGACTACCTTCCTGCACTGCAGAAAGAGCTGGTGGAAGTGATCCGTAAATACGTCAATATCGAGTCCGATCAAGTTCAGGTTGCGTTGGAAAGCCAAGGCAGCTGCTCGATTCTGGAACTCAATATCACCCTGCCAGATCGCTGATCAGGCAGTCGCTTGCGGCGGTATCGGCGCACTTCTCAGGAAGCTGCGCCCTTACCGCCGTTGGCGTTTCTAGCGTTTCGAGGCCGTTGCATGCCGTTGTCGAACATCCGCATCATTTATCAGGACGCAGCCGTTCTGGTAATCGATAAGCCTACCCTGCTGCTTTCCGTCCCCGGCCGCGCCGATGACAACAAGGATTGCCTGATTACCCGCCTGCAGGAAAACGGCTTCCCCGAAGCGCGCATCGTCCATCGTCTGGACTGGGAAACGTCGGGCATCATCCTGCTGGCTCGCGATGCAGACACGCATCGCGAACTGTCGCGTCAGTTTCATGATCGCGAAACCGAAAAAGCCTATACCGCACTGTGCTGGGGTCAACCGTCGCTGGACAGCGGCAGTATCGACCTGCCGTTACGCTACGACCCGCCCACCAAGCCCCGGCATGTGGTGGACCACGAGGCAGGCAAGCACGCGCTGACATTCTGGAAGGTCGTCGAACGCTACGACACCCACTGTCGGGTCGAACTTACCCCTATTACCGGTCGCTCGCACCAACTGCGGGTGCACATGCTGTCGATCGGTCATCCGCTGTTGGGCGATGGTCTGTATGCCCATCCCGAAGCGCTGGCGGCGTACCCGCGCCTGTGCCTGCATGCCAGCATGTTGAGCTTTACCCATCCGGGGACCGGCGAGCGGTTGACCTTTGAGTGCCCCGCGCCTTTCTGATCTGAATGACACGCTGGCTATCGTGCAGATGCTCCGCGTCATACAGCTGCTCTGACTATGACTATCGCTCCCTCGCTCCGCGTGGTAATGCCTTTCGTGACGCTCCGCGTCACACAGCGGTTCTGCGACTTCAGGTGAATTTAGGGTCGACTCAGGTCACCTTTTCGCCCCTCGGCGAGTTACTTTGATGGGGCCAAAGTAACCAAAGCCCCCCGCTCCTGTTTCCGGCCCGACTTCGTCGGGTTCCTTCGCCCTGTCACTAACGTCGCACTCTGCGTCGTCAGTGCCACCGCGGTTGAAAAGCGTTTCTGTGGCAGCGGCAACGACTGAGCCAATGCGGTAAACTCGCGCCATTGCTGTCTGGAGCTATTTATGCGCGCAGAGTTGAACAAAGGCCTCATCGATTTTCTGAAGGCTTCTCCCACCCCGTTCCACGCCACCGCCACCCTCGTGCAACACTTCGAAGCTGCGGGTTTTCAACGGCTGGATGAACGTGATACCTGGGCAATAGAAACTGGAGGTCGTTACTTCGTCACCCGTAATGACTCCTCCATCGTCGCCTTCCGCATGGGCCGTCAGTCGCCACTCACCGGCGGAATTCGCATGGTTGGCGCACACACGGACAGCCCGTGCCTGCGGGTCAAACCGCAACCGGAACTGCAACGCCAGGGCTTTTGGCAGCTGGGCGTCGAAGTCTACGGCGGCGCGCTGCTGGCACCGTGGTTTGACCGTGATCTGTCGCTGGCAGGTCGCGTCACCTTCCGCCGCGATGGCAAGGTTGAAAGTCAGTTGATCGACTTCAAGCTGCCGATTGCCGTGATCCCCAACCTGGCCATCCACTTGAACCGCACCGCCAATGAAGGCTGGGCGATCAATGCGCAAAACGAACTGCCGCCGATCCTCGCGCAAGTGGCTGGCGACGAACGCGCGGACTTCCGTGCGCTTCTGACTGATCAACTGGCCCGCGAACACGGGCTGAATGCGGACGTGGTGCTCGATTACGAGCTGAGTTTCTATGACACACAGAGTGCCGCCGTTGTCGGCCTCAATGGGGACTTCCTGGCAGGCGCACGCCTGGACAACCTGCTGTCGTGTTATGCCGGGATGCAAGCGCTGCTGACCAGCGAAAGTGACGAAACCGCTCTGCTGGTGTGCACCGATCATGAAGAAGTCGGTTCGTCGTCGACCTGTGGCGCAGACGGCGCAATGCTTGAGCAGATCGTCCAGCGCCTGCTGCCGAGCAGCGAAGACTACGTACGAACCATTCAGAAATCGCTGCTGATATCGGCCGACAACGCCCACGGCATACACCCCAACTACGCCGAAAAACATGACGCCAATCATGGTCCCAAGCTCAACGCCGGGCCGGTGATCAAGGTCAACAGCAACCAGCGCTACGCCACCAACAGTGAAACAGCCGGTTTCTTCCGCCATCTGTGCATGGCTGAAGAAGTACCGGTGCAGAGTTTCGTGGTGCGCAGCGACATGGCCTGCGGCTCGACTATCGGGCCAATCACCGCCAGCCATTTGGGGATCCGCACGGTAGACATCGGCCTGCCAACGTTCGCCATGCATTCGATTCGCGAACTGGCCGGCAGTCATGACTTGGCGCATCTGGTCAAAGTACTGAGCGCGTTCTATGCCAGCCACGAGCTGCCATAACATCTGCAATGATTGATCCTCGTGGGAGCGGCGTGCTGCTCCCGCGTAACAGTCCTGACGCCCGGTAAAACACCCTGATTGAAAAAATAAAGTTTCGCGGCTTACACATAAAAAACAACGCAGGCTTTATCGGTTTTATCCTCGGCACCTTTGGGCAGTACACCGTTGATTCGTTTATAAAGGGACTTCATGTCCCGAACCGCACCGACGTACCCTGTCGATGATTCAGTACGAATAACCCGGCTCCGTGACTCAGGTATCGTCCTCATCGGTTTTATTGACGATATCGTCATCGTCATTCACGTAATACGGAATGTCGGCTTCAACACCGTTCTCTCCCGTCCTGGCCACCAGTTGTCTGTACCGCTTGCCGTCCCAGAGTCTGAAAACAAGCGTGGAGTCTTCTCCTGCCGATAACGTGGAACCTTCACTGCCAATGAGTTTGCTACGAGCGCCTGCTGTCAACACACTGTTCTTTCCGGCGGTCAATCTGCTTTGGTCTCCCGCCATCAACGTGCAGTCGTGCCCGCCGGTCAACTTGCTTCTGTCGCCAGCGGTGAGGTAACTGTTGTTACCGGCCAGTAGTTTGCTGCGGTCCCCCGCGGTCTGATTACTGTCTGCACCGGCAATCAACCTGCTGCGATCACCCGCCAGTTGTACACTGCCCGCACCGGCAATCAGCGTGCTGCGAAAGCCTGCTGTCTGCGAGCTGCCCTTGCCGGCGATCAGCATGCTTTTATTTCCGGCCACCTGAATACTTTCATGGCCCGCAATCAACGAACTGCCATAACTTGCGATCTGGTTACTGCCGTAGCCCGCAGTCAATGTGCTGCGAATGCCTGATGTGAGACTGCTGCCATAACCGGCAATCAACACACTACGAAGCCCGGCGATCAGCGTACTGCCGTAACCTGCCGTCAGAAAACTTCGGATTCCGCTGGTCAGGGAACTGCCATAACCGGCGATCAATGAGCTGTCCTGCCCGGCCGTTGCCGTACTGCCATACCCCGCCGTCAATGAACTTCCATGCTCGGCAGTCTGGGTACTGCCATAACCTGCCGTGAGCGTACTTTTATAGCCTGCCGTCTGCGTACTGCCGTAACCCGCGATCAGCGAACTCTCATAGCCGGCGGTGGAGGTACTTCCGTAGCCGGTGGTGAGCGAGCTTTTTTCCTGCGCGGTTTGCGTACTGCCATAACCGGCTGTCAACGTGCTCTCGTAACCTGCCGTCTGCGTGCTGCCGTAACCGGCGATCAGCGAACTTGCATAACCTGCGGTGGAAGTGCTTCCGTAGCCTGTAACCAGGTCACTGCGCTCCTGCGCCGTTTGCGTACTGCCATAACCCGCAGTCAACGTGCTCTCGTAACCTGCCGTCTGCGTACTGCCGTAACCCGCGATCAGCGAACTTGCATAGCCCGCAGTGGAAGTACTTCCGTAGCCGGTGGTCAGCGAGCTGCTGTCCTGTGCGGTTTGCGTACTGCCATAACCGGCTGTCAACGTGCTCTCGTAGCCTGCCGTCTGCGTACTGCCATAGCCAGCAATCAGGGAGCTTGAGTAACCCGCAGTCGACGTGCTTCCGTAGCCTGTCACCAGGTCACTGCGTTCCTGTGCCGTCTGGGTACTGCCATACCCGGCAGTCAATATGCTTTTGAAGCTGGCCGTTTGGGTGCTTCCATAGCCGGCGATAAGCGAACTGTTTGATCCTGCCGTTGAAGTGCTGCCATAACCTGCGACCAGGTCACTGTATTCTCTGGCCGTCTGAGTACTCCCATAACCGGCGGTCAGCATGCTTCTGTAACTCGCGGTCTGGGTGCTGCCATACCCTGCGATCAGCGAACTGCCCGAACCTGCGGTTCCCGTACTGCCATAGCCCGCAATCAGGTCGCTACCGTCCCTGGCCGTTTGAGTACTGCCATAACCAGCGGTCAGGACACTTTTGTGGCCCGCAGTCTGCGTACTTCCATAACCCGCAATGATGAAACTCTCGTGACCCGCGGTACCTGTACTTCCATAGCCCGCGGTGAGGTTACTGGCAGCCCCGGCCGTTTGCGTACTGCCATAGCCCGATGTGAGTACGCTGCCCTGCTGTGCGGTCTGGGTACTGCCATAACCTGCCGTGAGCGAGCTTTCACTGCCCGAGGTTTGCGTGCTGCCATATCCGGCGATCAGCGAGCTGTCAGCGCCAGCTGTTCCAGTACTGCCATATCCGGCCGTCAGGGTGCTGCCTTCACGGGCAGTCTGGGTACTGCCATAGCCTGCGGTGAGCGAACTTTCGCTGCCTGACGTCTGCGTGCTGCCATATCCGGCGATCAACGAACTGTCGGCACCTGCCGTGCCAGTGCTACCGTAGCCCGCCGTCAGGTTGCTGCCTTCCTGGGCCGTCTGCGTACTGCCGTAACCCGCTGTCAGCGCACTGTCACTTCCCGAGGTCTGCGTGCTGCCGTATCCCGCGATCAGAGAGCTGTCGACACCTGCTGTACCCGTGCTGCCGTACCCCGCCGTCAG
>NZ_LKEK01000062.1:0-66654 GCF_001466905.1 Pseudomonas sp. ICMP 3272
ATGCCTTTCCGGACGCTCTGCGTCCTCTTGGCGACGCAGAGCGTCGAGAGCTGCATTCCCACGCTGGAGCGTGCGGAACGCTAATCGCAATTATCGTGCGGCGCTCTGCGTCGTATGCCTTTCCGGACGCTCTGCGTCCTCTTGGCGACGCAGAGCGTCGAGAGCTTCATTACCTGGCGGAGCATGAGGAACCGCGGCGCAAACGCCTAAGGCATGGCGGTTACTTGGCGAAAGAATATTCCCCGCCCTGCTCCAAAGCCTTGCGGTACGCAGGCCTGCTCTGCAGTCTTTCAACCCACGCCGTCACATTCGGGTACGGCTGCAGCATTCCCTGGGCCTTGGCGAGTTCGCCAATGAAGCTCATCTGAATATCCGCGCCACTCAGTTCTTCTCCCAATAGATAAGGCGTCAACCCCAGAGAGTCGTTCAGATAACCCAGATAATTGGCAAGCTCCGACTGGATACGCGGATGCAGCGGCGCACCCGCATCCCCCAGACGTCCGACATACAGGTTGAGCATCAGCGGGAGAATGGCCGAGCCTTCCGCGAAGTGCAGCCATTGTACGTACTCATCGTAGGTAGCGCTGGCAGGGTCCGGTTGCAGTCGGCCATCGCCATGACGGCGAATCAGGTAGTCGACAATGGCACCGGACTCGATGACGACATGCGGGCCGTCTTGAATAACCGGTGATTTGCCCAGCGGGTGCACAGCCTTGAGTTCAGGCGGTGCAAGGTTGCTTTTCGGGTCGCGCTGATAACGCTTGATCTCGTAGGGCAGGTCGAGCTCTTCAAGCAGCCACAGAATACGCTGCGAACGGGAGTTGTTCAGGTGGTGGACAGTGATCATTTCAGGCTCCGCCGGGTGATAGTGTATAGAAAAGACTGCGCTGCCACCGGGGAGTGCCCTGAAATGCGGTTACTTCGACGAGCGTGCCGGAAAAGCTGCGTTGATGAGCTGCACACCGATGAAAATCTCAGGCGCTTCTGTCACTGGAGGCGGCCGCTGGCTCACCACGAAGTTCTCGCTCCACTGCGGCTTTATCAATGACCGACCAGACGCTGACAATCTTGCCGTCGCTGAATGTGTAAAACACGTTTTCAGAAAAGGTAATGCGCTGGCCATGCGCGTCCAGCCCCAGAAATAGACCCTGCGGCGAACAGTTGAATATCAGGCGGGCAGCCACCTGTGACGCCTCAACCACCAGCAGGTCGATGTTGAAACGCAGGTCAGGAATAATGCTGACGTCGTTTTCCAGCATCGTCCGGTAGCCGGCCACGCTGATCCGCTCGCCGTTGTATTGCACGTCGTCGTCGACGAAATCGCCCAGATCCTGCCAGCGGCGTTCGTTGAGACAGGCAATATAAGCTCGATATCGCTCGGTCAGATTCATGGCGTGCCCTCCTGTTCAAAATACTCGAAGCAGCCTTTTTAAGGGCCTGCGTCAAAAGACATGCGGTTCTGCGCATCTGAAATGCGCTCAGGCCAACGCCTCAGCCGGGCCAAAAAACTCATAATGGCTTTGCCCGTCCGGAACACCCAGCTCGTGCAGCGCGCGCTTCATGAACGCCATGAACGGCTTCGGACCAAGGAAATAGGCCTCGACGTCCCTGTCCGCCGGCAGCCATTGCTGCAGATGCTCAATCGAAGCAGGCCCCGTCACACTATTCGCCGGTGCGTCACCGGCCGCAACTTCGCTGTAGACCACGTGCGCCGCAAACTGCGCATATCGCTCGCGCCAGTCATCAATGACCGCCTGGAACGCTTGCACGCTGGCATTACGAGCGTAGTGGATAAACACGACGTGTCGGTGACCTGCCTGCAACGCAGCTTCCGCCATGGCCAGCGTCGGGGTGATGCCGACACCGCCGCTGATCAGTACCAGCGGTTTGCTGCCTTCGACAAGCACGAACTCGCCAGAGGGCGGGAACAATTCTACGGTGTCGTCCACTGCGACCTGATCGTGCAGGTAACAGGACGCAACGCCGCCCTGCTCTCGCTTGACGCTGATGCGATAGCTCACACCGTTGGCAGGCGCAGAGAGCGAGTAATTTCTACGAATTTCTCCGCCTTCGCTGTTCAACCGGATACCGATGTACTGACCGGGCTTGTGCGCGATGACCGGTTTACCATCAACAGGCTGCAGGTAGAACGACATGATCTCGCTGCTTTCCGGCACCTTGCGAACAACCTTGAACAGCCGTCCGCCACGCCAGCCACCCGGTGCTGCGGCGATGCTTTCATACACATCGCGCTCGGCATTGATCAGCATGTCTGCCAGTTGCTGATACGCCGCAGCCCAGGCCTCGATCACTGCGTCCGTTGCGACCTCAGCGCCCAGCACCTCGCGAATGGCGCGCAGCAGGCAGGCACCAACAATCGGATAATGCTCTGGCAGTATCTGCAGCGCGACATGTTTGTTGACGATCTGCGCCGCCAACGGCCCGAGGTTTTCGAGGCGATCAATATTGCGCGCGTACATCAACACCGCATTGGCCAGCGCCCGTGGCTGTGCGCCATTTGCCTGGTTGGCCTGGTTGAACAGCGGACGAACCTGAGGATAGTCATCGAGCATGATGCGATAGAACTGAGTGGTCAGTGCCTCGCCGCCTGTTTCAAGGATCGGTACGGTGGCTTTGATGATGTCGCGATGGGCAGTGCTGAGCATGATCCACTCCAGAGTGTGCAGTTTCGTTCATGGAACCAGAGCAACGCACGTGCCAGATAAAAACCCATTTAAAATCAATGAATAGCAAATTTAAAAGTCAAAAGGACTGAGTCTTATTGACTAATATCCGGAAAATTTTGGTCATTATGACCAGATCCAGTTAATCGTTTCAGCCATCCTCGCACGCAGAGCATCTTCAAGAATTCAATCCCGACCGGGTTTGTAGGGAACTAGCGCGCAACACATCGCCCTAAGCCTGACATCTACGTACTGGCGCGACGCTGGTTTCAAGCGAAGGACTTCAGATTCATGTCTTCAAGTAGCACCTCAGCAGCGGCCGATCCGCAAGGTCGGCAAAGCGCTTCACCGAATCGACTCATCTTTATCTCCGTACTCGTGGCCACCATGGGTGCGCTGGCGTTCGGCTATGACACCGGCATCATCGCCGGTGCATTGCCTTTCATGACGCTCCCCACTGATCAGGGCGGGCTGGGCCTGGATGCCTACAGCGAAGGAATGATCACCGCTTCACTGATCGTCGGCGCTGCGTTTGGCTCGCTTGCCAGCGGCTACATCTCCGACCGTTTCGGACGCCGTCTGACCTTGCGTCTGCTGTCGGTGCTGTTCATTGCTGGCGCACTGGGCACGGCCATCGCGCCTTCCATTCCGTTCATGGTCGCTGCACGCTTCCTGCTGGGTATTGCGGTGGGTGGCGGCTCGGCTACGGTGCCGGTGTTCATTGCCGAAATCGCCGGACCGTCGCGTCGTGCGCGACTGGTCAGCCGTAACGAACTGATGATCGTCAGCGGCCAGTTGCTCGCCTACGTTCTAAGCGCGGTCATGGCCGCTCTGCTGCACACACCTGGCATCTGGCGTTACATGCTGGCCATCGCCATGGTGCCGGGCGTGTTGCTGCTGGTCGGTACGTTCTTCGTACCGCCGTCGCCGCGCTGGCTGGCGTCCAAAGGCCGCTTCGATGAAGCGCAGGATGTGCTGGAGCAACTGCGCACCAACAAGCAGGATGCGCAGCGCGAAGTGGACGAGATGAAAGCGCAGGACGAGGAGGCTCGTCACCGCCCGAAAGCCAGGGAGTTGCTGCGTCAGGGCTGGGTGATCAAGTTGCTGCTGATCGGCATTGGTCTGGGCTTTACCGCGCAGCTCACAGGCGTTAACGCCTTTATGTATTACACGCCGATCATTCTCAAGAATACCGGCATGGGCACCAACGCCGCGCTGACCGCCACCATCGGCAACGGCGTGGTATCGGTTATCGCGACCCTGCTCGGCATTTGGGCGATTGGCCGTTACGGCCGTCGGCACTTGTTGATGACCGGGCTGGTGATGGTCATCCTGATGCAGGCAGCGCTGGGTTGCGTGCTGCAATTCATGCCGCAGAACCTGACCCAGAGCTACACCGCCCTCGCCTGCATTCTGGTGTTCCTGCTGTTCATGCAGATGTGCATCTCGCCGGTTTACTGGCTGCTGATGTCGGAATTGTTCCCGATGCAGGTGAGAGGATTGCTGACCGGCACAGCGGTATCGATGCAATGGCTGTTCAACGCATCGGTGGCATTCACCTTCCCGATTGCAGTCGATACCATCGGTAACCCGACCTTCTTCATCTTTGCGGCCATCAACGTCGGCTCGTTGATATTTGTCTTCCTGTGCCTTCCGGAAACCAAAGGCAAATCGCTTGAGCAGATCGAGAAGCATTTGAAGAAAGAGCTGTAACGGCTGACCGGATGAGGCCATAGACGGCCTCATCTACCCTCCAGGCAGATCAGCGCACCAGCATCGAAGCTGCCGCCGCTACCATGATTGCTGCCGCACCGCGAAACAGTTTTCTCTGGGCGCGCTCGCTCGACAATAAATGTCGAATGCGCAATGCGGCAAATATGAATACTGCACCGACGCCAAGCAACACCAGCACGGTCAACGGCACCAGAACCAGCCCCCACGTCTGCAAAGAAACCGTTTCGAGATTGATGACCAACGGTAAAAGCGCCAGATAAAAGGCAATGGTCTTGGGGTTGCCCAAGGTGATGGTCAATCCTGAAGCGGCCGCAGACAGCAACTCTTTTTTCTTTGCTGATTTTCCGATTTCTATGGCTTGATGGTCTGCGAACCAGAACTGCCAGGCCAGGTAGCACAGATAAATCGCGGCCCCCCAACGCACGACCTGAAACAACGCATTGAAGTGTTCGGCAATCATGGCAAGGCCAAATACTGCAAATGAAAGATAGGTCAAGTCACCGAGAATCAGCCCGGACAGCAGGCAGAAACCTGACACCGCGCCGCCACTGACGCTCCGTGCTACCAGCGCAGCCATACCGGGGCCGGGAATGGCTGCGGCAATGCCCAGCGCAGCCGAATATGTAAGAACCTGAGTAAGATCAAGCATGTTGCACTCCTTGAAATAATTATAAGTGCCCGGCGAGCAGCGCCGTAAACCAAGTAAGACCGCTAACCGTTTAAACGGGACGCTACCCACTGGCGGATTATTTCCCGAGAGAACACCAGATCCTGCACAGCCAGCCCAACCGACTTGAAAACTGTTATGCCTCGAGTTGTTTGCGGCGTTTCATCTTTGCACAGTGTGCCGATCTCTGTTCCGCCACCCGGCTGCGCAAGCAGACCTTTCTCAACGGCCTTGATCACGCAGTCGGATGCGGCCAGCACCGAACGGTTGCAGTCAGTGAATAACGTAACGTCCTGATAGATATCCTCGTGCAGTTCCTGAAAACCGGGGGCTGAAGCGCCGATTGCGTTGATGTGACAGCGCACCGGAAGATCCGCATGAAACAAGATGGGCGAACGTGCAGCAGTGGTGGTACAGATGATATCGGCTTCGCTAACAGCCTCGGCAGCGGTATTGCAAATCGAAATGGGCAGATCGCAGTTCTGCGCGCTCCAGGCCGCAAATTCGCGACAGGCCTCGTTGCTACGCCCCCATACTGAAACGTATCTGATCGGCCTTACCGCTTGCATTGCCTGCAGATGAGCTCTCGCCTGCAAGCCCGTGCCCAGGATGGCAAGGCGACTGGCGTCGGGGACGGCCAGCAACCGTGTTGCATGAGCAGATGCAGCCGCTGTACGGATTTCCGTAACTGCACCTGCGTCCACCCCTACGACAGGGGCAACCTGCGCCTCGTCATAAATCAGTATCGTGCCCATGTGAGAAGGACCGCTGGCAGCGTCTCCGAACCTGACGACCACTGACTTCAGACCGAACCCCTGGTAAGGACCGCTCTTGATGTAGGCAGGCATGACGCCCATCAGTGCGTTATCACCGCCCTTGATAACGGTACGCAACGGCTGCTCTACCTGCCCTGAAGAATGCAGCAGGAACGCGGCCTCGCTAAGTTGGAGGCTGAGCTGAATATTCATGAGCGACTTGACCGTATTACCGTCCAAATGAAGCATCGTTCAAGCCTCGGACACTGTGTTGAGCCCTTGAAAGGCTTCCCATTTGAACCGCTCATCGATTTCAGTACCGGCAATACTGTTCAGGATCGTTGACATGTTTTTCTGTGCGACAGCGAGAATAACGTCCAGCATGTTTTGTTTACTGAAGCCCGCTTTGAGTAAGGCCTCTACGGCTGCCCCGCTCAAGCGGCCACGGCAGTTGATCACTTGCTGGGTAAACTCGCGCAATGTCCGCAAACGGACATTCAGGTGCGCAGGCTGATGAGCCAATGCATCGACCACGGACTGATCGACGCCCTTGGACAAGGCAATGAAGGCATGCGCCTGAATGGTATAGGAACACGCGTTTTCCACCCCTGTGGTTATCCAGACCACAGCCTTTTCCTCTTCGCTCAACGAGCTTTCGATAACTAGGTCATGCGCCCGCTGGTAAGCGCCCAATAATGAAGGCGACTCGGCCATATAGGCACTTTGATTGGGGATCCAGCCAAAGTTGTCGATTGAACTCTGAAGCAACGCTTTACTTTTCAGGGGGGCAGAATCGATCGTGTGGAGCTTCAAGACAGTCATGATGACCTCGATCAAAAGTGATTCGGGGCTACCCGGCTTGACCAGGTGGCCTTATGTTTGGGGAATCAGCGGTAGCGTGCGCTGACTTCAACGGGTTGAGTGCTCCACCGGATCGGCGCGAAGACGGACCAGAGCATGCGGATGGGGCGAGTCTTCGATATGAACTGAAGCCCATGGATATGGGCTGCCACCTCGGTGGTCAACGCAACGTCAACTTCACCCCTGGCTACCGCAGCCGCAGCGGCGCTGGTAGACAGCGAAAAGATCACCGAGTCGACTTCAAAACCGTCAGGCAGCAACTCCTGAATCAGCATCAGCGGAGCGGGATGAGTCGCTATCGTCAGTTTTCTGGTATTCAACTGCCCCTTGCTCACCAGGCCATACTCTGGGGTATCGAAGACGAAAGTGGCCACAAGGCTTAACCGCGGGTTCATATAAAAGTTATGAATCTGCGGATAGGCGTTGGCCACGATCAGTACCCCGGGGATGCGCTCGTCCATCGCTGAGCAGGCATGCTCATAAGAGTCACTGAGGTTGATCTGCACCTGTGATTCAGGAAAGCGCTGGCCAAGCCATTCGGTAAAAAAACCAGCCGCTGCTTCACTACTGGTTCCACTCGGCCCCAATGTATGAATCATCACCTCGCGCCAGTCGCCTACACTCAAATTCAGGAATTTACTGTCCATTGTCATAAATCTCCGGATGTTCGATTGTGCAAGGGGCTCAGCCAGTGGGCATATCGGCTATGCGAACCTTTTACCGTTTGCAGGTAGAGGCTTCTCAGCGCGCCGGTTACTTTGCCCACTTTGTGGTCCTGCAATACGTAGTGATCAATCTGTGTCACGGGTACGATCTCGACCCCTGTGCCAGCAAGAAAGCACTCGTCGACCGAATACAATTCGGAAAACGAAATGTCTCGTTCCACCACGCTTAATCCTAATGTTTCTCTGGCCAGGGTCATGATCGAATCACGGGTAATGCCCTCTAGAATGTGTGCACTGAGAGGCGGTGTGATAAGGCATCCATCCTTGACCACGAACACATTGGAGGTGGTTGACTCGGCCAGATTGCCGTGAATATTCAACATCAACGCATCGTCAAAACCGTTGCGTTGCGCCGACTCCATGGCCAACGCCGAATTGGCATAGCTACCGGTGATTTTCGCTCGCGAAGGAAGAGATACATCCGGGATGCGTCGCCAGCTCGAAACGGCGCAGCGGATGCCGGCAGCGGGCATGTAGGCGCCCATTGCCAGAGTATTGATCACCAGCCCTGAGCTGACGCCGGTCAGCTTTACACCAAAACCAACGCCGGGCAGCAGCGCTTTTTTATAGGCCATGGGCCTGATATAGCAGTCGGTCAGCGCCTCATTGCGACGCAGTAAATCAAGAATTATTTCCTTTAGTTCAGTGCGGCCAGGCAGGCTGTCCAACTGCAGCAACCTGGCTGAGTTCTCCATACGTTTAAGGTGATCGTCGAGCCTGAAGACATTCAGCTCGCCGTTATCAGCAACGTAAGCGCGTATACCCTCGAACACCGCAGTGCCGTAATTAAATGCCTGGGTCGTGATTGGAACCAGAGCTTCTGCAGCGGCGACAAAACGATCATCCAGGTACACCCATGGGTGAGGTTTGCGCGGACTACTTTTAGTGTTGAGCGGCACGTCGACCATGGTCAGGCCCTCCGTGCAGCGATCTTCAAGGCGGTATCACGCTCCAGATTATCGCCGCCCGTACGTTTGTCATGGAGTCGGGCAGCTTTCCAGCTGACCATCGCTGCCGTGCCAGTCACAGCGTCGGTAGGGCCGACAGTAATACTTACGGGAACACCGAGTGCAGTCTCCATAAAGCCGGCTACAGCGTTCAGGTCATTTCGGGCTTCGCTATTGGGCTGCAACTCGATAGTGACGCTTAATTTATCGATACCCGACACGGTCTCGACCTGGATGTGATAATCCAGACAGCCTGTGAGATGCTCGAACAGCGCTGCTTCGACGTCGTAGGCGCAATGGTTGCGTCCGTTTATAACCAGCGTGTCTCTGAGCCGTCCGATCGGGATGATCTGCCACTTGCCCTGATTCAGAACCCGGGCTCTGACCGTGTCTCCGGTGCGATACCGAATAAGGGGCTTTTGGCCCTGATAGAGGTGCGTGATAACCAGTTCACCGGTCATCTGGCCGTCTTTCGGTTCCAGGACTTCGCCGGTGATCGGGTTGACCACTTCATAGACAACATTCAAGGGCACGGTGCACAAATGCCCCTGCTTGTCACACGCGGCGAGAATGGAAGACTCCTGGGATGCGTACATACAGTTGTAAACCGCGCTGTTCCATACATCGCCAATGTTGCGCAACAAGCCAGGGGTGGTGAGTTCACCCAACGTGAATATCAACTTCACACCCAGCGATGAGGGGGTCTGCCCTTTGTTGATCAAATGCCTTGCCAGGCTGATTGCAACTGCGGGAGTACACACCAGTGCGGAGATTTTCAGTTCCCTGATCAACGTAATGGCACGTTCCATCCCGACGACAGGTGATCGCGGCCACATTTTCACTACCGTGTGCCCCAGACTTCGACAGACGTCCTCGAATGTATCTCCGGTGGAGTGAAGCTCCGTAGGCCCCATGACACCGACTATGTGTCGTTCGCCGTGAGCCTTGAAAAGCGCCTCGTAACGAAGTATCAATGGGGTGTTGTTGAATATCGAATCCCGCTCGTTACGCGGACAGGGCGTGGCCGCTCCTGTTGTACCGGTGGTTTCGTAATAGATCCAGGCATCGGCCAGCGGAGCAGAGAGCATGAAGTGACCTGCCGTGCGCAAGTCATCTTTCGTCGTAAATGGCAGTTGACGGAAAGCGTGCCAGTCCAGAGTGCCCAATGCAGCGTCCGAAGGGGACAACAGGTCGCGATAAAACGGAGAATGGGCTTTGACGTAACGAAGTGTTTGCCTGAGGCGGTCGAGTTGGATAGACCTTAACTCCTCAAGGGAGATACCATCGTTTTCAAACAACGCATGCTGCTGGTACGTGGCACGCGCCAACTCTAGAAGATCCGGTTTGAATAAAGCGTACACGCCAACCTCCTTGTCATTAAGATATTTACTTGAACAGCGGAAAGTTTCCTGACAGTTTGCTTATCTTTTTCTTCGGCCCTATCAGCCCGATCGCGACCAACTCGATGGACGAACTGTCCGCCTCGGAGATTCGTGACTCATACTCCTGATAGGTTTTGCAGGACTGCGCCAGTGCGCTGAAAGGAATGCTGAAAATTTCATCGTCGGCCAAGGCTTTTTCCTGAAGCTCGCGCAGGCTTTCATTGCTAGACAACAGGATCGGCAAAGGCGCGTAGATAACGCCGGGATAGTTGACACTGTCGCGGCTCTGCATGTCCGGGCCTACCAGCCCGTCTACGGAACGCCCCATGCTGACGCCGATGACGCTAACTGCGTTCGCGGCATGCCCCAGACCCAGCGACTTATCAACAACGATTACACACTTATGAAGTGTCGCATCAAAATTCATGGTCCCCCTCCAACTATCGAGAAACGCTCAAGGCATCGAGCGGTGACCTGACAACGTCAGCCCAGCCCTCGAGCAGCCCTGACCAATGCGTTGTTTCACTAGTAATATCAATGTCCACGACCTGCCAACTGGCGATCTTTTGCCACTTGAGCACACCGTCCTGATGATCAGGATGAATAAGAAAACTTGAAAGTTCTTCCTGACTTTCAAATAAGCCCATAACCACAAAATCCATGGCTCTTTTACGAAAGCTTATATTTCTTCCACAGGCCCAGCCTGCAATCTCGTTAATATGGTGCGGGTGTCGACGGGTGGCAGCCTCTGCCTCAATGACTTCATTGTCACACCACTGAAAAGGCTCGTGAAACTTGAAAAAAACCAAGTGGAGAATCATGCATCGTCCTTGTTTATAGCCCACAACGTTTACAGAGTTATTGATAAGCGGGCCTGCCCCTATGCAATTTTTAAACAACCCAGCTGTATGCAAACAGTGTATGGATGAGACGTTTACCAAGCCTTGCCTGAAAAAATACTACACGCTTTAAACAGGAAGAAATGATCTATTCTGATTGTCAGCATCACCGAATTAGGTAGAATTCCCCCCATCCACAGGGAGTTGCGGAATTTATGACCTATCAGACGTTGAACCCTACTGATGTAAGGATCCTCACGGCCCTGCAACAGGACGGCCGGATCACCAATCAGACCCTGGCCGATCAGATCGGCATGTCTGCCTCGCCCTGCTGGCGACGGGTCAAACAACTTGAAGAGCATCGCTATGTGCTGGGTTACAGAGCGGTGCTGGACCGTCGCAAGATCGGGCTGGGTGTCATGGTGTTCATTCGGGTCAGCATCGACTCTCACAGTGAAGCCGAGGCAAGAAAATTCGAGCAGGAAGTCATGCAACTGGAGAACGTCGTGGCGTGCTACAGCATCGGCGGAGATGCCGACTTTCTGCTTCAGGTGGTGGCACGCGACCTGGATTCGTTTGCCGACTTCGCCATGACGGTGGTCAGAAGGCTCCCTGGGATTAAAGAGATGCAGAGCATGTTCGTCTTGAAGGAGATAAAGCCTTTCGTCTCATTTCCGGTCAAACCTGCGGCCTGACCGCATCAGGCTTAGGCCCTGGATGGCAAGTTCGGGTCAGCAAACATGCATCGCCTGCAAACATCAAACAATCGATCGTTTTCAATAAAGGAATAGTCATGTCCACGACCGAGCAAGCCACTGTGACTTTCGACAGTGCCATCCCGATCCTGCGGATGTTCGACGAACGCAAAGCGCGTGAGTTCTACCTCGACTTTCTCGGTTTCAGCGTCGAATTCGAGCATCGTTTCGAGGCCGATCTGCCGTTGTATCTGGGGATCAGCCGCAATGGCCTGCATTTGCACCTTTCCGAACATCACGGCGACGCCTGCCCGGGGGCTGCGGTGTTTATTCCCACTCAAAACATCGAGCAATTGCGCGATGAGCTGATTGGCAAACAGTACGGTTATGCACGACCCGGCATTGTTCAGCAGGGCTGGGGCCAGGTACTTGAAGTCTGCGATCCGTTCGGCAACCGCATCAGGTTCTGCCAGAGTTGAGGCAAACGCATTAACGTCAGCGGAGACCGATAAACCGGTTGTCCGGCTGACGCCACCACTGCCGGCACAATGGATATGCCGTGATCCATCGTTGTGCACATTGCCGCGTTCAAGCGCAAAGATGACGCATGACTGCGTCAAAAAACTTCGCTAACAGCCTTTAATCCCCTGCCAATCCGCCTTCGGTCAACCTTGGCCCATAACGTGCAAACGTGCCAGTTCATCTTGTATACATGAATGAACACCACTATGACCGCACTCGACATTTCCCAACTTCAGTCGGCGTTACGTTCAGGTCAAACAACCCTGACGGCACTTGTGCAAACCCTTACAGCGCACATTGATGCGGATGACCGGGCGGAAGTCTGGATTCATCGCGTGCCCGTGACGCAGCTTCTTGAAAGGGCGAAGACGCTGGAAAGCATTGCCGCAGAAGCGGGCGATTCGGTGTATGAGCAACTGCCGCTGTTCGGCGTGCCATTTGCGGTCAAGGACAATTTTGACGTGGCCGGAATACCGACCACGGCTGCGTGCCCGGCTTTCGCCTACACGCCCGAGAAAAATGCTCACGTCGTACAGTTACTGCTCGACAGTGGTGCGATCCTGATGGGCAAGACCAATCTCGATCAGTTCGCCACCGGTCTGGTGGGTGTCCGCTCGCCCTACGGGGCCGTGCGCAATGCCCACGATCCGGCCTACGTCAGCGGCGGCTCCAGTTCCGGATCGGCGGTGGCCGTCGCGCGTGGCTACGTGAGTTTTGCACTGGGCACGGACACGGCAGGGTCAGGCAGAGTGCCCGCCGGGTTCAACGGTATCGTCGGGCTCAAGCCCAGCCTTGGCCTGTTCAGCAGCCGAGGCGTGGTGCCCGCCTGTCGCACGCTGGACTGCCCGTCGATATTTGCCGGGGATGTGCTGCAAGCCTGGCAAGTGGCGCAGGTCATCGCGGCTTACGACCCGCTCGACCCGGCCAGTGTGGCCGTGCAGGCATTGGCGGTGCAGCGCAGGGCTCGGCGTGTCGCGGTGCCAAGGCACTGCGAGTTCTTCGGTGATGCGCAGGCGCAAACGGCTTACATCAAAACCCTGGAAGCCCTGCAAAGCGACCCGCTGGTGACTATCGAACCCATCGACTTCGATGTCTTCGCCGAGGCCGCGGCCCTGCTGTACCAAGGCCCATGGGTGGCCGAGCGAAGGGCAGCGGTAGGCAAATTCTTCACCACCCATGCTGACGATATTCATCAAGTGGTGCGCGGCATCCTGCAGAGCGCAGCTTCGTTTGATGCCGTGGACACATTCAATGCCCGCTATCGACTGGCGGAACTGACGCGAACAGCCCAGCAATTGCTGGCCGGGGTCGATGTGCTGGTGGTCCCGACGGCGCCCTGCATGCCGACCATTGATGCAGTGCTCGCCAACCCGGTCGAGCTCAATTCACAGCTCGGCTACTACACCAACTTCGTCAACCTGATGAATATGTGCGCCCTCGCCGTTCCGGCAGAGCGCCGTGCCGACGGGTTGCCTGCGGGCATCACGCTGATCGGCCCCGCCGGTGCCGACCAACGCCTGGCAGAAATAGCCGCAGCCTGGCAGCCGCTCTTCGGTCAGAGAGACCAGAGCGAAGCCGTCGCGATGGCACCCTTGCCCCGCAACAGCCCTGTCGTGCAGGTCGCGGTTGTCGGCGCGCACCTCGTCGGCCAGCCGCTCAACTGGCAATTGCTCGAAGGCAGTGCTCGTCTGCTGCGTACCACAACCACCAGCGCAGATTACCGGTTGTATGCACTGGCCGGTACTTCGCCACCGAAGCCGGGCCTGGTGCGTGTGCCTGAACAGGGCGAGCGCATCGAAGTCGAGGTCTGGGAAATACCGCTGAGCCTGTTCGGGGCGTTTGTCGCTGCGATTCCCGCGCCATTGGGCATCGGTTCTCTGCAATTGGCCGACGGCCAGTGGGTCAAGGGTTTCATCTGTGAGCCAGCCGGCCTTGAGGGCGCGCTGGACATCACTGATTTCAAAGGCTGGCGCGCCTACCGCGCCGCGCACACATCTTCCATCGCTCATTGATCAGGGGTAGCACGCATGTCGAACGTTGATCGTCGCAGTTTCATCAAGTTGGCAGGCATTATCGGCCTGAGCGCAGCACTGCCGTTTGGTCGTGCCTACTCAGCCGACGCGCCGCTGGTGGTGGGTTTCATCTACGTCGGCGCTCGCGACGACTTTGGTTACAACCAGGCCCACGCCCAAGCAGCGGCCATCATCAAGACGCTGCCCAACGTCAAAGTGATCGAGGAAGAAAACGTTCCGGAAACCGTGGCCGTGCAGAAGACCATGGAAGCCATGATCCGTCAGGACGGTGCGACACTGATTTTTCCGACCTCATTCGGCTACTTTGAGCCGCATGTGGTCAAGGTCGCGAAAAAGTACCCGGACGTGCGCTTCGCGCATTGCGGCGGCCTCTGGCAGAAAGGTAAGGACCCGATCAACGCGGGCAGCTTTTTCGGTTACATCGACGAAGCGCAATACCTGAACGGCGTGATTGCCGGACACATGAGCAAGAGCAAAAAACTCGGTTTTGTGGCCGCCAAGCCTGTGCCTCAGGTACTGCGCAACCTGAACGCGTTCGCCATGGGTGCCCGCTCGGTCGACCCGAGCATCGTGACCACGGTGATCTTTACCGGTGACTGGTCGTTGCCGGTCAAGGAAGCAGAAGCCGCCAATGGCCTGATCGACCAGGGCTGTGACGTACTTACCTGTCATGTCGACGGCCCCAAGGTGATCGTCGAGACGGCTGAAAAGCGCGGTGTCATGACCTGTGGCTACCACGCCAGCCAAGCCGCGCTGGCACCCAAAGGTTACCTGACCGGTGCCGAATGGAATTGGGAAACGCCTTATCGCGCCCATGTAGCGGCAGCCCAGAGCGGCGCGCCGATGATCAACTTCCTGCGCGGCGGGCTCAAGGAAGGCTTCGTCAAGACGTCCGCCTATGGGCCCTCGGTGACTGCCGACGCCAAACAGCAAGCGGACGCCATCAAGGCGCAAATGATGGCCGGGCAGTTCGTGATCTTCAAAGGCCCGCTCAAGGACAACAAAGGCGCGGTGGTTATTGCCGATGGTGTTTCACAAGGCCAGACCGACATCGCCCTGGAGAGCATGAATTACCTGGTCGAAGGTGTACTTGGCCAGCTCTGAGGAATGTTCATGAGCCTATCCATTAGTCTGCGCCGCCTGGCCAGCGCGCTGCTGCCGGGGCTGCCTACGGTGTTGGCGGTGTTTTCCTCGTGCGTGCTGTTCGGGCTGTTTCTGGCGGTTCAGGGCAAGCCTGCCTGGCAAGCCCTGCAACTGGTCGGCGAAGGCGCGTTCGGCTCGTGGTTCGCTTTGGAAAACACCCTGCAACGCGCTGCGCCTCTTATGCTGACCGCATTGTGCGTCGCCCTGCCCGCTCGGGCCGGGCTGATCATTATCGGCGGCGAGGGCGCGCTGGTACTGGGCGGTCTGGCAGCGGCAGTGACACCCTTGTGGCTCGGCAATTTGTCAGCCGGGGTGATGCTCGTCTGCATGGCCCTGGCGGCGATGAGCGTGGGCGCGTTGTGGATCGGTCTGAGTGGCTGGATGCGACAGCGTCGCGGAGTCAACGAAACGATCAGCAGCCTGCTGCTTTCCTACATCGCTCTGGCGCTGTTCCGGCAGTTGGTAGAAGGGCCGTTACGCGATCCGGCAAGCCTGAACAAGCCTTCGACGCCGCCGCTGGACGATGCCTATATGATCGGCACCATAAGTGACGGTTTTGAGGTGCATTGGGGTCTGGTGGCGGGCGTGGTCGCCTGTCTGCTGGCCTATGTACTGGTACGCCACAGCATCAAGGGTTTTGCCCTCGCCGTGGTCGGCGGCAACGTACGCACGGCGTTGATGATCGGCTTGCCGGTGGACCGTTTGATCCTGCTCAGTTGCCTGCTGGGCGGCGCGGCAGCGGGTCTGGCCGGAATGTTCGAAGTCACTGCTGTGCAAGGCAGCGCCAACGCCGCACTGATTGCCGGCTACGGCACCAGCGGCATTCTGGTCGCCTTCGCCGCACGCCATCATCCACTGGCCATTATCGTTTGCGCCATTTTGCTGGGTGGACTGGAAGCCAGTGGTGGGCTGCTGCAACGACGGCTTGGCCTGCCAGACGCCACCACGCTGATTCTTGAAGGGCTGCTGTTCACCAATCTGCTGCTCTGGGAAGCCCTGGGTGGGCGTATCGCCGCCTGGAAGATCAGGCTGACGGCGTCGCCTGCGTCGGTCGACAAGGGAGCACTGCAACATGGCTGATATCGACCTGAGCACCTTTCTGCTGGCATTGCTGGCTGGCGCGATCCGCGTCGGTACGCCTTTTCTGTTCGTCAGCCTGGGCGAATGCCTGACCGAGAAAAGCGGCCGGATCAACCTGGGGCTGGAAGGCATCCTGGTTGCCGGCGCGATGTCCGGATACGCCGTGGCGTGCCTGAGCGGCTCGGCATGGCTGGGCGTTGGCGCTGCCGCCGGGGTTGGCATTCTGTTGGGCCTGCTGCACGGCCTGGCCTGCTCGTTACCTCGGGTCAACGATATCGCGTTCGGCATCGCGCTGATTCTGCTCGGCACCGGGCTGGCGTTTTTTCTTGGCAAAGCGTTTATCCAGCCGCAAGCCCCCATGCTGCCGTCACTGGCACTGGGTGCCTGGAGCGACGAAGAACGCGTGCGTTCGGCGCTGAATATCAACGTGCTGTTCTTCGTCGGTGCAGCCCTGGCGTTCGTTCTGCACTGGGGGCTGCGCACCACGCGCTGGGGGCTGATGCTGCGTCTGGTCGGCGATCACGCCGAAACCGCTCAGGCGCTGGGCTATCGCCCGCTCAAGGTGCGCATTCTGGCGACAGCGGTCGGCGGCGGATTGGCCGGAATCGGCGGCGCTTACCTGTCGCTTTACTACCCCGGCAGCTGGAATGAAGGGCTGTCCAGCGGGCAAGGATTGATGGCCGTCGCGCTGGTGATATTTGCCCGTTGGCGCCCGTTGGCGTGTCTGTGGGCGTCATTGCTGTTCGGCGCTGCCGGTGCCATCGGCCCGGCCCTGCAAGCGGTCGGTATCAGCACCGGCTATTACCTGTTTGCCGCAGCACCTTATGCGCTGACGCTGGTGGTGATGTACGCCACTTGCCGCCGTGGTCGCACCCTGAACGGCGCACCTGGTGAACTCAGCCTGACGCGATGAACTGATCTTTTCGAGGAGGCATGCACATGGCCAGTGGTCTTGGTGGTTTGAACAAGTCGCCCAGTGGTGTGGTGATCGGCCTGGCGCAACTGGCGCTGCCTGATCCGCATACCCGCGAGGCGTTGTGGGCACAAACGCAGAAAGTGGTCAGCATGGTGGCCAAGGCGCGACGCAGCAATCCGGGCATGGACCTGATCGTGTTTCCCGAGTACTCCTTGCATGGCCTGTCGATGAGCACCGCGCCAGAGATCATGTGCAGCCTCGACGGGCCGGAAGTCCTGGCGCTGCGTGAGGCGTGCCGGGAGCAGCGCATATGGGGCTGCTTCTCGATCATGGAAGCCAACCCGCACGGCAACCCGTTCAACAGCGGCCTGATCGTCGATGACCTCGGCGAGATTCGCCTGTATTACCGCAAGCTCCATCCGTGGGTGCCAGTCGAGCCCTGGGAGCCTGGCGATCTGGGTATTCCGGTCTGCGACGGGCCGCGTGGCAGCAAGCTGGCGCTGATCATCTGCCACGACGGCATGTTTCCGGAAATGGCCCGCGAGTGCGCCTACAAGGGTGCCGACATCATGCTGCGCACAGCGGGTTATACCGCACCGATCCGTCACTCGTGGAAGATCACCAACCAGAGCAATGCCTTCACCAACCTGATGCAAACCGCAAGCGTCTGCATGTGTGGCTCCGACGGCACGTTCGACTCCATGGGCGAGGCCATGTTCGTCGACTTCGACGGCACGATCATGGCTGAAGGCGGTGGTCGGGCCGACGAAATCGTCTGCTGCGAACTGCGCCCCGACCTGGTACGCGAAGCCCGTGTGCACTGGGGCGTGGAGAACAACATCTATCAATTCGGCCATCGCGGTTACGTGGCGGTCAAGGGTGGCGCGCGCGACTGTCCTTACACCTACATGCATGATCTGACCGCAGGCCAATACCGTCTGCCTTGGGAAGACGATGTCGTGCATACCGACGGTAGCGCCTGCGGCTTTACTGCGCCTGAGCGCGAATTCAAACCCACCCCCAGCAGCTGGAAGGATTAACGCCATGAGTGAACGTCATATTGCATCGGCGCCCTACCCCTGGCCCTGGAATGGGCAATTGCATGCGCACAACACAGCCTTGATCGTGATCGACATGCAGACCGATTTCTGCGGCGTCGGCGGCTACGTGGACAGCATGGGTTACGACCTGGCCCTGACCCGAGCGCCCATCGAGCCGATCAAGGCGCTGCTCGCCGCGATGCGCCCGCTGGGCTTCACCATCATCCATACCCGCGAAGGCCATCGCCCGGACCTCAGCGACTTGCCCGCCAACAAACGCTGGCGCTCGCAGCGCATCGGCGCGGGAATCGGCGACCCAGGCCCCTGCGGCAAGATTCTGGTACGTGGCGAGCCGGGCTGGGAAATCATCGACGAGCTGGCACCGCTGCCCGGCGAAATCGTGCTCGACAAGCCCGGCAAAGGCTCCTTCTGCGCCACCGATCTGGAACTGATTCTGCGCACTCGTGGCATCGAAAATCTGATCCTGACCGGCATCACCACCGACGTCTGCGTGCACACCACCATGCGCGAAGCCAATGACCGTGGCTTCGAGTGCCTGCTGCTGGAAGACTGCTGCGGGGCGACCGACCCTGGCAATCATGCGGCGGCCCTGAGCATGGTCAAAATGCAGGGTGGCGTGTTCGGCGCAGTCGGCCATTCCTCAATGCTTCGCGACCTGTTGGGAGCATGAACATGCGCGCCCCGAGCCTTGAGACGATTGGTGCCAGCAAGCATTTCGGAGCGTTTCGCGCACTCGACGAGGTGTCCTTCAAGGTCCGCGCCGGCACCGTCCACGCCCTGCTCGGGGAGAACGGCGCCGGCAAGAGTACGCTGGTCAAAGGCATCATCGGCTACAGCCCGCTGCAGTCGGGCAGCATTCTGATCGACAACCGCGAACACGAGATTCGCACCCCGCGCGACTCTCATCAGTTGCATATCGGCATGGTGTATCAGCACTTCACCGTGGCGCCGGGCCTGAGCGTTGCGGAAAACCTGGTGCTGTCGCGCGGTGATCTGCCGTGGCGTATCAACTGGGCCAGCGAGTACGAGCGCCTGGAAGCCTTCATGGCAAAGATGCCTTTTTGTCTGGATATCCATCGGCCGGTCAGCAGTCTGGCCGCAGGTGAAAAACAGAAACTGGAAATCCTCAAGCAGCTGTATCTGCAACGTCGGCTGATCATTCTCGATGAACCGACCTCGGTACTCACGCCGCAAGAGGCCGATGAAGTGCTGGGGCTGATGCAGTCGATGGCACATCGCGGTGAACTCACCGTGCTGATGATCACCCACAAGTTTCGCGAAGTCAGCACCTATGCCGATGACGTCACCGTGCTGCGCAAGGGCCGCTGGGTAGGCACAGCGACAGTGGCCGACACCACCACGCAGCAGATGGCTGCCTGGATGATGGGCGAAGCGCAAGTGCGTAGCGTGAGCAACGATCGGCCGGTCATGGCAACCCGTACGCCCCAGTTGCAGGTAGAGGGGCTGGATGTACCCGGTGACAAAGGCACGCTGGCGGTGAAAAACCTTTCTCTGGCAGTGCAGCCGGGAGAGATCGTCGGGGTTGCGGGTATTTCCGGTAACGGCCAGCGCGAACTCACCGAAGCCCTGCTCGGCCAGCGACCCTTCAGTGCCGGGCAGATATCGGTCGATGGCCAGCCTTACCATGCGCAGCGTGAACAGATGCAGCGTCTGCGCGTGTTCAGCCTGCCCGAAGAGCCCTTGCGCAACGCCTGTATCGGCAGCTTCAGCGTGGCCGACAATCTGGCCCTGCGCAACTTCGACCAGCCGCCGCTGTGCCGTCAGGGCTGGCGTCTTGATCGTCGTGCAATAGGCGCACAGGCGCGCACATTGATCGAACAGTTCAAGGTCTCGCCCAACGACCCGAACCGTCCCATCGGCACCTTGTCGGGAGGCAATGTGCAGCGCGCCGTACTGGCGCGAGAACTGACCCATGACGTCGCGGTGCTGATCGTCGCCAATCCGGTATTCGGCCTGGACTTCGCCAGTGTCGCGCTTATCCACCAGCGCCTGATCGACGCGCGCAACAGCGGCACAGCAGTCCTGCTGCTCAGTGAAGATCTCGACGAACTGCTGAGCCTGGCAGACCGCATCGTGGTCATTCATGACGGCGAACTGGTTTTTGAAACCAGCGCAGCCGCCGCTGATCGAACCGAGCTGGGTCGACACATGGCCGGTGCCGAGCAGCTTGCCGGAGAACCGGCATGATCAGCGTCAATGCGCGTCCGGACTGCTTCACGTTCGACCCCTCCTGTGCCGCTGTGGTGATCATCGACATGCAGCGCGACTTCCTCGAACCCGGCGGCTTTGGTGCCGCGCTGGGCAACGATGTCGCACCGTTGCAGGCCATCGTGCCATCGGTGCAACAACTGCTGGCGCTGGCCCGTGATCAGGGCATAGTGGTCATACACACTCGTGAATCGCACAGCGCGGACCTTGCCGACTGCCCGCCCGCCAAGCTGGCCCAAGGTTCACCGGGCCTGCGTATCGGCGACCTCGGCCCGATGGGCCGCATCCTGATTCGCGGCGAACCCGGCAATCAGATTATCGACAGCCTGACGCCGCTCGCCTGCGAGTGGGTCATCGACAAACCGGGCAAGGGCATGTTCTTCGCCACCGACCTGCATCAGCGGCTGACCGACGCCGGGATCACTCATTTGATCTTCGCAGGCGTTACCACCGAAGTCTGCGTGCAGACCAGCATGCGCGAAGCCAGTGATCGGGGTTATCGCTGCCTGCTGATCGAAGATGCGACCGAAAGCTATTTCCCGGCCTTCAAACAGGCCACTCTGGACATGATCACCGCACAAAACGCGATTGTCGGGCGTGCAGCGTCACTGGCCGATCTGCAACACGCCCTGCAAACAAGGAGTACACCCTGATGGACATCAACCTTGCGCACATCGTCGCCGAAGTGACCAGCGCGTTCACTGATTACGAGCGCGCCCTGCTGGCCAACGAGCTGACCACGCTGGATGGGTATTTCTGGAATTCCGAACAGACCGTTCGCTATGGCGTCGCGGAAAACCTGCACGGTGCCAAAGCCATCGCGCGCTATCGACGCCACTGTCAGCCAGTCGGGCCCGGTCGAAAATTATTGCGCACCGTGGTTAGCACCTTCGGTGAAGACTTCGCCACCGTCAGCACCGAGTTTCACGATGGCGTTACTGAGCGTCTGGGACGGCAGATGCAAACCTGGGCACGCCTGGACGGCGGCTGGAAAGTCGTTGCCGCACATGTCAGCATTGACCTGAGCAGCCTGGAGCCACGCCCTTGAATTCCCCCAACACCACCAACGCGCTGGCAGAAGACGTCTATCGGCGGCTCAAGCAGGAGATCTTCGACTTCTATCTGCTGCCCTACGACCGCTTCACCGAAACGCAACTGGCAGACCGTTATCAGGTGTCACGCACGCCGGTGCGTGACGCATTGTACCGGCTGCAGCGCGAGGGTTATCTGGACGTCGAGTTTCGACGGGGCTGGTCAGTCAAGCCGCTGGATTTCGACCAGATCGACCAGCTGTACGATCTGCGCATCGTGCTTGAATGTGCTGCGGTCGAACGTATCTGTGCATCCCACGAAGTGCATCCGGAACTCAATGTGCTGCGTCAGCACTGGCTGATTGATCGCAGCCACTGGCAGATCGATATGCAGGTCGTCGCAGACCTCGACGAACAGTTTCACACCCAACTGGTGGCCGCCTCGGGCAATCTGGAAATGGCCCGTGTTCATCAGGAAGTGACCGAGCGCATTCGCATCGTGCGCAGACTGGACTTCTTCAAAAGCGCCCGCATCGAACATACCTACCTGGAGCACGCCGCGATCCTCAATGCATTGCAGGCACGCAAACGGGACGAAGCGCTGTTGTTACTGCGCTCTCATGTGGAAATCAGCAAACTCGAAGTGCGCAAACTGACGATATCGATGCTCAGTGATGCGCGACGGCGGCATGAGGCATGAAGCGTTGACGGTTATCAGCTGCTTCTGCCGAGTTTGCCGGTGAACGGTGCGGATATCTCGCACCTCAGCCCGACCGGTTCGTAGAAGAACGTTGCCGAACCATCAAACGCATTACCCAGACTGCCCTTGATCATCGCCGTGCCATAACCCTTGCGGCTCGGCTGATCGACTTGCGGGCCGCCGCTCTCCGCCCAGACCAGCCTGAAAACAGGCTCGAGATCATCACTGCCCTGCGCAACAATCCCCCACTGCACATTCAGTTCTCCCGCTTCCCGAGACAGCGAGCCGTACTTGGTAGCGTTGGTACACAGCTCATGTATCACCAGTGCCAGCGCCGATGCAGCCTTCTGGGTCAGCAAGACATCGGGACCGGAAAAACTGATAGCACAGTCTTTTTGATAAGGCGCGAGCATTTCCTGCAGTAAGGCAGCCATTTCGATTTCGCACGTGCTCAGTGCCAGCGAGTGCGCGCGATGCATCATTACCAGCCGCTCGCTAAACACCGCCCGAAACTGCCTTACGTCGGGGTATCGTTTCAAGGTCAGATTGGCGACACCGCCAATCGTCAGAAACAGATTTCGAATACGGTGCTCAAGCTCGCCCAGAATAAGCGCGTTGGATTCCTGCGACCTGCTATACGCACAAATGCGCGCACATAACGATGATGCCAATTGCAGAAACTCGCGCTGTTCAACAGTCAGCGACATGCCCAGCGGATGGATGATTGCGATACTTCCCTGGGCGTTTTTATCAGCGCTCAGTGCCGGAATCGAAATCATCGCGTGCAGATCATGTCGGGCGAAGAGCGCTTTCCACTCTTGCGAAAAGCGCGGGTCGTTTGCCACGTCCGGAACGTCGATGGTTTTCCCGGTCAATATGCCTAGTCCACATGAGCCGCGCTTGCCGGTGATGATGTTACCCACCAGCGCTTGAGAAAAATCGGACGGCAGGTTCGGGAAAATAGACTGACGAAATGTTCTGCCGGCCTTATCCAGCACGTTGATGCCGACGACGGCACCCGGCAATCTGACTTGCAGCGCAATGGCAAAATCTTCAAGAAGCGGTTGGGCGGGCAAAGCGGATGACATGACGTCCAGTGCGCGATTACGAAAAATCTCTAGAAACTCACGCATGGCAGCCGCATCCTCAGGTGCGAAAAAATCAGACATGGTACACCGGTGGCAGGCTTGCGATACGTGAGTTGGACAAAACGCCTTTCAGAGAAAAACAGCGTGCTCGTCGTTGTTCAGCTATTAAAGCTATCCTCAGCACTTTCCGGAAATGGAAGCCCACAATGACACGAGCCGTACTGTTGGTGCTGTTGATCCTCGCGGTTGCATGGCTGGCGCAAAGTGGTGATGGCGACGAAATGCACTGCCCTGACAAAGATGCGAATTTTTTTGCTGAATCCATCAACGCGTATTTTGACAAACATCCACCAAAAGCCGGTAAAGCCGTGACCATTCCTGACGGCGCCCGTTACGACAATCGTACCCACTGGTGGATAGTTCCGGTCGACGTCGGCCAGGAAAGATTACAGGCGCTGTTGAGTTGCGACGGCCATCTAGAACTCTCCGGACGTAGCTAATGAGGTCGTATTCTGAACTGCATAAAAACAGATTAACCTTGTTTACCAGATGTGGCGCAAACGAGAGACCTGTCTGCGCCAATCCCGTTTCACACCAGCCAATGCCACGACAACAGCGTACCTATCAGCCCCACTACCGAAACAATCGTCTGCAACACCGCCCCTAACCAAAGGGTTTGCTTGAGTTGCAGGCCGAAGTATTCGCGGACCATCAGAATCACCGACAGAAGAATGATCAGCAAGGAAGTCCCGAACCCGGGCTGGCGACGGGTATCAGGCTTGGCACTGAACAACTCGCCCAACTCGGCGGGTTCTTCAATGTGCATACGCCTGGACAGTATTTGCCAGACCGGTCAGAAATTCGGGTAAAGAACTAAATGTCCTGAATCCTCGCAGCACCCGCGGCAGCGTCAGCCGCAGACGCCCCGCAGCGCAACGGATATGGTCGTTACGCGCGTAATGCACCCTTTGAATCATGTGGGTATAGTGCCTGTGCAACAAGTGCCCGGTGCCTGCGGTCCAACCCACTGCATTCAGTACCCGTCCGGCATTGCGTCACCCATTATCTGATCAGAGCCGCGATCAATTTAACGGATCACTCGACAGGACATCAGATGACCTCATCCAGCCAGCGCCTGGCCTTGCTTGAAGCAGTTGTCGAGCAGTCATTCAATGCCGTTTTGATCACCGATGCCAATCTGACCAATGGCGGCCCGTTCATTGTGTATGTCAATCCGGCATTCTGCGCGATGACCGGCTACGCAGCAGAGGCATTGATAGGCCGTTCGCCAAGGATCCTGCAAGGACCCGACACCGATCGTCAGGTGATCGAGCGTATGCGCCAGTGCCTGAGCGAGAGCCTCTTTTTCGAAGGGTCGACAGTCAATTACCGCGCGGACGGAAGCCCCTATGTCGTCGAGTGGAAAATCTCCCCGGTGCGCGACGAAGCGGGTGCGGTTTGCAACTTTGTATCGGTGCAGCAAAACATCAGCCCGCGCATTCGGGCGGAGCGCGAACAGCATTTGCTGGCTCAGGCGCTGAACGCCGCGCTTGATCCGATCATGATTACCGATTGCAACGCCACTATCGTTTTTGCCAATGAGGCTTTTCAGAACATCACCGGTTACAGCGCGCCGGAAATCATCGGCGAAAACCCGCGAGTGCTCAGCTCTGGTAAACATGATGAGATGTTTTATGCGCAATTCAATGAGGCGCTGGCCAGTGGTACGCCCTTTCGTACGACCTTCATCAACAAGCGCAAGGATGGCTCTCTGTTCTATGCAGAACACAGCATTTCCCCGCTGTGTAACCTGGAGGGAACCATCACGCATTACGTCAGCATCAGCCAGGATGTAACCACGCGGCTGGGCCGTGAACAAAAGTTGTTGGAGATTGCTCACAGCGACCCGCTGACCGGGCTGAATAACCGAAGGGCGGCGGAACACACCCTTGAGCGGCTGATCGATACCGCGCGAATATCGGGCAGGCCATTCAGCCTTATCATTGGCGACATCGATCACTTCAAATCGGTCAATGACCGATACGGCCATCCCGCTGGCGACAGGGTATTGACCAGCGTTGCCGTCATCCTCAAACAGCGGATCCGCCTGCAGGATGTCGCGGCCCGATGGGGAGGAGAAGAGTTTCTGATACTGGTGCCCGATAGCTCATTGAATCATGCCGCGGAGTTGGCCGACCGCATTCGAAAGGGCGTTGAGAGTCTGTTGATACCGGATACAGGCTCGGTGACTATCTCTCTGGGGGTTGCGCAGCTCAGCCCGGGAGAAACAGCAGCAAGCCTGATCCAGCGCGCAGACAAAGCGCTCTATCAAGCCAAGCGCCTGGGCCGTAACCGTGTCGACATCGCACAGGCAGACGATGCGATCTATTGAGGTTGTCTGCGAGCGGAGTCGTCAGGAATAGCGCACGGCGCTATCGGTATTTCATGGTGACGGACGCCTTACGGACGACTGCCGCCAACAAGAGCGGGTATTCTCAGCACCTTGTTGGCAGCGGTGATGTAAATCCAGTGCTGTGAACCGGTAGAACAGAATGCAAGATTGCCGGTGTCTTTCGCCGTGACCTTTATTTTCCCCAGCAACTCGCCGCTGGCAGAGAACACCTGAATACCCTCTTTGCTGCTGCTCCAGACGTTGCCCTGCGCGTCGACCTTGAGCCCGTCAGGGATGCCGGGGGCAATCTCGGCAAACACCTTGCCGTTACTCAGCGCCCCGTCGCGCACCTGATACACCCGGATACTGTGTGCCAGTTTCGGATTCTTGAAATCATGCGCCAGTTGCGAGTCCGCGACATACAGCAAGCTTTGATCGGGTGAAAACGCCAGGCCGTTCGGCGAATGAAGTCCCGGGGTATTCAACCTCACCAGTTGGTTTTGTTCCGGATCGTAGCGGTATACATACTCGCCGCCCTGCTCCGGTTTGCCGCCATAACTTTCAGCCTTGTTCAACACGCCGAAGGTTGGATCACTGAACCAGATACCGCCACGCTTATCGACCACGACATCATTCGGGCTGTTCAAACGCTTGCCTTCGTACCTGTCGACCACTGTGCGCCATTGACCATCCGCTTCCTGTCGCACTATTGCGCGTTCGCCATGGGATGCGGCGATGACTCGGCCTTCGGCATCCAGAGCATGCCCGTTCTGATAATGGGCAGGGTCCAGCCATACAGTCACGCCGTCATGCTCTTTCCAGCTCATGACCTTGTTCGCCTTCACATCACTCCAGATCAACTGACCGTCTGGCAAACACAAAGGACCTTCCGCCCACTGCGCATCGGCGGTAAGCACTTGTGCCTGCGCGTCGGGCTGGATGAGTGCAGCAAACCGGGGATTACTGGCAACCACCGTGACGGGCGAAGCGTCTGAAGCCATCACTGCGCCTGCAGCGAGAAGCGCGCCCGCCAACACGAGCGAAGTGGTTTTCTTGCCTGGATGACGGAAGACTCGATTCATGCATTTCGCCCCAATTGATCAGTAGGCACACCGGCCGGAAGAACGTTTGGCAGCAGCATCCGGTTTGAGTTTCACGATGAGTTGAACGTTGGGCTGATCACCCACGGTACGAGTCAGATGCCCGACCCTGTTGTCGCCAGGCCTTGCTTTGGAGCTGCTGTCGGCATTGAACTGCATTTCCCCGGGGCCCTGAACCAATACCGTGCCATCAGTGGTTTCCACCGACCACTGACCCTGTAGGGTGATCACCCACTGAGGGCCCGGCGCATGGTGCCAACTGCCGACGTAACCCGGCGGCAGTACCGCGTAGGCAATACTTTCTACTTCGTCGGGCGAAACTCCGATCCACTGAGGCTCGGCGGGTGGCGCGTAACTTTTGAATTCCAGCCCCTCGATACGACAATGATCGACATGGGTGGCCCCTGCCTCGTCGGCCCAGACAGTGGCGTACTTGACGGGGGGCTGAAGCTTGCCGTTGCTGGTGGTGCTTTGTTGAGAGTTTGCGGGTACAGACAGTACCGCCGCATTGACGCTAGTGCTTGCAGCGCAAACGGCAGCAAAGGTCAGTGCAAATGCGAAGAGCGTTTTCATGGGTAAATCCTTGTTCGCGAGAACACTGGGTGGAAAGACAACGTCGCTGTGCCACTACCAATCAAGAGGCCAGTCGCATGATAACGCGCGATCAAACAGTCACTCATCGAAACCGGACCTGCCCTGGCAGGCCCGGAAGTTACATCAGAGTTTCGGTAACTCACCGATGCGCGCCATCATTTCGGTAACGATCTGCAGGTCCAGCAAAAACTGTCCGGTCGTCTTGAACTCGTTGTCCGTGTGGCCGGTATATTTGACTTCGGGCCTCGCCAGACCGAACTGCACGCCATTGGGCAGTTCATGTACCGACGTCGCGCCAGCCGAGGTGCCGAACGCATGTTCCATACCGAGATTTTCGCTGGCAACCGCAAGCAGCGCCCTGACCCATTCGCCCTCTGGATTGCGGTACATCGGCTTGGCAATGGAATAGTCGAATGCAGGCTTGATGCCGGTTTTCACGCTCCACGCTGCAAGTTTTTCGGAGATTTCGGATTTAAGCTCTTCCGTAGACCTGCCCTTGGGCACGCGCAAGTTGACCGCAAGTTTGAACGCTGTTTCATCCATCGCGACATAGGTAAGAGAAGCGGTCAGCGGTCCCATGAACTCGTCGGAGAAACCAACGCCCAACTTGTTCCCCAGATAATCAAGGCCCCAGTTGTCGGCTGCATAGCGAGCGGCATCAGTAATCTGGTTATGTTTGAGCGCGACCCTGCCTTGAAGGCTGTTGATGAAGTCAAGCATCCTCGCAACCGGGTTGACTCCAGACTGAGGCGCCGATGAGTGAGCTGAAACCCCCGTCACTGTCAGCTTGACGTCATTGCCGTCGACCCTGGCATCGACCTCGAAGTCGCCGCCATTGTTTTTCACGTACTCGGCACCGGCCTGTTGCAGGCTGGCAGCCAGCTCGGCAGGCTTGTCGGTCACCAGAGTGGCCACCGACTTCGATGGAATCTGGTTGGTGGCCGCACCTCCGGTCATCGACACGATTTCAGCACCCTCGCCGTCGGCGTTGCGCCGGGCAAAACTGGCCATGACCGTCCCATAACCTTTTTCCGCGATGACAACCGGGTAGCTGCCATCCAGCGCCAGGTTGTAACCAGGCGTGGGGTTGCGTTCAAAATAGTAGGGGATGGCGTCACCCGTGGTTTCTTCAGTTGTATCGATCAGCAACTTGAAGTTTCTGGCCAGCGGCAGCTTTTCTTCCTTGATGACTTTCATGGCATAGAGCGCCACGACGATGCCATTCTTATCGTCTTCGGTGCCACGCCCATACAGGCGATCACCAATCAATGTAACCTTGAACGGATCGAGCCGCGTGCCGTCCGGCAACACCCAGTTTTCCGGCGTGACCGGTACAACATCGGCATGGACGTGAATGCCCACGACTTCATCGCCCGCCCCGTCGAGCGAAACTTCATAAACGCGGTTATCGACGTTGCGAAATTTCAGATCGAAGCGTTCGGCAAGGCCTTTGATCGCGTTGGCGATCTTGATGAACTCCGGGTTTTCATGCTGGGCAACGCCGTCAACACGGGCGGTTGGAATGGTGACCAGCTCACGCAATGTGTCGGTTGCCGCATTGCCATACTTCAACCGGGTATACAGACCGAGCAGGCGATGAATGTCGTTCTGTTGCACGTCGGAAAGTGTTTTGTTGTCGAGAAAGGCGTTGATGGCCGGGCCAAAATCAGCAGCTTTGACAACATCAGTGCTGGACAGACTTTTCAGAAACTGCCTGAAATCCGTGACCGATTTCTCATTGAAAGTCTTGAGAATGATCGTGCTCTGTTGTGCAGTGACGTTGGCATTCGCCACGCTGGTGAAGGACGAAAGGCTGGCCATTACCAACGCGGTTGCGGCCAGTTGCTTGAGTGACAGGTTCATTGTTCAGGGCATTCCTTGGCAGGTACAGCACGCAAAAATTCTGACCACTTGATCAGTAAGATTTCAAACTTACACCATGAGCAATGATGCGAGAATCCCCGCTTTGAAATGAGGCAATGCCTTAAAGGGCTCGAATGATCAATGTGCCTTGAAACACACGTGATCAGTACGACCTGACGGAGTTGCAGTCCCCCATCCGATTACCTATATTCCGGCGTGGCGCCATCTACGCCACCTACCGCGGAAAGGGCTGCGCCCAGGATTCTGATTCGATATTCCGTCACTACGACTCCCGACCTTCAAGCGGACAAGGTTTTTGCAAGGAGATCGTATGTCCAGCAATAAAAACTCCTCGTCCCATCACGGCCGTATCAACCTCGAACAGCAGCGCAAGCGTGCCAAAGAGCTTCTGCTGCGAATGAAAGACGGCACTGCAGCTGATCAGCTCATCCTGCTCAACAAGACGACGCCGACCTTATCGGATGCCCAATGGCTGATCGCGAGGCAATTGGGCTTCAGCAGCTGGCCCAGGCTAAAGGCCCATGTCGATGCAGTCGACTTCGCAGCCCGGAATCCGGACTTCGAAGCAAGCGACGAAGCGCGAACCGTGCATTGGCGATGCGGCAGCGACATTGCCCACACTCTCAAACTCGCGGGCTTCAAAGGCTCTTTCAAGATGCTGACAGACCCTTTGTGCATGGGTCCGGTTCAGGCTGTGCCTGAAAAGGCATATCAGGCAGCGCGCAGCCACTACATCAGCCAGGCATTCGGGCTGAGCCTTACCGATGTCGCACGCCGGTTTGATGATGAATACACCGATCTGCAGCAGATGAGCAGTGCCGATCACAGCGTGCTGTGGTGCGAGGCAGATGCCTACGACCAGCTCTTCCTGATCAGGACGCTGGCAGCCCTTGAGCAATTGCCTGCCAGGCTTGAAATTATCCAGGTGAGCCAGATTCCCGGCGTCCAGCGCTTCATCGGCATTGGCCAACTGGCGCCCGACCTGCTTGCCTGGCTGTGGCCGCAGCGCAAGGCGGTGACTGAGGAAATGCTGCATCTGGCCCGCCAGGCATGGGCGGCTTACTGCAACGCCTCGCCGGTTGCCCTTGCCGAACTGGCCCACACCGCGCAACCATCATTGCCCTGCCTTGCCCCGGCCCTGTTACGTCAGCTACAGGAATTACCAGGCGTCGATGACGGCCTGTCACTCACCGAGCGCCTGTCGTTGCAGTGCATCAGCGAAGCCGGGGCAATGACCTTCGGCCAAGTGTTTGCTGAGCTGACGGACGAGCGCGAGCCTTTACCGTTTCTGGGCGACATGATGTTTCACGCGATGATGCGTCCCTTGATTGATTCTCCGACGGCGCTGCTGATCGAATCAGACACGCGACTTGAGTGGCCTCGCCGCTCGCTAAAGCTAACGCCGTTGGGACAGCAAGTATTGGCCGCAAAGGCCTATTGGCCAGACTACTGCCATCAAGCGCGCTGGGTTGGCGGCGTCTGCATTCAGCCCGGGCAGCCTCACTGGATGATAGATAAGCACTTGCGCCCCCTATGGCGCGCCTGACTCTCAGGAACGCACTGACGGCCATTTGTAACATTGGTGATGCTGATCGGGCGTGAAAATATTCAGGGGGTGCCTGCACCCGAACCGGACACAGGCACGGCGCATCAGATCACGCCACAGGCTGCACGATCACCGCCACCGCCCAAGGGTGCAGGGTGGTCGGAATGGTTGTCGCCGCCCGCATGAACCATCAGCGCATGGCCTTTGATTTCCGAGATTTTCTTCAGCCGTGGCGCCAGTACCGGATAGTTGGCGGTGCCGTCGGCGTTAACGTACAACGCAGGCAGATCGCCTAGATGGCCATCAGCGTAAGGCCCCAGATGCTTGCCGGTTTTGGCCGGGTCAAAGTGACCGCCTGCGGCCAGCGCGGCGACCTTCTTGCCGTCCTTCGTACCAGCTTCGCAGCTGCCGTTTTCATGTACGTGAAAACCGTGAATGCCCGCAGGCAGGTCTTTCAGATTCGGGGTAAACAGCAAGCCATACTGTGTTTCGCTCACCGTCACGTTGCCAACAGGCTTGGGCGCGCCGTCAGCGCTGACCAGATTGATGGGAACGTCCAGCGATGCAGCCTGGACACTGAGGGAGAAAACGCCAAGCAGGCCTAGCCAAAGATGAGGTTTCATGATTTCAATGCGTCCCTGATCTGGTAATCGGATTGAACGTCGCGGCGGGCAGCGTGAAGCTATATGCCACGCAACGTCCTTGATGTCACAGAGGGTGTGACCACAGACCAGCGCACTTGATGCAAAAAGATGACCGGGGAAAGTTATGCAAAACGTCTCGACTGGCCTGCCATCACGAACGTTGGCAGACCAGCGATTTTGACTTGCGCTCAGCTATCGGCGCAGGGGCATCACTCAGATATCCAGGCAGATCTTGCCGAAGTGCTGATTGGTTTCCTGATAACGGAACGCCTCGACAATGTCGGTCATCGGGAAGGAGCGATCCATGACCGGACGCATGCCATTGGCATCAATGGCGCGGATCATGTCCTGCTGCTGGGTGCGGCTGCCCACCAATACACCCTGCATGCGCAGTTGCTTGACCAGTGCCGGGACGAATTCCAGCTGACCGGCGACACCGCTCAGAATGCCGATGACCGAGATATGCCCAGCGACCCGTGCGGCTGTCATGGAGTGCTGCAATGTCGAAGGGCCGCCCACATCGATGATGTGATCAACACCACGACCGCCAGTCAGCTTGCGGGCGGTCTCGCCCCAGTTGCTGTCCTTGCGGTAGTTGATCAGGTGGTCAGCGCCCATGGCTTGCAGACGCTCCAGCTTTTCATCACTCGACGACGTCGCGATAACGGTCGCACCGACCATTTTGGCGAACTGCAGCGCAAAGATCGATACGCCGCCAGTGCCTTGCACCAGAACGGTATCACCGGCTTTCAACGCGTCATCGACCATTAGCGCGCGCCACGCGGTCAAGCCTGCGGTGGTCAGCGTGGACGCTTCGGCATGGGTATAACCCAGTGGCGCGTGGGTAAATGAGGTGGCACGGGCAGTCACCTGCTCGCGGGCATAACCGTCGACGCCGTCGCCCGGCACAGTGACGAAACCTTCAACCAGCGGCTCGCCGCTGATCCACTCAGGGAAGAACGTGCTGACGACAGAGTCGCCGACAGCGAACTCGCTGACGCCCTCGCCTACTGCGGTTACTACGCCTGCGCCATCGGCCATGGGAATACGTTTTTCAGTCGGCGCCCACATACCGGTGACGACTGCGAAGTCGTGATAGTTGAGCGAATTTGCGTGCAGACGCACAGTGATCTCACCGGCTTTCGGTGCCAGCACTTCGCTTTCGCCAACGCTGACCTGATCGTAGCCGCCGCCAGCCTGCACGTAGATGGTTGTATTGCTCATGGTCAATCTCCTATCAATTCAACATTACGCAAAATGACGAAATGTGTAAGTAACGCTAAAGAGTCATAGTTCTTTCTTGAGCCTATCGGCGAACCGGTCGATGGCTTGCTCGTCGCGGCGAAAATAAGTCCATTTTCCGATCCTTGTCGCCTGAACCAGCCCGGCGCGTTGCAGGATCGCCAGGTGCGCAGACGCGGTGGAAGCCGACAGACTGGCCTTGGCCTGAATGTGCGAGACGCACACGCCTATCGACGGATCACCGTGGTCCTGTGGGGGGAAATGGGCTTGCGGGTTTTTCAGCCACTCCATGATCAACATGCGAGTGTCATTGCCGACCGCTTTGATTTGCTCAAGAATCATGGGGCATAACATTACGCTTTTTTACGAAATGTTCAACCCCTGATTTATGCACGCACATTTGACTTCATGTTTTCATTACAGCTTCACATCGGCCTGACAAATGAAGCAATCTGTCGACTCAAACAAAACCGACTGCACGGCTGAGAGCACTCAGACTCATGATGAACCTTAAATACAGCGCATTCACCGCCCTGCTGCTGGGCATGACAGGCATGGCTCAGGCTCAGGAATCCACCTCGCATCTGGACAAGGTTCTGCAAACCGGCCAGTTGGCAGTCTGCACCACTGGCGATTACAAGCCCTATACCCTGCTGCGCGAAGACGGTGAATACGAAGGCATCGATATCACCATGGCACGCTCGCTGGCCAAGAGCCTGGGAGTTAACGTGCAGTGGGTGCCTACCACCTGGAAGAACCTGATGCCGGACATGGTCGCCGGCAAATGCGACATCGGCATGGGCGGCATCTCGGTCAGCCTGGAACGGCAGAAAAAAGCCTTCTTCAGCAATACGCTGGATGTCGATGGCAAGATTCCTCTGGTGCGCTGTGAAGACAAGGCCCTGTACCAGACGGTCGAGCAGATCAATCAACCCTCGGTGCGCCTGATAGAACCTGCTGGCGGCACCAATGAAGCCTTCGCGCGCGCTCATCTGCCGAAGGCATCTTTGGCATTTCACGACAACAAGACCATCTTCCAGGAACTGCTGGACAAAAAGGCTGACGTGATGATCACGGATGCCTCCGAAGCGCTTTATCAGCAGAAACGTATGCCTGGCTTGTGTGCGGTCAACCCGACCGCGTACATGCAATACGGCGAAAAGGCCTACCTGTTGCCCCGCGATGATGTGACCTGGAAAAGCTACGTTGACCAATGGCTGCACCTGAGCAAGGCCACTGGCGAGTATCAGCAGGCACTCGGGGAATGGCTGGCAGTACCCTCGGAGTAAGTCTCAGGAGGATTCGACGGGAATCGTATTCAACTTCCTGCGCTGCGATAGTTGCAAGGCGTGTCCGGGTGAAATAGCGTGTTGCAACAACTCTATACAGGAAGGCAGTCAACGAGCATGAAGCCCGGCAAACCTATCACACGCGCATTCTGTGTCGAGTTGCAGCAAGAGCTGTCAATCGCTGCTGCCCGACGCGAATACTTCTCTCAGGAGCCGCCACGCAAACGCTTCGAGTTTATCTGCTCGAATGAGGCTTGCAGGGCAATGGGGGCAAAGGTGACGGGGGTTCGCTATGACGTGAAACCACAGGACAACCCGACCTTCGTTGCTGCGCACTTCCGTGCCAACCCGCACTACGATCACCATCCGGGGTGTGAATGGGTGGACGAGAGCGCCGACGAAAAGCCGGACGTTCATGTCGAAGAAGCAGATGCTCAGACGCGTCTGCGCCAGGCCAAGCGCAAGCTGGATGATTACATCGACATATTCGACCCGACGCTCAAAGCACCCGCCAAAGAGAAGTCCGGGGAAGAAAAAGCCGGTGCAGGCAATCTGCAGCCCGTCGTCAGCCAGCCTTTGACCGAACCGGCGTCACCCAAGGCCGCCCGCTACAGCGAAACCCGCACCAACAACCTGGAGCGCCTGGTAGACAGCTATCGACAGGCCAAGGCCGAGTTGTCACTGGACGATTTCAAGCTGTTGAAACTGAGAATTCCCGGTCAGGGCGAAGTGTCGCTACGCGGGTATTTTCGCCATATCAAATACGCGCAAACGGGTGACAACGGCCGTGTGCTATTTGGTGGCGGGTTGATTGAGCAACGTTACGGACTGGGCTTCAAGTTCAGGTTTTTTGACCGTATCGACGGCAAACTGGTGACGCTTTACGTATCGCCCGCGCAAATGCAGGCCTACCGTTCAAGCCGCTATATCAGTGAGTTATTAAGCCACGCGGATGACGTGAAGTTCTTCACGGTATATGCACTGGGAACGGTCACGCAAAGTCCATCGGGCAAGCGTTATGGCCTGGAAGTCGATGACTTGCGGCATCTGGCGATTGTGCTGGGCCCAGCGAAAGACCTGGTCGAGGAAGGGAAAGCCGCTGCACCTTGAACATGCGGCCAGCGATCGTTCCAGCGCATGGCACTGGAACGATACAGGTCAAGCTATCAGACCTTGACGATCCAGCCGGCTGGCGCCTCGATGTCACCGGATTGAACGCCGGTCAATTCCTTGTACAGACGCTGAGTGACCGGACCGACTTCGGTCTGGCTGTAGAACACATGCAGCTTGTCCTTGTAGGAAATCCCGCCAATCGGGGTGATCACCGCAGCCGTACCGCAAGCGCCCGCTTCCTTGAAGGTGTCGAGCTGGTCGATGAATACATCGCCCTCCTCGACCGTCAGGCCCAGACGGGATTTTGCCAGCTCGATCAACGACAGACGGGTGATGCCCGGCAGCACAGACGGTGATTTCGGCGTCAGGAACACATCATCATTGGTGATGGCAAAGAAGTTCGCCGAACCCACTTCCTCGATCCTGGAGTGAGTCTGTGGATCGAGATAGATGCAATCGGCAAAACTGTGTTTCTTGGCTTCAGAACCGGGCATCAGGCTGGCGGCATAGTTGCCACCGACCTTGGCAGCCCCGGTGCCATTGGGCGCAGCGCGGTCGTAACCGGAAATCACAAAATTATTTGGCTTCAGGCCGCCCTTGAAATAGGCACCCACCGGAATGCAGAAGATCGAAAAGATGAACTCCGGGGCGGTACGCACGCCAATGTTGTCACCCACACCAATCACGAACGGGCGCAGATACAACGCGCCACCGGAACCGTAGGGCGGGATGAAACGTTCGTTGGCCTTGACGACCTGCTTGCAGGCCTCGATGAACACATCAGTCGGTACATGAGGCATCAACAGGCGCGAACAGCTGCGCTGCATGCGCTGCGCGTTCTGATCGGGACGGAAAAGATTGATCGAGCCATCCTTGCAGCGATAGGCCTTGAGACCTTCGAAGCACTGCTGACCGTAATGCAGCGCGGTCGAACCCTCGCTGATATGCAGCGTGTTGTCCTCGGTCAGCGACCCCTGATCCCAGGCACCGTCGCGCCAATGAGAAAGGTAGCGCTTGTCAGTCTTGATGTAATCGAAACCCAGAGTGTCCCAGTTGATGCTTTCTTGACTCATAACGCCCTCTATCATTTTAGCGACTGCCTGGACGAGTCAGGCCAATGCCTTATTCTGCCAGATCATTCAGGCCCTGAGGCTCGAAATAAATGCAAACCGACATGGCATTTCTGACCCAGGCCCAAACATCGGCGCTCTGTATGCTCAGTGAGTTGACCAACGACGATGATGCTTACCGATAGCTCAGCAGCAAACGCTTGCAGCGTCGCCAGGTCGTTCCATTGAAATATTTCCAGGGGATGGTACGCAAAAGACTCCAGGCGTATCGCTTATCCGCGACAGCGGCGTATTTCAATGCCTTGTTGACGACTTGAGTGCGGCCACTCTGATATTCGGGATGCTCACGGTAGGGCTCGATACTTTTGAGATCAGCCTCAAGCAGCACCTTGTACTTGCGTGAAAGGTTGTTGGGGTGACGTCGATAGCGTGTCACTACATCGGGAATCACATGCATTTCATAGCCCAGGCGGGCAATTCTCAGCGTGGCCTGGAAATCCTGAACCTTTATCTCCGGGTCGTAGCCGTTCGCGTCGCGCATGGCCTGCATCCGATACAGCGCCACCGGTGCCCCTACAACGACCGCACCGCGCAACACGTCGTCGAATGTCAGCCGTTCGACATAGTCGCGCGATTGGCATTTGATCGTGTTGCCGTCGCAGTCCATGTAGCTGATCAGTGCGCCTACGCAGCCTGCCTCGGGATGCTTGTCCAGATAATCGGCACGAATGCGCACCGATGAAGGAAGCATGATGTCATCGAGGTCGGGTGTGGAAAGATAGACGCCCTTTGCGTAGCGCAGACCATGATTGAGCGCAGCGCTGACGCCCTGATTGGCTTGGCGATAGAGCTGGAACGGGTAACGCGCCTGCAATGACTCAAGCATCGCGATGCTGTTGTCGGTCGAACCATCGTCAACGATGATGACTTCAAAATTACCGTAGTCCTGAGCAAAGATGCTCTGAAGGGCAGCTTCAAGGAAGCGCTCGGCGTTATAGCAAGGGGCGACGATCGAAACCAGGGGTTGAGGCGTGAGGCTCTGACTTTCTGAGGGCATCATGGGGTAGTAGCCATAATCATTATCGGCCCTGACGGGCTCGGAAACCGGATATCTATAACAGGTCGCTTGAAAACGGCACATCATGCGGCAAGCGATCCTGATTTTCTACAGCAGGTCACAAACGCCGTGTAAACAGGCGTATCCAGCCGCCAGGAATCTGCTGCCGTTTGCTGTCATTCATCAAGTGTAGATCGCATCCGAAAAAAAACCCCGTTCTTCGCAGAACGGGGTTTTCAGGTTGTGCATCAGGTGAAAATCAGAAGGCGTAGGTCACCAACAATTCTTTTGTCACCTGAAAGTCCACCGACATCATCACGCTCAAGGCAGTGATGGTGAAGATAGAAAACACGAACAGCTTGCGAGCCCAGACAGTATCGTCAACGGCTTTGTAACCCTTCCAGGCCATGTACAACCAGTACATGCCCATGCCTGCTGCAACAGCCAGGTAGTTGAGGCCCGCATAACCACCTACGGTCAACATCAGGGTCGCCACGAGGAACGCCAGGATGTAGAGCATGATGTGGCGCTTGGTGACCAGAATGCCGCGCTTGACCGGCAGTACCGGAATTTTCGCCGCACGATAGTCATTGAAACGGAAGATGGCGATCGCATACGAATGCGGCATCTGCCACAGGCTGAACATCACCAGTAGCGTCAGGGCCGCAAAGTCGAAGCTGTTGGTCACTGCGCAGTAGCCGATCACTGGAGGCATGGCCCCCGAAAGACTGCCCACCAGCGTGCCGTGAACCGATCTGCGTTTCAGGTACAGGCTGTAAAGGCCGACATAGATCACAAACCCGATGACCGCAAACAAGGCAGCCAACGGGTTGGCCTCGGTGTACAGCAGGGCAACGCCCGCAACGCCGAGTATGGTTGCGTAGAGCAGCGCCAGTTTCAATGAAACCAGGCCCTGCACCAGGACCCGGTTACGGGTCCTTTCCATACGCTGATCGATATCGCGATCGATGCAGTTATTGAACACGCAACCAGACGCAACGACCAGGGAAGTACCGATTACAGCAGCGAGGAACACGCCGAAGTCGATATTTCCCTTGGAAGCCAGAAAAAAGCCACCTGCCACCGAAAGCACGTTACCGAAAATGATCCCCGGCTTGGTGATTTGGATAAAGTGCTTCAGTGACATCTGGTATTCCTCAATGCGCCATCATTTCGCGGTGGACGCTGAAAATGATCCACAGCGACAGGCCAACCAGCAGGACGATAACCATCGTGGTAAAGGCGAAGGCCATCACGTTGTTGCGCTGCACGCTCGTGAAATCCAGGTGCAGGAAGTAATGCAGGTGCACCAGGATCTGGATGATCGCGAAGACCAGAACGATTGCAATCGTCATGTCCTTCGGCAGCGACGGCGACATCACCAGGGCAAACGGAATGGCGGTCAGGATGACCGACAGTACGAAACCGATGATGTACGACTTCACCGAGCCGTGACTATTGTCTTCAGCGGAGTGATGCGAATTTGACATTACAAAGCTCCCATCAGATAGACAACGGTGAACACGCCGATCCAGACAACGTCCAGGAAGTGCCAGAACAGGCTGAGGCAGCTCAGGCGCGTCTTGTTGGTGTTGGTCAGGCCCTTTTTCTGGACCTGGAACATCATGATCGCCATCCAGATCAGACCGCTGGTCACGTGCGCGCCGTGCAGGCCTACCAGCGCGAAGAACGCTGACAGGAAGCCGCTGCGGCTCGGACCGTAACCTTCGTGGATCAGGTGATGGAATTCATAGATTTCCATACCGATAAACGCAGCACCACACAGGAAGGTCAGGGCCAGCCAGCCAAGAACCTGGCTTTTCTTGCCCTTGTACAACGCCAGCATGGCGAAGCCGTAGGTGATACTACTGACCAGCAGGAACGCGGTTTCCACAGCCACGAATGGCAGCAGGAAGATGTCCTGGCCCGACGGGCCACCCGCGACACTGTTGACCATCACGGCGTATACCGCGAAGAACGAGGCGAACAACACGCAGTCGGTCATCAGGTACAGCCAGAAGCCGTAGACCGTCATGCCACCGCTGTCGTGGTGATCGTCATGCCCATGATCATGGTCGTGACCGTGATCGTGGGCTCCGGAGTTGATTGCAATATTTGACATTGTTTAAACCTGTTCCAGCGAGGACTTGACAGGAGTGTATGCACCGTTGGCCGCCAGGACCTTGTGATGCTCACCTTCAATACGCGCTACATCTTCAGCAGGCACCATGTAGCCCTGGTCGTCACGGACAGCGTGAGCAACGAAGACTGCAATGGTCGCAACCAGGCTTGCGCCTACCAGCCACCAGATGTGCCAGATGAATGCAAAGCCGAATACCGTCAGCAACATACCCATGTACAGGCCGGTCGCCGTGTTGTTAGGCATGTGAATCGCCGAGTAGCGAGCAGGGACCTTATAAGCGGTACCGGCACGTTTGGCGTCGGTGAACGCGTCGATGTCGTCAGCTTTTGGCAGTTCGGCAAAGTTGTAGAACGGCGGTGGCGAAGAAGTGGACCATTCCAGGGTATGGCCATTCCATGGGTCACCGGTCAGATCGCGGTTGTTGTCGCGGTCACGGATACTCACGAACAGCTGGATCAGCTGCGAAGCGATACCCATCGCGATCAGCACAGCACCGAACAGCGCGACGTCCAGGTAGATGTTCCACTCTGGCATGTCGGTAGCGTTCAGACGACGGGTCATGCCCAGGAAGCCCAGCGCGTAAAGCGGCATGAACGCGACGAAGAAGCCGACGATCCAGAACCAGAACGCTGCCTTGCCCCACTTCTCGTTCAGGGTGAAGCCGAACGCTTTAGGGAACCAGAACGCGAAGCCGGCGATGTAACCGAATACCGCACCGCCGATGATGACGTTGTGGAAGTGAGCGATCACGAACAGGCTGTTGTGCAGCACGAAGTCAGCACCAGGGATCGCCAGCAGAACGCCGGTCATGCCGCCGATCGAGAAGGTGACCATGAAACCCAGGGTCCAGAGTACCGGCGGAGTGAAGCGCAGACGGCCCTGATACATGGTGAACAGCCAGTTGAACAGCTTCACACCCGTCGGGATCGCGATAAGCATCGTCGCCAGGCCGAAGAAGGCGTTGACGTTGGCACCCGCACCCATCGTGAAGAAGTGGTGCAGCCAGACCATGAAGCCCAGGATACAGATCGCACCAGAGGCGAAGATCATCGACTTGTGGCCGAACAGACGCTTGCCGGAGAACGTGGAGATGACTTCCGAGAACACGCCGAAGGCCGGCAGGATCAGGATGTACACCTCAGGGTGACCCCACGCCCAGAACAGGTTCACGTACATCATGGGGTTACCGCCCATTTCGTTCGTGAAAATGTGGAAGTCCAGGTAGCGGTCAAGGGTCAGGAACGCCAGGGTAGCGGTCAGGATCGGGAAAGAAGCCACGATCAGGATGTTTGCCCAGGTGCAGGTCCAGGTGAAGATCGGCATGTCCATCAGTTTCATGCCAGGGGTACGCATCTTCAGAACGGTCACGAGGAAGTTGACCCCCGTCAGCGTCGTACCTAACCCGGATAACTGTAGCGCCCAGATGTAGTAGTCAACCCCTACGCCAGGACTGTATTGCAACCCGGAAAGAGGTGGATACGCTACCCAGCCGGTCTTGGCGAATTCACCGACACCCAGGGAGATGTTGATCAGCAGCATACCTGCGACCAGCAGCCAGAAGCTCAGGGAGTTCAGGAACGGGAACGCCACGTCGCGAGCGCCGATCTGCAGAGGCAGAACGATGTTCATCAGACCCGTGAAGAACGGCATCGCCATGAAGATGATCATGATCACACCGTGAGCGGTGAAGATCTGGTCATAGTGTTCAGGCGGAAGGAACCCTTCGGAACCGTTCTGGGCCATCGCCAGTTGGGTACGCATCATGATGGCGTCGGCAAAACCGCGCAGCAGCATGACCATGGCAACGACGATGTACATCACGCCGATTTTCTTGTGGTCGACAGAGGTCAGCCATTCAGACCACAAGTACGTCCACTTGCGGAAATAGGTGATCAACCCGACAACCGCAATGCCGCCGAGCGCAATCATGGCAAGTGTCACCATGACTATGGGCTCGTGGAACGGCACCGCTTCCAGACTTAATTTGCCAAACATCGTTTACTCCTCTGCCCCAGCAGCTGAATTTTTGCCTTTTTCCGCACCAGCGTCACCGGCCACTTCCTTCTCACCAGCGACAACCTTCTTGCCTGGATTCATACCTTCATACTTGTCGATGACGATCTGGAACAGGTTCGGGGTGACCGAGGAAAAGAGTTCGACAGGGTTGCGTTCGCTCGGCTTGATCAACTCGGCGTATTCGGCCGTGCCAAGCTTTTTAGGTGAGCTCTTGACTTCGCTGACCCAGCTGTCGAAATCGGCCTGGCTGGTGGCGATAGCCTTGAACTTCATACCGGTAAAGCCTGCGCCACTGTAGTTGGCCGAGATACCGTTGAATTCGTGATTTTCGTTGGCAATCAGGTGCAGCTTGGTGTGCATGCCCGCCATCGCGTAGATCTGACCACCCAGACCCGGGATGAAGAACGAGTTCATCACGCTGTCCGAGGTCACCTGGAAGTTGATCGGAGTCTTGGCAGGGAACACGATCTTGTTGACCGTGGCGATGCCGTAGTCCGGATAGACGAATACCCACTTCCAGTCGACCGAGATCGCCTGGATGGTGACCGGCTTGACGTCCGAATCAAGCGGACGGTAAGGGTCCAGCGAGTGAGTCGAAACGTAAGTGATGTACCCCAGGAAGACCAGCAGCAGCATGGGTACGCCCCAGACTGCGATTTCGATCTTGGTGGAGTGAGACCAGTCCGGCGTGTACTTGGCGGCCTTGTTCGACGCGCGATACTTCCAGGCGAAGATCAGGGTCATCAGGATGACCGGGATCACGACAATCAGCATCAGCAACGTTGCGATTACGATCAGGTTCCGCTGCTCGATACCCACCTGCCCTTTTGGATCGAGCAGAGGTACGCCATCGCATCCACTGAGCAAAAGCATACAGAAAAGGGCCAAGAAGCCAAAAAACCTGGGGTACCTTTTTTTACTCATTTCACGACCTCTAAAAGCAGCTTGCGCGGTGCAGTTGGGTTTCGACCGCCAACACTTCGCCCTGCCAGTGCCGGCTAATTTTTTTGAATTGAACAAGGGCCGCCAGTACGCACAGCGGCGTATCGACAAGTCCGGGTTTAGCTATGGATTCTTGTTTTTTGAGTTGCTGGAACTGCCCAAAACTTCGGGCAGACGCTTTCGACGCGGCCATTATACGCCCTCAGAGGCAAGCGTTGCGCTGCCTGTTCAGAGTGCACAGGGGACGCTCCAAGCCTCAAAATGCTGATCGTTCGGCCAAGCTGAACGACAAGTGACGGGGATTGTAGATACGTAAATTTTTAATGACTATGCCTAATTTTGTAACAGTTATTCTCTATATTCGTAACAATCGTCTTGCAATCGCCTCATTTCACTCGAAAAAAGCCCCGTATTCACGGGGCAATTTTTGCGAAAGCCCCTGTAGTTAGTAAGGTTTGCGGCGATTGCGAATGATGCACGCCGGTACCAGAACTGCGGTCAGGACAAACGCCGTCAGCGCCCATTGCGCGAGTGACAATCCGAGAACCGGCGGATATGGCGTCGTGCAGAAACCGCTGACCTGAAACCCTGTAGGGAACAGTGTAGCCAATGGCAGGCCATCAACGATCGGTTGCAGCACGTCGATACCGCAGCTGTCGGACGGATGGGCGAGGATCCATACATGCCGACCGGCCGCGGCAATTCCGCCCAGTGCGCTGAGGGTGACCAGCGTTTCACACACCGTAACGCCGCGACGTCCGGACATTGCAGCACCGATGAATGCAAAAATGGCGATGAACAGCAGTGCGTAGCGCTGCAGGATGCACAGCGGGCAAGGCGCCTCACCCAGCACGATCTGCATGTACAGGGCACCGCCGATCAAGGCCAGGCAGATAATCCCCAGCAAAACCAGAAAGCGCTTTTCGCGTCTCAGGTACAACGTGTTGTCGCTCATTCACATACCTTACTGAACTGATGAGGTGGTTGGTCAACGCCCTGCTACGTATGGGCGAAGCCTGAAACAGGAGTGTACGGCCCGGTCGCACCGAAGCGTGCGCGATGATCATCTGTCTGATTCGGCAACTCAAGCGCTCGCCAGCCATACGGACACATTTGCCCGCCGGATGGTCTGCGCGTCAGCAGATCCACGACCAACAGGACATTTTTGCGGGAGCCGGATGCAATGCCCTTCTATATATAGAAGGGTGCGTCAGTTTGTCGCAGCTCTTCTTCTATATATAGCTGCGGTATTTTGTCGCAGGGCATACTGATGTCAAAGCACAGTCGCGTACGAACCTGCGACGCTGACTGTCGGAATGCGCAGAGCGACAGTGTGCCGCATCTCGCCCGGTTTGACTGGACCGGAGCCAGACTGCCACTATTCACGCTTGCACTGGCAGCTCATGCTGGCTGCCGTTACGTGTTGAAACAACTTTCAAGGACCAGCGAGCGACGCGGCCAGCCGTCCGTTAAAAATCCTCAAGCCTGCCTGTCGCAGGTCGATAACCTGTCATAGAAAGTTGTTTGCCGCTTCCAGGCGACGAAACACCTACAGCCAGAAGGTTCATATGTCCAATAACGTCCGAGCAGATTCACTGTCGCTGCTCCTCTTCACGTTGCGCAGCGGCAAGCTGATGGCGATCAACCTGCTCAAGGTCAGTGAGATCATTCCCTGCCCTCCCCTGACCCATCTTCCCGAATCGCACCCGCACGTCAAAGGTATCGCCACGTTGCGCGGCTCATCACTGTCGGTCATTGACCTGAGTCGTGCAATCGGTGAGCGCCCTTTGGCCGATCCCGATGGTGGCTGCCTGATCGTTACCGATGTCAGCCGCTCCAAACAGGGACTGCACGTTCAGGCCGTGAGCAAGATTGTGCACTGCCTGACCACCGATATCCGTCCGCCACCCTACGGGTCGAGCAGCAAATCGTTCATCACCGGGGTCACTCAGGTCGATGGCGTGCTGGTACAGGTTCTGGATATCGAAAAAGTGATTCACGGTATTGCTCCGGCGCAGATCGTCGTGCAGTCGACGGAGCTGGCCAAAGAGGATGCCGAAATGCTCGGCAAGGCGCGGATTCTGGTCGTCGATGACAGCCAGGTTGCCCTGCAGCAGTCGATCATCACCTTGCGCAATCTGGGCATCGAATGCCACACGGCGCGCAGTGCCAAGGAAGCCATCGACGTTCTGCTGGATCTTCAAGGTACTGATCGGCAGATCAACGTGGTGGTGTCCGACATCGAGATGTCGGAAATGGATGGCTACGCGCTTACCCGGACTCTGCGCGACACGCCCGACTTCAGCGATCTGTATATCCTCTTGCACACCTCGCTCGACAGCGCGATGAACAGCGAGAAGTCGCAGATCGCCGGGGCCAACGCTGTGCTGACCAAGTTCTCGTCACCCGAGTTGACCAAATGCCTGATCGAGGCCGCACGTACGGTGGTCGCCCAAGGGCTCTGATCCCTGAGCGAGCACCGACGCAACGTCCGAACCTTACCGACGCATCTGCCGGACATTACTGGCTGATGCGTCGGACTCTCGCCTTACCCGTACCCGCTGCGATCTGGCCGCCGCGTGTCCTGCTGCGACCTTTCACCCTTGAGCAAGCTCCAGAGGTTCACCGCCTGCTGACACAGGGTCATGCCAGCGCGGCAGGCAGTGTGCCGGATTATCCGCACTGGCGAGCCGCCTTCGAACAAGACCCGGAATTCGACACGTCGCGGTGCTTTCTGGCCGTGCTCGACGAAACAGTGGTGGGCGTGATCGTCTGCTGGACCAGCGCATTCATCAAAGACCTGGTCGTGCATCCCGAAGTGCGACACAGCGGGATAGGCTCCGCTCTGCTCAACCACCTGTTCGCCCATTTGAGTACATGCGGCGAAGCAGCGGTCGATCTTCACGTCATGGAAAACAACCTCAAGGCACGGCGTCTTTACGAGAAATCAGGGATGTCCTACCTGAAACGTTTCGATATTCCCGAAGCCTGACGGGACCGTTGACCCAACCAGCGACTGGCGCACAACTTGCTTCCTGAGCTGTATCAGCCAGGAGAGTGACCAATTGTTGTCGCTCGGCGCGCAGCTCTGAAAGGGTCATCGAGACAATGGACACCAAGTTTTCCTGTGTGGGTTGCGGCGGTTGCTGCACCGACCACCACGTGCCTCTTACGCTTGGCGAAGCCGCACAATGGGCGGCAGACGGCGGCACCGTGATTGTCTTGACCGAAGCTTTTCTGAGCAATGGCTATGGCGTTTCCGAGGCCCAACTGACCCATGCCAGCCGGCGCTCGACGCAGGTGAACAGCGGCAGCACAAGAGCCTTCGTGGCGATCACCTTCGCGGCCTACAACGTTGGGCGTTGCCGGAATCTTGACGAGAAAAACCTGTGTCGCATTTACGAGCGCAGGCCGCTGGTGTGCCGGATCTATCCGATGGAGATCAATCCGCACATTCCATTACGCCCCGAAACCAAGGGCTGCCCGCCAGAGTCCTGGGAGCAGGGTCCAGACCTGATCATTGGCGACAGGCTGGTTGATACGCAGTTGATGGACCTGATCGAACAGTCCCGTCAGGCCGATCGGGATGAGATAGAGACCAAACAGTTGATCTGTCAGCAACTGGGCATACGCACCACCGCCCTCAAGGGCAACGGCTTCGTCGCGTATCTGCCGGACATGAACGCATTTGCGACCGCCATCGCGGAGGTCGCAAACCGTGCGCAGGATATGCAACCCAATGGCTCGCACTGGGAATTTCATGTGGCGGGACAGCAGGTTCTGGACACCCTGCAACAGGAGGGTGCCGACGTTACGGATCGGGAGCCGGTTTCCTACCTGTTCATACCCTTGCAGGCAGCCTGAACAGGATTATTCACGCGATCAGCGCTTGCCCATCGATCTGCGCGTGCCCGCCGGGGCTACGCCAGGGGTCTTGTGATGACCATGCTTGTTGGCTTTCTGATGCCATGCGGGTTCCTTTTTGGCCTGGGCGAACTCCGAAGGCTTGAACGGAAAGCTGAAAGGCGCAATGACAGCCTTCTTTTCAGTGTCTGCGACGGAGTCGGCTGCGGCGTCTTGAACAGGGGGTTGTTCAGGAGTGGTCATGGTGTCACCAGAAAGTCGAATTGGCCGGGCACATGCCCGCGGTCGCGCAGCATACATCAATCGCCGCGTAACCGCCCGAGCCTCCTGTCGCCGTCATTTGTAGAACAGATCGACCATGATCTCGGCATTGAACGGTCCCGGCGTCGGTGTATTGGAATTCCACAGCAACTGCGCATTGAAGTCAGCACTGGCAGCGTTGGTTTCACCCAGCAGTTCTGCCAGATGGAACGGTTCGTTGTAACGTAACGGCTGGCCACTGACAGCGCTGGCAATACGAATCCCCAGCGAATCATTGCCGGAGGGAACGAGCAGTTCGCCGGACAGATTGCCTGTCACCGGCCTGAAACGCGCATCAATGCTGAACGGCGAATCGCACGCACGACTGGTCAGCAAAGAAAATGTCTGCGTGGCGATTACCTTGCCAATGGTCACCTGATGTATGGCAACGTCGCCGAACTCCACGGTTTCGGGGAGCACTTGAAGGTCGGCGTCGCAGGCCACGAACCGCAGCCCCCGCAGGTTGTTGATCACGTAACTGAGGCTGCGCCCCGGCACCCGGCTTGAGTCCGTCGCACCACCCAGTTGAAAAAACCGGTAATCCAGCAGATCACTGGCCACGCCAGAGGGTGGTGTTGCGCCGAACTTCTGGATAAATACGGAAAACGCCAGATTGAAGCGCACCTTTGGACAATTTTCGATATTGCTGTCGCCTTCATGGCAGGCCGGCAAGTAGCTCCCGGTACTGACCCGTCCGCTGCCTTGCAGATGATCGGTGCCCTGAAGCGTCATGCCAGCGCGGATACCCTGACCGATCAAACGATTGTCCGGGTTCAGGTAGATGAAAATCTCTTCCTCGACAGACTGCGAGCCGTCCTTGGCACATTCGACCTGAACATTCACAGGCTCGGAACGCCACACCACTTCCCCGTTGGGAATCGACTCCGGGATCGCCACCGTGCTGCCCAGATCATCGTGAATTTCGGTTTCGCCCGTCCCCTGAGTGGTACAGACCAACGCGAAGACGGAAGCCGGATTCAGCATCAGCAACACCACAGTGGATAGCAGCCAGCGTCTGGCAGACAGTCGTTTCATATCAGCATTCGTCCTGAAAGGAATGGGGCTCCAGCAAGCGGGCCGTAAAGGCCGCCTGCCCCTTGAGCGGTGTGCAATAAGTACGCTGACCGCCATAGTCGGTCAGCGCCTTGTATGAAAAACGATGGGTTGCGGAGGGCAGAACGTTCGCTGGTAGAACCATTTCAAAATGGGCACCCGGTGCCAGCAGCAGGTACGCGCTGAGTTGAACAGCGTCAATGCGCAACGCTTGCAGAGACACGTGATAAGGCATTGGGTTACGGACCGACAGCAAGGAAACGCCTGCCTCGTCATGAGTCAGTGTCCACTGCAACTTTGCGCCAGTGTCAGCCGGATCCCCCTCTAGACCAACGGGCCGGTAAAACACATTGATGCGCTGACGCACGGCGACATTCAACTGACGAGTGCCTTCCTGCCGTCGAGGCACCTCAAGCACATACAAATGCAGCAGCGACTCGCGCCCCTGCGGCATGCCTGTACCCTGATACAACACGCGCAGGACCTGCCTGCCGCCGCCCGGCAGACGTGAAAGCGGCGGCGTGACCACGAACGGCAGCGTTCTACGCCGAACCAGTGGAGTGTCGTCGTCATCCTGGGCATCACTTAGCCAGGCCTGAAAAAGCGCCTCCGAATCACCTCGATTGCGCACCTCGATACTGGCTTCGTGATACTGGCCATCAAAGACCAGTCGTGTTCCGCTCAGCGAAATCGCCCCTTGTGCGCCAACGCTGCCCGCCAGCAGCAGCGCCGCCAACACCGCCGGGCGTGAATCAGCAAGCGCGCTCATTGGCATGTCACCCTGATTCGCTCGTAGGCACGGGCCGGATCTCTGGGCGGCAGCGAGAATGCTGCCTGACAACTTTGATCAGACCAGCGAACCCGCAAGCTGCCGACATCCTGCTCACTGAGCACCAGCGCCTGACTGCCAGGGTCGACCACCGCCAGCGCCCTGCCCTGTTCATCCTCGACACTGGCACCCAGCGGTACCTTGCTGCCGTCGGCGCGCACCAGTTCAAACTGGACGCGGCGGCCCACAATGGCTTTGAAGCGCACTACCGGTATCGCTCCCCGGCGCGGTACGAGCTGGGTGATGGCATTTTCCAGGTCGACATCAGCACCCAACTGGCGGGTATCCAGGCTGACCCAATTGGTCCGGTAGGCCTGCGCATAGGGCAGAACCGCATAGCCGTTGCCTGCGGTTTCGACGTTACTGAAGGACTTCAACCGAGCCCCGCTGACGTCCGGAACCTGAACCAGGGCGAAGGTTTCACCCAGCGCCTGCCCTAGGTTCACACCTCCGGGGTGAGCCACCAGCGAACCCGCCGCAGACAGGCTGAATGCATCGTAGTCCTGGCCCTGGCTATAACCTGCCTCGAAGCGACCGAACCCGGTGGTGGTACTGATCTTCCCGGCACCGAAACTGCCGGAGCTGCTGTCATGCCCGGCCTGTACCGAATAAAACGTATCACGATCCCCCAGCACCTGGCCGTTGAGCCCGGTCTGAGCGTTGTACTCACCGGTGCTGTCGCGCACGGCATTGAAAGACAGTCGCGACGAACCAGGGCTCGATCCGAGTGGCAGGGTCACGCTCAAGGCAACACGATTGTCGGTGCTCGCTTCACCGTTTCGCCCGAAGTCCTCGTTGCGTTCAATGGACAGGCTGTAATTGACGGTCTGCCAGGCAGCGTTATATGACAGATAAAGTTGCCGGGTTTTGCCGGGCAGATTCCAGTAGCGCTGCTCGGAAGCGGTCAAACTCAGCGATGCGGCGTGGCTCGACACTATCTGGGTAACACTTAGCTCAAGCCGATCCCGAGCCAGGCCAGCGGACAGCGCATGTCTCTGCGGGTCGGTATCGCTGACGTGCTGGCTCAGGGTCCGGTACGCTTCAGTGGAGTAGCGGTAACCTGCCACGGCCAGCGTGGTGTCGGTAACGTCCAGCGTGTTGGCATAACGCACCCGCAGGCTTTGGCCGCTGCGCGACTGTTGAGCCACCTGACTGACTGACCGGGTGATATCCAGCGACACTGCGCCCAGCCCGGTATTGATCCCGGCACCTATATTCGCGGCCTGGTAATCTTCGGCCAGTTGCAGACCACCGAACCCGGTAATCCGCTCGGAAAGCCCATAAATCAGGGCCGTGCTGGCAAAATCGGGAGAGGCCTGAACATCGTCGTTGCTATCGACCTGCCCGACGGCCAGGCTGTAACGCAAGGATCCCGAAGGAATCATGATCGGCAGCGATGCGTAGGCCTCGGTAAAAGTCCGTATGCGCCCGTCGGCCTCAATGACCGACACCGACAAATCACCATTGGAACCGCTGGGGTAGATATCGGCAATTTCGAAAGGCCCGGGTGAAACGCTGCCGCTGTACAACAGAAAACCGTTCTGACGAACTTCCACCGTGGCGTTGGTCTCGGCAATCCCGCGGATGACCGGGGCATAAGCGCGCTCGCTGTCGGACAACATGCCATCGTCAGAAGCCAGTGCAGCGCCCTTGAAGCGAACACTGTCGAAAACTTGCGAATCGCTGAAGGTCTCCCCCACCGTAAACTGGCTTTTCAGGAAAGTGATATCACGCTGCGCGAAAGTACGATTGCTGCGATAACGCCAGGGCCGATCACTGCCGCCGACCAGCGAGGACTCATTGCGCAATCGCCATGCCCCGAGGTTCAGGCCATTGCGCATCCCGAGATAATACTGGTCCGTTTCCAGCCCCTTGTTACGGCGCCTGCTGCCATTGGCGTTGTAATTGATAAAACCTGCCGTCTCACCCTGGTCCCAAAGCTCCGGTGAAACATAACCGCGCGCGCCCCGCGACATAACGGCTTGCGGCACACTGATAGCGAGTCGCAACGCACCGGGCTGATAGTCGACACGCGCAAACTCGACACGCGCAGGCAAATCGAAACAGCCCTGAGCAGCGCCTTCATCTGAAGGCAGGCGACTCAGGTCCAGACCGAAGCTCTGCAGCATTTCAAGCGACAGACAGGGTTCAATCAGGCCTGACACTCTATTTTTTGAAAAAGTGATATCTCGCCTGCCGCTCAGTTTGCGATTGACGTAAATATCAACCCGATAAGTGCCGGGCAGTACGCTGTTGGTACGCAGAAACTCCTGGAGGTCAGGCGGCTGATCGCTTCCCTGGATAAACGCCGTATTGAATTTGACTGTCCCGTCAGCCCGAGTACCGCCGGGCGGGGCTGCGAACGCGCTGAGCGAAAACATCAACGTCAACCCCAGGCCGATACCCAGCGGACAGTGTCGTGGGTGAGGCAGAGCGAACTGTGCAATGACTCCCTTGTGATCTTTTTTGCGCCATTCCATAGCGGTCTTCACTCTACTTCGGCTGTCGCGCGCGCCGCGCAATCCTTTACACAGACGCAGGTCTGCCGGGCCGGTTTGTCACGCAGGCCCAACGGTTTGAAAAGTGAACGCTGACGTGTGAGGCGGCAGGTTATCGAGGCAAGGCCTTGCGGGCATGACCCGGTTCTTTATCGGCCAGTGTCACTTGATAAGGCACTTGCCCGCCGTAGTCATTGATACTGACGAAACTCACCAGCAACGGTGCACTTCCCGGGGTGTGCAGCAACGGGATACGCAAGCGCTGATGGGGGGCAAGCATCTGACTGTCGAGACGGGCAAGCTCACTATCGTGTTGGCGTATGGAAATCCTCAGCATGGACACGTGATAGGGCCCCGGATTTTCCACCTGCACACCCGCGTTATCGATTGATTGCCAGTTCAGTTGTTCAGGTGCCTGCTGCGGATCGCCCTGCAAACCGTCCGGCCGGAAGAACACTTTTATGCGCTGACGTATCGCAATCTGCAGCGTGTTCTCTGCGGCGGTCTGGGGGATTTCCTGCACATTGAGCCATAACACCGATTCACGATCAGTGGGCATGTCTGCACCGGAATGAATGATGCGCAACAGTTGCTTGCCACCTCCGGCCATGCGCGTCAGCGCAGGCGTAACGATAAAAGGCAAATAGGCTGGGGTGTCGTTGTTGTCAGTCTTGTTGGTCGCCACTGTCGGAGATTCAAGCCAGGACTGCAGGAGAATCTCTCCCCCGCCACTGTTGTGAACACCCAGGCTGACCTCTTTTTCATTACCCTGATAAATAACGCGCGTCGTATTCAATACGATGCCCGCCTGAACAGAGGACGCACAGCACACTGTCGCAACCAGCATCGTGTAGCGAAAAAAATCAGGAAACATACTGGCGTTCGCCTTGAATTCGATAAGGGACAAGGCGAGCGTGCCCGCCCTGTCCGACACGGTTACTCGTAATCCATCACGAACGGCAGGAAGCCGTCGGCATTACCCGGATTGGTCGGCGTGCCGTTGAGCACATAGACCGCGCCAAAATTGATTTCAGCAGTCGCACCGCTGGCACCATCCTTGATGAGCGTGGTGTCGACGGTTTCAGCACCGCTCAGATCCATCAGAACGCTTGAGGCATTGAGCAGGCCGATACCGACGCCATCTGCCGCGCCGGTAGTGCGCAGAAGTTTGGCATCGTTATTGTCCAGACCGCTGCCGTTACGGGCAGTAAGGCGCATCTTGACCATGCTGTATTGATCTGCGCCCGCGCTACAGTTGACCAGCAGTTGAATAGGCGTAGCCGTTTCGAATCGACTTTCACTCGATACACCAATATCAGAGAAGGAGACGTTACCCAGGTCGACATTGATTTCGCCAGGGTTGGTGCCCGCACTGACGCCCGTGCCCGGTCCCACATCGCAGGAGATATTGGTCAGGGTGCCGTTGAAGACCATTTTTCCGTTGTTCGCCGCACTGGCGGTACCCGCCATACCAACGCCCATTACGCCCAGAACTGCCAATGTAAGAGAGAGCTTTTTCATGCTAACGACCTTCCTTGTGTTATGTCGTGTGTGCCCGCTATCGGACGGTGAGCACTATAGATCCAGGTCTATTTCGATGCTGTCAGCTGGATAACTTTTAACCCGCAGACAACACAACACGACACGCAGGACAGGTCTGTAGGAATACCAGGCGTCTTGCGCAAGTAGGCTAATTAAGGCTGTTACACAGTGGGGCGCCGATGTTTTAAACCGCGGCGATTTCAGTTTTGAAAGGGCTGACTGGATACTGGACCGTCACTTAAACGTGGGTGACAGTCCGGTCGAAAAAATAGTACAGATCTGTATTTATTGATAGCTCAACGTGATGACTCCAGCGCGGGCCTGCAGGGCCTCGCCGTCGGTCTCGGCGACCGGAAGTACCTGATAGTGCGCGACAAACGGCACGAATTGATCACCACATGCATTGTGTTCGGTGCTCACCTGCATATTGATGCCCGGTGCAACTTGCAGAATGCGCGCATGAGCAACAGGCGCATTCACATTAATGTCGGAAATCACGCAACTGCTGTTGACGATACTGCCATGCAACGTCAATGCGCCGTCCTTTGCCCATGAAAAAGCAGGCGCAGCCAGCAAGGGAACCGACACCATGACGGCCCCCAAACCCTGGCGAAGAAACAAACATTTCAACATAACTTTCCAGGTCGATTTTTTACTGTTCATGGCGTTCTCCACTCATAGGCTCATACAGTGAGTTAAGTTGATGGGAGAATTAGCTGCCAGAAGCCGACCTAGGAAAATGTAGGAAAACTCTTAGGACTTTATAAACATCTGGACAAATAGCTCTTCAACATAGATATCGTCCGTTAGCGGATTTTCTTGACTGCACGCCATGCGCAGTGGAGGCTTTCTGACAAACCTGACAGCTAAAAGTCATTCTGCTGACCGGGTTTGCAGGCTATAAGGAAGCCGTAAAAAAATATTACTCCCGTACCGACATTTGGCGTTTTCTTCATATGCGCAGAAAGACCCTGACCGTCACCGCTGTAGTCCTGCTGATAGCCTGCGTGGCCATTGCCGGATGGAAACTGACACGCCCTGCCACACTCCCGAAAAGCTCCGTGACTGCGGTGCCTGTCAAGGTGATCACGGTCAGCATTGAGGACGTACCACGTTTCGTCACCGGGATCGGCTCGGTGCTGTCGCTGCAAAGTGTGGTGATCCGTCCTCAGGTAGATGGCGTACTGACGCGCGTGCTGGTCAAGGAAGGTCAACAGGTCAAGGCCGGCGAGTTGCTGGCGACGCTGGATGACCGCTCGATCCGCGCCTCGCTTGAGCAGGCACGCGCCCAGCTGGCGCAGAGCAAGGCGCAGCTTGATGTCGCGCAACTGGACCTGAAACGCTATCGCCAGCTCACTCAGGACAACGGTATTTCGCGTCAGACATTCGATCAGCAGCAGGCACTGGTCAGGCAACTCGAAGCCACGGCGAAAGGCAACGAAGCAAGCATCAACGCCTCACAGGTGCAGCTCTCCTACACCCAGATTCGCTCGCCGGTTGCGGGCAGGGTCGGCATCCGCAATGTCGATGAAGGCAACTTCCTGCGCGTCAGCGATGCTACCGGGCTGTTTTCGGTGACACAGATCGACCCGATTGCGGTGGAATTCTCTCTGCCTCAGCAGATGTTACCGACCCTGCAGGGGCTGATTGCCGAGCGTAGCGCTGCGACCGTCAAGGCGTATCAGGGCGACGGCGCGGCCAACGGACTGCTTTTGGGTGAAGGCACGCTTTCGCTGATCGACAATCAGGTTTCGGCAACCACCGGCACGATCCGCGCCAAGGCTCAATTCAAAAACCCCGGCGAACAACTCTGGCCTGGGCAACTGGTCACGGTGAAGATCCAGACCGGTGTCGAATTCAACTCGCTCAAAGTACCGCCACAAGTAGTGCAGCGCGGCATCGATCAGCACTTCGTCTATCGACTCACTGCTGATAAAAAAGTGGAAGTCGTACCGGTCAAGGTGCTTTATCAGGACAGCGAGCAGACGTTGATCAGCGGTCCAAATGCCGGAGATGTGCTGGTCAGCGACGGCCAGTCGCGACTGCGGCCTGGGGCAACTGTCGAAGTGGTCAGCGCACCCGCCCCGGATGTCGCGAGCGCGCAAGTGGAGCACGCACGATGAGTGGCCGAGGCTCGGTATCGGCGTGGTGCATCGACCACCCGGTGGCCACCTTGTTATTGACCTTCGCGCTGGTACTGCTGGGGGTCATTGCCTTTCCACGACTGCCGATTGCGCCGTTGCCGGAAGCGGAGTTCCCGACCATTCAGGTTACCGCGCAGTTGCCCGGTGCCAGCCCGGAAACCATGGCGTCTTCGGTTGCCACACCGCTGGAAGTGCAGTTCAGCGCGATCCCCGGCATGACCCAGATGACCTCCAGCAGCGCGCTGGGGTCCACCAACCTGACGCTGCAATTCACCCTCAACAAAAGCATCGACACTGCCGCCCAGGAAGTCCAGGCCGCCATCAACACTGCGGCGGGGCGTCTGCCAGCCGACATGCCGAGCCTGCCGACCTGGCGCAAGGTCAACCCGGCTGACAGCCCGGTGCTGATCCTGAGTGTCAGTTCCAGCCTGATGCCCGGCACGGAGCTGAGCGATGTCACCGAAACCATCCTGGCGCGCCAGCTCAGCCAGATCGAAGGCGTGGGCCAGGTGTTCATCACCGGCCAGCAAAGGCCAGCGATTCGTGTGCAGGCTGCCCCCGAAAAACTGGCCGCGCTGGGGCTGACCCTGGCCGACATTCGCCTGGCGGTGCAACAGACCAGCCTCAACTTGGCCAAAGGTGCCTTGTACGGCAAGGACAGCATCTCGACACTGTCGTCCAACGATCAGTTATTCAAGCCGCAGGACTACGCGCAACTGATCGTTTCCTACAAGAACGGTGCTCCCGTCCAGCTCAAGGATGTGGCGCGGGTGGTCGCGGGTTCGGAAAACGCCTACGTCAAGGCCTGGTCCGGCGACCAGCAAGGCGTCAACATTGCTATTTTTCGTCAGCCGGGCGCCAACATTGTCGACACCGTGGACCGCATCCAGCGTGAGCTGCCACGGTTACAGGAAATGCTCCCGGCCACCGTTGACGTCTCGGTACTCAACGACCGGACCCGCACCATTCGCGCCTCGTTGCACGAAGTGGAACTGACCCTGATGATCGCAGTGCTGCTGGTGGTGGCGGTCATGGCGCTGTTTCTGCGCCAGCTGTCGGCCACGCTGATCGTCAGCGCGGTGCTCGGGGTATCGCTGATCGCCAGCTTTGCGATGATGTACCTGTTCGGCTTCAGCCTGAACAACCTGACACTGGTAGCCATCGTGGTCGCGGTAGGGTTCGTGGTGGACGACGCCATCGTGGTGGTGGAGAACATCCATCGCCACCTTGAAGCCGGACAAGGCATGCGCGAGGCCGCCATAAAGGGCGCGGGGGAAATCGGCTTTACCGTGGTGTCGATCAGCTTCTCGCTTGTGGCCGCGTTCATTCCGCTGTTGTTCATGGGCGGCGTGGTCGGGAGGCTGTTCAAGGAATTCGCCCTGACCGCCACTGCAACCATTCTGATTTCGGTGGTCGTCTCCCTGACCCTGGCGCCGACCCTGGCGGCATTGTTCATGCGCGCCCCCACGCACAACCCGCATCAGAAGCCGGGCTTCGGTGAACGTTTGCTGGCCTCCTACGAGCGAGGCTTGCGCAAGGCGCTGGCCCATCAGCGACTGATGCTCGGCGTGTTCGGCCTGACTCTGGCGCTGGCGGTAGTCGGCTACATCCTCATACCCAAGGGCTTCTTTCCGGTTCAGGACACCGCTTTTGCACTTGGCACTACCGAGGCCGCTGCCGACATTTCCTACCCGGACATGGTGGAAAAACACCTGCAATTGGCAAAAATCGTCGGCGCAGACCCGGCAGTGCTGGCGTTCTCGCATTCAGTCGGTGTGTCAGGCAGCAACCAGACCATCGCCAACGGCCGCTTCTGGATCTCGCTCAAGCCGCGCTCCGAACGCGATGTGTCGGTCAGTGAGTTCATCGACCGCCTGCGCCCCAAACTGGCGAAAGTCCCCGGCATCGTTCTGTATCTGCGTGCCGGACAGGACATCAACCTCAGTTCCGGGCCGAGCCGCAGTCAGTATCAGTACGTGCTCAAGAGCAACGACGGCGAATTGCTCAACACCTGGACGCAACGGCTGACTGAAAAGCTGCGCAGCAATCCGGCGTTTCGCGATATGTCCAACGACTTGCAACTGGGCGGCAGCGTCACCCATATCGATATTGATCGCAGTGCTGCCGCGCGATTCGGCCTGACCACCGCCGACGTCGATCAGGCGCTGTACGATGCGTTCGGCCAGCGGCAGATCAGCGAGTACCAGACCGAGGTAAACCAGTACAAGGTGATCCTCGAACTGGATGCCCAGCAGCGTGGCAAGGCCGAAAGCCTGGCTTACTTCTACCTGCGCTCACCGCTGACCAATGAAATGGTGCCGCTGTCGGCACTGGCCAAAGTCAGTGCGCCGCGCATGGGCCCGCTGTCGATCAGCCACGACGGTATGTTCCCGGCTGCCAACCTGTCATTCAACCTGGCGTCCGGGGTCGCACTGGGCGACGCGGTAAGCATGCTCGATCAGGCCAAGAAAGACATCGGCATGCCCGCCTCGATCATCGGCAGTTTTCAGGGTGCGGCGCAGGCATTCCAGAGTTCGCTGGCCAACCAGCCGTGGCTGATTCTCGCCGCGCTGGTGGCGGTGTACATCATTCTGGGTGTGCTTTATGAAAGTTTCGTGCACCCGCTGACCATTATCTCCACCCTGCCCTCGGCAGGTATCGGCGCGCTGTTGCTGCTATGGATGATGGGGCAGGACTTCTCGATCATGGCCCTGATCGGCATCGTGCTGCTGATCGGCATCGTCAAGAAGAACGGCATTCTGCTCGTGGACTTTGCCCTGCAAGCGCAGCGTGAGCAGGGCCTGTCGCCGCAGGAGGCCATTTATGAGGCCTGCATTACCCGTTTCCGACCGATTATCATGACCACCCTTGCCGCCCTGCTCGGCGCACTGCCGCTGATGCTGGGTTTCGGGGTCGGTGCCGAACTGCGTCAACCGCTGGGTATCGCAGTGGTCGGTGGCCTGCTGGTGAGCCAGATGCTGACCCTGTTCACTACGCCGGTCATTTACCTGCAACTGGAGCGGCTGTTTCATAAACGCCACCCGGCGCCCGCCGCACCCGCGCTGGCCCTTCACAAGTGAGAGTCACCCGATGCGCGTGCTGATTATCGAAGACGAAGAGAAAACCGCAGACTACCTGCGTCGCGGCCTGACCGAACAGGGCTACGCCGTCGACGTGGCGCGCGATGGCATCGAAGGTCTGCACCTGGCGCTGGAGAACGACCACGCGATCATCATTCTCGACGTGATGCTGCCGGGCCTGGATGGTTTTGGTGTGTTGCGTGCGCTGCGTGCGCGCAAACAGACGCCCGTGATCATGCTGACCGCGCGCGAGCAGGTCGACGACCGCATTCGCGGCCTGCGCGAAGGCGCCGATGACTATCTCGGCAAACCGTTTTCCTTTCTGGAACTGGTCGCCCGTCTCCAGGCGCTGACCCGCCGCAGCGGTGGCCATGAACCGGTGCAAATCACTATCGCCGACCTGTGGATAGACCTGATCAGCCGCAAGGCGACCCGCGCCGGAATGCGTCTGGACCTGACCGCCAAGGAGTTTTCGCTGCTCAGCGTGCTGGCCAGACGTCAGGGCGACATCCTCTCCAAGACATCAATCGCCGAGATGGTCTGGGACATCAACTTCGACAGTGATACCAATGTGGTCGAAGTCGCGATCAAACGCTTGCGGGCCAAGCTGGACGGTCCTCACGAACATAAACTGCTGCACACCATTCGTGGCATGGGCTATGTGCTGGAGAATCGCAGTGCGGGTTGATTCGATTGCCCTGCGCCTCAGCGGGCTGTTCGCGCTGGTGGCACTGGTGGTGTTCCTGCTGATCGGCTGGGCCTTGTACCTGCAGGTCGACAAAAGCCTGGACCTGTTGCCGCGTGCCGAAGTCGATGCGCGCTACAGTGTGCTGGAATCGGCCGTCGGACGTTTCGGCAACCCGGAGCACTGGGGCAAGATCAAGGCAAAACTGGAGTTGCTCAGCGAGGAAGACAAGCGCTTGCGTTTCTGGGTAGTGAGCGACAACCCGCTGTACGAATTCGGCAACCCGGACGCGAACATTCGTCGTTTCGCGCAAGGCGCACCGGGTATGCATGACCTGAAACTGGCCGATCACCCGTTCGCATTCAAGGTGCTGGTCAGCGAATTCCCGGCCAAGGAACAGCGCCCGGCGCTGCGTTTTCTGACCGCCATCGATACCGAGACATTCTGGCATACCCAACACTCGCTGCTGGTCGCGCTGATCAGCCTGGCCACGCTGGGTATTTTGCTGGCTTCGGCGCTTGGTTACTGGGTCGCGCGCATCGGCCTGCGTCCGTTGACCAGTCTCTCGCAGGAGGTCCAGAAGCTCGCCCCGCCAAGGCTGTCCGGGCGCTTGCAGATTTCGCCGCTGCCACCGGAGCTTGAACAGTTCGTCGCTTCGTTCAACTCCACGCTGGAACGGGTCGAGCAGGCCTACTCTAGGCTCGAGTCGTTCAATGCCGATGTGGCGCACGAGCTTCGTTCACCGCTGACCAACCTGATCGGCCAGACCCAGGTGGCGCTGACCCGCGGCCGCTCTGCCGAGCATTATTTCGAGGTGTTGCAATCAAACCTCGAAGAGCTGGAGCGTTTGCGCTCGATTATCAACGACATGCTGTTTCTGGCCAGCGCGGATCAAGGCACCAAGGTCAAAGCACAGACCTGCGCGTCACTGGCAGACGAAGTCGCCACCACGCTGGATTACCTGGATTTCATTCTGGAAGATGCCCACGTGCAAGTCCGGGTTCAAGGCGACGCCAGCGCACCGATTGAAAAGCCCCACTTGCGCCGCGCCTTGATCAACCTGCTGCACAATGCCGTGCAACACACCGACGCCGGTCAGGTCATCGAGGTAACTATCGAGTCGCGCGATGCCCATGTGAGTATCGGCGTGACCAATCCTGGCATGCAGATAGCCCCGGAACATTTGCCCAGGCTGTTCGAGCGCTTTTATCGGGTCGATGCCTCACGCAGCAACAGCGGCGCCAATCATGGCCTTGGGCTGGCCATCGTCAAGGCCATTGCATTGATGCACGGCGGCACCGTGTTCGTGAACAGCGACAAGGGTGTCAATACGTTCGGCATACAGCTGCCCCGCTGATCCCTTCAAGAAATAAATTACTCCCCCTGTTTTTTACAGTCGCCCGTGTGCGTCTGTTCGCATCATTTTAAATACACTTGCTTTATTCACATTCCATTCATATGAGGCTATAAGGAGCGTGCTATACACCCAGCATTAAAATCATAAAAATAATGATAACTGTCTTAACCATTTATCAAGATTCATTCGTCTGCAGGTAGAACAACCAATGATGTTGTTTGCGTCATCTCGGCAAGACCGGCTCAAATGGACCCGACCGGAACTCATGCTGATCTTTGGCAGCTCACTGTCAATGTTCGCCATACTGGGGATTGTGGCGTCTTTACTGGCCCGGGAGCGTGACGACGCAGCGCAGACTGCCGCGCGTGCGGCGGCCAATATCGTGCAATTGATTGATGCCGACGTCATGCATAACGCAGAACTTTACGACTCGTCCCTGCAAGGCATGATCAGCGCATGGCAGCGTCCGGACCTTCAGGACCTGTCACCCGAACTGCGACAACTTGTCCTGTTTGATCGCGCCACTGCAGCGTCTTTCAAAGGCGATCTGGTAATGCTCGATAACAAGGGCGCCATACTGGCTGACTCACTGTCCGTCATCCCTCGAAACGACAACTTCTCCGACCGCTCCTATTTCAAAGACCACAAGGCGGACCCTTCGCTGGGTCTGCACGTCAGTGCGCCGTACAAAAGTCGTTGGGGTTACAAGGACTGGTGCATCAGTTTCAGCCGTCGCATGTCAGGCCCCAACGGAGAGTTCAACGGCATTGTAAGTGCGGCAATGCGGCTGGTGTATTTCAAACACTTGTTCATGAGCCAGAATCTGGGTGTCGGCAGCAGTATCAACCTGATCAATACCGCAGGCATCCTGATCGTCCGCTACCCCGATCTGGAGGGCGAAGACCTGATCGGCAAGGACTACAGCCACAGCCCCAACTTTCAGCGCATTCTTCAAGAAGGAGATGGCAGCTTTGCTGCCATGTCGACGCAGTTGAACGCTCGTCGGCTGTATACGTTTTCCCGGGTCGGCAATCTGCCGCTGGTTGTCGTCATCGGTCAGTCCGAGGACGAGGTGTATGCGGTATGGCGGCGCAATGCATGGCTGGTCGGTTCCGCTACCAGCGTACTGTGTCTCGGAATCCTGTGGCTGACATGGCTGCTGTGTCGTGAGTTGCGACGACGCCATCGCGCTGAAGATGCACTGGCCAGCCTGGCTGCGACGGACGGTTTGACCGGGCTCGACAATCGTCGCCAACTTGACGAAGCCATGGAAACCGAATGGGCGCGGGCACAACGCTCAGGCAAACAGCTGTCCTTGCTGATGATCGACGTAGACCATTTCAAGGCATTCAACGAGCGTCATGGTCATCAGGGCGGGGACGAAGCACTGCGCCTGATTGCACAAACCATCTCCTTCAATATCCGCCGACCCGGCGACCGGGTTGCACGTTATGGCGGCGAGGAGTTTGTGGTTGTGCTGCCGGAAACCGACTTGCCGGGAGCCATGATGATTGCCGAACAGATCCGCAGGGCGGCTGAATCACTGCCGCCGTTTCCGGGAGCACAGCAGCCCATCACCGTGAGTATCGGTGTTGTTTCAGAGATCGTGCGTCAGGGAGACAAGCTGGAGGCGTTTTTTGGAATAGCCGACAAGGCGCTTTATCAGGCCAAACACAAGGGTCGTAACCGCGTAGAGCATCGCAGTTCGGTTACCAGAGAGATGACCGACCAGGTTTGATGAGCTGCCGACGGGCATAAAAAAACGCCAGACTGGCTGGCGTTTTTAGTTACCGCTGCAACATCGAATTACGATGCGGCGTGGGCTGCACGTGCTGCGTCACGCAGTGCTTTTACTTTGTCGTGGTTGGCCAGAACGCCAGCCTGCTGCTTTTCAATCAGCGCAATAACGTTAGGGGCAACGTTCTTGGCACGGGCTTTTTCCAGCGCTTCGCGATAAGCCTTCTTGGCAACGTCTTCGCCTTTTTCGACTTCTTCCAGTACAGCCTTGTCGTCATCCGAAGTCACCATCGACTTCAGGTTGACCCATGCGCGGTGCAGTGCGCCAGACACGCTGGACGAGTCTTCAGGCTTGCCACCCAGTGCGGTCACTTCAGCTTGCAGTTCACGAACAGCCGCAGCCACTTCAGTAGAGCGGTTGGCAAGGAACGATTTTACCTGGGCGCTTTTTGCGTGTTCTGCGCTGGTACGGAAACCTTCTTCACCATCTTTGCTGGTTTCGATCAGGTCATTCAGGATAGAGATCGTTTCTTTGTTGATATCAGTCATTTGATAATTTCCTAATGGCAGGTTGATACGAAAGTGTTCGATGTATAGGTAATTGCAGACACCGTGCCAGTTTCTGATATGAAAATAATTTATTAAAATCAATATCTTACGAAATTTTCACAATTGGCTGTTCGTGACTTCTGCATGATCTGTCGTTTGGCCTGCATGCAGAATGCACGTATCGTACTGGCCGAGAGAGAAATACAGGCGTATCGCGGATGAATCCGGAAAAACTCAAGCTGCTGGTGACGCAGGAAATGCCATTCGGCAAATACAAAGGCCGTCTGATCGCCGACTTGCCAGGTCATTATCTGAACTGGTTCGCGCGCGAAGGCTTTCCGAAAGGTGAACTGGGAGGTTTGCTGGCATTGATGCAGGAAATCGATCACAACGGCCTTGGCGCGCTATTGGACCCGCTGCGCACGCGCCCACGTCAGTCGTTCAAGGACAAGGGATAAACAAAGAGGCGGCCCGGGGGAGAAAAAAACGGTGCTCCGGACCAGGGAGCACCGCAAAGCCATACAACCAACAACAACTTCCTTGTCGGAATCAGCCGCAAAGGGGCTGACTCCGAAATCCTGAAAATCAGTCAAACAACGCCATTGCCTGCGCAGTGGCTTCCTGAATGCGGCCCCAGTCGCCATTCTTGACCCAGGCGTTATCAATCATCCAGGTCCCGCCCACGCACATGACGTTGGGCAAGGCCATGTAGCTCTTCAGGTTCTGCTCGTTGACGCCGCCAGTCGGGCAGAAACGCACCTCATTGAAAGGTCCGCCCAAGGCCTTGATCGCCGCCACACCGCCGCTGATCTCGGCCGGAAACAGCTTGAAACGGCGATAGCCCATGGCATAACCGATCATGATTTCCGAGGCACTGCTGACGCCCGGCAAAAGGGGCAACGGGCTGTCGACTGCGGCTTGCAGCAGGTCTTGCGTGCTGCCAGGGGTCACAATGAACTGCGAACCTGCCGCTTCGGCATCTGCCAGCATCTTGCGGTCCAGAATGGTGCCGGCACCCACACACAGTTCCGGACGCTGTTCACGCAGAATACGGATGGCGCTCAGACCGAACGCCGAGCGCAGCGTAACTTCCAGTGCAGTCATGCCGCCAGCGGCCAGCGCATCGGCCAGAGGCAGCACATCCTGGTCACGAGCAATGGTGATGACCGGCAGAATCTTTGCCTTGGCGCAGAGTTCGTCAATCTGGGCAATCTTGTTCGCCATGCTGATGAGCGGCTGATTATTTTCGTTCTGTGTCATGGCGACGTTTCCTTTGCTTATGGGCACCAGTAAATCTCGAGAGACGGGTTGAGAAACGCACGCACCGGCATCTCGGCGAGGTCATCGCCCGCCAGCGCGGTGCGCAGGGTGTCGAGTTTGGCCTGGCCGGACACCGACAGGATCGGCGAACGTGCCGACGCCAACAGGCGGCGGGTCAGGGTCAGGCGCTGATGCGGCACGCTCGGTGCGAGCATCGGCAGGCAGCGGCGCTCGCCTTGCAGATCGAGGGCTTCTTTCAGGTTCGGGCTATCGGGGAACAGCGACGCGGTATGCCCGTCGTCGCCCATGCCCAGAATCAGTACATCAATCGGTGGCAGCTCGGCCAAGGCCTGATCGGCAGCGAGCGCTGCCTCCTCGACACTGCCCGCAACGCTGTACAGCCCCAGAAACTTCGCCTTCGCCACAGGCCCCTGCAGCAAGTGGCGCTGCAGCAGGCCCGCATTGCTGTCGGCATGCTCGGTCGGCACAAAACGCTCGTCAGCCAGGCTGATGACTACTTTCGACCAGTCCAGCGGCTGCACGGCCAGGCTCTTGAAAAAGGCCACCGGACTGCGACCACCGGACACCACCAGGGTCGCCAGACCGTTTTCGCCAATTGCCTGCTTCAGGCGCTCGGCGACGTTGGCAGCCAGCGCATCAGCCAGTTGCTGCGGTGTGTCGAAATCACGTGCTACCAGCCCTGCTGGCAGCTCAAGGTCACATATCGCCATACCAGGATCTCCCGTCACGAGTAATCAGGGCAATGGAGCTCATTGGCCCCCAGGTTCCGGCAGGATAAGGCTTGGGCGCATCGCCCGCCTTCTTCCAGCCAGCGATCAACTGATCACACCATTGCCAGGCGTACTCGATTTCATCTTTGCGGACAAACAGGTTCTGATTGCCACGCATGACTTCCAGCAACAACCGCTCATAAGCGTCGGGGACACGAGCGCTGCGGTAGGTGTCGGAAAAATTCAGTTGCAAGGGCCCGCTGCGCAGCTGCATGCCTTTGTCCAGCCCCTGGTCCTTGGTCATCACCTGCAAGGAAATGCCTTCGTCGGGCTGCAGGCGGATGATCAGGCGGTTGCTGATCTGCAAACGCTGTTCCGGCGCGAAGATGTAGTGCGGCGGCTCTTTGAAATGGATCACGATCTGCGACATTTTCTGCGGCATGCGCTTGCCGGTACGCAGATAAAACGGCGTACCCGACCAGCGCCAGTTGCGGATATCGGCACGCAACGCGACGAAGGTTTCAGTATCGCTCTGGGTGTTGGAGTTCTCTTCTTCCAGATAACCCGGCACCGCCTTGCCTTCGCTGTAGCCAGCGGTGTACTGCCCACGCACCACCTGGGTCGCCAGACGCTCGGGCGTGAACGGTGCCAGCGCCTTGAGCACCTTGACCTTCTCGTCACGAATACTGTCGGCCGACAGGTCACTGGGCGGGTCCATGGCGATCAGGCAGAGCAGTTGCAGCAAGTGGTTCTGAATCATGTCGCGCAATTGACCGGCCTGATCGAAGTAGCCCCAACGGCCCTCGATGCCGACCTTCTCGGCAACCGTGATTTCCACATGAGAAATATGGTTCTGGTTCCACTGGGTTTCGAACAGGCTGTTGGCGAAACGCAGGGCAATAAGGTTCTGTACCGTGTCCTTGCCCAGATAGTGGTCGATACGATAGACGCGGTTTTCCGGGAAGAACTGCGCCACTGCGTCGTTAACCCGGCGCGAAGAAGCCAGGTCGTGGCCAATGGGCTTTTCCAGCACGGCGCGAGTTCGCTCGGCCAGATTGACCGAAGCGAGGTTCTCGCAGATTGCGCCGTAGACCGAGGCCGGGGTGGCGAAATAGGCGATCAGGGTTTCCGCAGTGCCGACGCGTTCGGCAAGCGCGACGTAGTCCTCAGCCTTGAGGAAGTCGACATGCAGGTAGCTGAGGCGCGCCAGAAACCGGCCCAGGTTGTCGGGCTCGAGTTCGGCCTCGGGAATGAAGCGGCGCATGGATTTTTCGATATACGCCAGATGCGACTGTTCGTCGCCGGGTTCACGCGCCAGGGCAAGAATTTTTGTGTCTTCGTGCAGCAGTCCAGCGCGATCAAGCTGATAAAGAGCCGGGAACAGCTTGCGTACCGCCAGGTCCCCCAAGGCACCAAACAGGGCAAATGTGCACGGTTCAACCGTAATCAAGGGCATAATGTTGGTTCTTTTATCAAGTTAGGCTACAAATACCTTTTTTAAAGGCGTTACTCAAGGCCATATGTAGTAATAACCACAACATTCTGCCTAAAAGCATATTCCAGTGGTGATCAACACAGGCCCTCAGTACGATAGGCCACCTTTGCTACAGGCTAAAGAGCTAAAAAAAGCTCAGGCCAAAACCGTTGGTGAATCAGCCCCCGACAAGGACTTTGAATGGACCGCGTAAGAAACCTCCTGGAGCAAATCCAGGGCCGACTCGATGAGTTGAACAAGGCCGAGCGCAAGGTGGCCGAAGTGATCCTGCTCAACCCGCAGATGGCAACGCGGCTGAGCATTGCAGCGCTTGCCCAGGCCGCCAAGGTCAGCGAACCGACGGTTAACCGCTTCTGCCGTTCGTTCAGCGTCAGCGGTTATCCGGAGCTCAAACTGCAACTGGCCCAGAGCCTGGCAAGCGGCGCAGCCTATGTCAGCCGCGCTGTGGAAGCCGACGACAATCCCGAGGCCTATACCCAGAAGATTTTCGGTAGCGCCATTGCTTCGCTCGACAGCGCCTGCCAGCAACTGGACCCGGCGCTGATCAGCAAGTCCGTGGACATGCTGATCCAGGCACGGCAGATCCACTTTTTCGGGTTGGGTGCCTCGGCGCCGGTGGCGCTTGATGCGCAGCACAAATTCTTCCGTTTCAACCTGGCGGTCACGGCGCATGCCGATGTGCTGATGCAACGAATGATTGCGTCGGTGGCCCATACCGGTGAATTGTTCGTGATCATTTCCTACACCGGGCGCACGCGCGAGCTGGTGGAAGTGGCCCGCATTGCCCGTGCAAATGGCGCTTCGGTGCTGGGCCTGACGGCAGCTGGCTCGCCACTGGCGCAGGCCAGCACTGTGAGCCTGAACATTCCCCTGCCGGAAGACACCGACATCTACATGCCGATGACCTCGCGGATCATCCAGCTCACCGTTCTTGATGTGCTGGCCACCGGCATGACCCTGCGCCGCGGCGTCGACTTCCAGCCGCACCTGCGCAAGATCAAGGAAAGCCTGAATGACAGCCGCTATCCGATCGAGGATCAGGGCTGACTGGGTGTCGTTGACTATCGTTCATCCTGCGTAGTAATGCCTTTCGTGACGCTCTGCGTCACACAGCGGTTCTGTGACTTCAGGTGAATTGGTGTTCGGCTCAGATTCTCGTTCCCACGCTCCGCGTGGTAATGCCTATCGTGACGCTCTGCGTCACACAGCGGTTCTGTGACTTCAGGTGAATTGGCGTTCGACTCAGATTCTCGTTCCCANCAGATTCTCGTTCCCACGCTCCGCGTGGTAATGCCTTTCGTGACGCTCTGCGTCACACAGTTCTGCGATTCAGCGAGATTTCGGCTCGACTTGAGTCACCTTTTCGCCCCTCGGCGAGTTACTTTGATGGGGCCAAAGTAACCAAA